>JAFYOJ010000009.1 GCA_017560225.1 Clostridia bacterium
CGATGGGTATGCATGCTATTTGCCGGGCTTGTATTGATTGCCGGCGCACTTTGTGTTTATGCAACGGAACCTCAGTATATTCCTTTTCAAATGAAAGGGAAAGAAGTGGTGGTGGCTACCACCAAACAAGAAATTTGGCTTCGATCCGGTCCCGGTTTCTCTTACCCGGTCATTGGGAAGGTGGAACATTGCACAGAATTGAAAGTCTTGGAGAAAGGAATTTGGTACAAGGTGGAGGAAGCCGGTAAGATTGGCTACGTCTACGGCAGTACCTTTAATTCGGAAGATGAATATTTGCCCGGTCGGTTGAATGGTTTAATCGTAGGATTGGATCCCGATGGACAAGTGGTGATGGATATCTCAACAGAAACCATTTCTCCTTGGGGATCGACGCAAAAACCCAAAATGGACGAACGAATTTTTGGTGTCAACAGCAATACCCCGGACTATGAGGTCAACTTAAATGTTGTCAAGATTCTGAAACGAATTTTGGAATTGGAGGGTGCCCGGGTGGTGCTGACGAAAGAGGATGCTTCCGTCAATTTAAGCAATGCCCAGCGAGCGCAAATTCTTGGCGGTGAAGGAGAAAGCAAAGTGAAGTGCCACGTGGTACTTCGTATTAGCTGTAACAGCGGGGAAAGCAAAGATGCTTCCGGCGTTACAAGCAGCCTTCAAAGCAACGCAACCCTTCGGTATGAGAACCTTTCCAATGCAATTATTGATCGAATTGCACAGTGTACCGGCCTTTCCGGTGTGCCTGCAACAAAGACGGGGAGTGATACGTTCTTAAACTGGAGTCGCGTCCCCGCGATTACGATTGAATTGGGTTACTTGACCAATGAATATGATGAGAAGATCTTAGTGGATCCGCAATATCAAACTGCGATCGCGGATTGTATCAGAGATGGAATTTTGGAGTGTTTCTATGGAGTGGACTAAGGCACAAGAGGCCGCGATTGAAACAGAAGGCGATGATTTGTTAGTTGCAGCGGGGGCAGGATCCGGTAAGACGGCTGTATTGGTTGCGCGCATTTTACGTAAAATACTGGGAGAGAATACCACGCCTTGCGACGTGGACCGCCTTTTGATTGTTACCTTTACGAAAGCGGCAGCGCAGGAGATGCGTCAACGTTTGTTTGAAGCTTTGGATGCGCGTTTGTATAAATCGGATGTTACGGAAGAACTTGCTAAGCGTATCTATGTGCAACAGACCTTGCTTGCCAGAGCAACCATTACAACCATTCACGGATTTTGTACCAAAGTGATTTTGAATAATAGTAAAGAAAGTGGCATTGACGGATCCTTTACCGTAGGAGATGATGCGGAAATTGACGCTCTGTTTCAAGAATGTGCAGAAGACGTTTGTGAAGCATACAGTCAATCTCACAGTACCCCGTACGAAGGATTGGTAGATACGTATGCCTCCTATCGCTCCGATGATGAATTGGTGGAGCTGATTAAGAAAATTGCTTTGTTTGCCCTTGCTTTTCCGGAACCGAAGAAGTGGATTCGGGAGAATGCGGCACAATTCCAATCTTTGGATGATCATGATTTAACAGAAACGGTATGGGGACAAACTTTAATTCGCAATCTCCGTGTTGAAATGCAGGCACAAAAGGTGGCGGTGGAACAACTGTACCGAATTACATTGTTCCATCAAGTTGCGCCGTATCTCAAAACCTTAGAGGATGATCGTGCCCAGTTTAGTAAAGCAGTGGACGCGTTATCTGAGCCTAATCTTTCGTGGGTGGATGCACAGCAAGCCTTGGAACAGATTCAAATGACGAAACTGGGTATGCTGTCTGCTAAAGCAAAGGACGCTCTTTCGCCGGATGGGAAAGCCGCGGTTGCGGGGTTTTCGGATCGCAGAACAGCCATCAAAAAGCAGCTTGCCACCATTCAAAAACGATATTTTTCTCCTGACGTTCCCGGTCCTCTTTTGCAGGCAGACGTACTGAAAGAGGACGTTGTGTTGCTGGGAGAGATGGCCTGCAGTTTAATTGACACCTTTGCTGCGAAGAAACGGGAAAGTCACCTGTTGGACTATAACGATCTGGAACATATTGCCTATCATGTACTGAAGAATGACCAACCGGATGGTACGTACGTACCTTCTGATGTGGCACTTCGCTATCAGTCTCAGTTTAAAGAAATCTTTATTGATGAATATCAGGACACGAACTTGATTCAAGAGGCAATCTTGACGTTGGTTTCCGGAAAATGGAATGGTACCCCGAATCTGTTTATGGTAGGAGATATTAAGCAAAGTGTTTATGGATTCCGCCAGGCGTGTCCGGACCTTTTCCTGGATAAATATTTGCGTTATCGAGACGTTCGGGAGGGTAAGAGCAACGGAAACGGTGCGCGCGTATGTCTATATAAGAATTTCCGCAGCAGAAAGGCAATTCTGGACACGGTTAACGGCGTATTCCGCGGCCTTATGCGCCAGAATACCTGCGGTATGGACTATACCGAAGAAGAGTATTTGAATTACGGCGCTAATTATTATGACCGTGTAGAAATAAAACCGGAAGACCCTGTGCCACAGCCGCAAACCGAAGTGGTGCTTGTTAATAAACAAGGATTTGATTATGAGTTGTTGCCTGAATTGCATGAGGTGGCAAGACGTATTCAAACTTTAATTGAAGAAGGGTACCCGGTTTACGATAAGCGTACCGAGCGGATGCGTCCCATTTGTTATGGTGATATTTGTATTTTGCTGCGCAGTGCCAAGAAGCATGCGCGTGTGTTTGGCGATTATTTAATGCTTCAAAATATTCCTGCTGTTTGTCCGGAGAAAAGTAATTTCTTCAAACGGCCGGAAGTGCAAGTGCTGTTTTCTTTCTTGAAAGTGTTGGACAATCCCCGGCAAGATATTCCTTTGATTGCCGTACTGCGGAATATTTATGGCATTTCCGATGACGTATTGGCGCAAATTAAACTGGAGGTACCGGAGAAAGGGCTTTGCTTCTGGGATCGAGTCTTGCGCTATTCTGTGGCAAATCAAGGCGCTGTTGCCCACAGTGTGGCACGCATACAAGCTCTCCGTATAGAAACAAGAGATTGTACCATCGGTGAGACGGTGTGGAAGTGTATGCACGAAAACGGCTTCTTCGATGCCCTTCGCACGCTTCCCAATGGCGAAATTGCCAGACAGAATTTACTGCTTTTGATGAATCGTGCGGTACAATATGACACCAACACCAATAAAGGTTTGTATACCTTTGTCCATCGCTTGGAAGCTTTGGAGAAAGGGAAGAAGAAAGTAGAGGGAGCCGGTCTTGCGGAGGACGGTCTGAACGCGGTGCAGATTATGACGATCCACGGCAGTAAAGGATTGGAATTTCCGGTGGTATTTCTTTGTAACGCCGGCGCTGAGCGAGAGAAGAAGGATGAATCCGATAAATTGCTTCTCCATCGGGACTTGGGATTTGGTCCTACGTGTTATGATCGGGAGAAACGTTTTATTTATCCATCCATTATGCGATTGGCGGTGCGTCAGCAAATGGCTTTGGATAACAAAGCGGAGGAACTTCGCGTCCTTTATGTTGCGCTTACAAGAGCAAAGGAAAAATTGTTTGTTATCGGTACCATTTCAGAGGATGCCGGCAGTTATATTGAGTCGAAGAAACGTTGTTGTGACGAAGATGGTGGGATGCCTTTAGACTATTACGTACTTCATACGGATAATTATTTGGCGTTGCTGGTTATGGCGCTTGGCTGTCATATTTCGGATGCTTACGTTATTCGACCGGCCGCTTATACACAGGAGTTGGATGTTTCTCAACAAGTATCGAAAGACCAATTGTTATATACGTATGAGCTTCCCACTATGCCACCTTATAAGGGGGATGTTTCTGTACAAGGATCAAGCGTACAAATTGCGCCGGCAAAGGTTTCTGTTTCTCAGTTGGGGGATTTGGAGAAGGATGATTCGATGGTTTCGGTTGACGTGCCTGCGCAAAAGGGTCCGAAGAATTTAACAGAAGATCCGGGTGGCACGCAAATAGGAACGTTGCTGCATAGTGCTTTGCAACAAGCGGACTACAGTCGGATGTCGTCGGATCGGGTAGAGATGGAATCCTATGCAAAGGAACTGCTCCAAACCATGGTGGATAATGGATTTATGACGGCAGAGGACCAAGCTTTAGTGCCTGTTAGCGTATTGGTGGACTATTTTACCTCCGACTTCGCCTTGGCATTAAGCCGAAATGTGTGGATGATGCGAGAGGTGCCTTTTACCTTCCTGCGCCCTTGGAAAGAACTGACCGGGGAGGATCTGCCCGGTGAGACCGCTGTACAGGGTGTGATGGACTGCATCGCGGAAATCGACGGAAAACTTTTGCTGGTAGATTTCAAGAGCGACCGTATTACCCGGAATTTCACCGCGTACTCGGAACGATATCTGTCTCAGATTTCCGTGTATCGGGAAGCTTGTCTTCGCGCTTTTGGGAAAGCGCCGGATGAGATTTATTTGTATTATTTACGGGCGGGACACCCGGAAAGGATTGTTTTATGATCATTGAAACTGTACCGAATTTCAGCGAGGGACGGAATCAGGAAACCTTAGATGCCATTGCGGCAAGTTTTCGGGGCGCCGGTGCGCGTTTGTTGGATTATTCCGGGGACGTGGACCACAACCGAAGCGTTTTTACCGCGGCAGGAACGGCGGAGCAAATTGAAAATGCTTTATTGGCGGCCATTGGGACTGCCCGGGATCGCATTGACCTTCGTACCCATAAGGGCGAGCATCCCCGTGTGGGCGCTGCGGACGTGGTGCCGCTGATTCCCATTGAGGGTGTGACGGTGGAGGAATGTGTGGCGCTTGCCCGAAAGATTGGGGCGCGGATTTGGTCTGAACTGGGGATTCCGGTGTACTTGTATGAGTCTGCGGCGACGCGGCCGCATTGTAAGAATCTGGCGGATGTGCGCAAGGGTGGTTTTGAAGGATTGGAAAGTAAGATGCAAGATCCTAAGTGGGCACCGGATTTCGGCGATTGTAAGCCTCATCCGTCTGCCGGCGCGGTGGTGCTGGGCGTACGGAAATTCTTAATTGCGTACAATTTCTTATTAGATACGGATGATATTGCGGTGGCCCGGAAGATTTCGGGAATTATCCGGGAGCGTGACGGCGGACTTCCTTGTGTGAAGGCCCTTGGCATGATGTTAGAGGGCAAAGGTGCCCAGGTTTCCGTGAATCTGACGGACTATGAAGTGACCGGCTTGTATGAGGTTTATACGGCGGTGGAACGGGAGGCGGCTCGTTTGGGTGCCCGGGTGGTGTCCTCGGAGTTGATTGGTTTAGTACCGGAGCGGGCTATGGCCGATGCTGCGGCGAAGTTCTTGAAAATGGAAAATTATTGTTTTGGAAAAGTATTGGAAGAAAGGTTGAGATAAGATGGAACCTATGCGTTTGCAGAAATATTTAGCACAATGCGGTGTGGCGTCCCGCCGTGCTGCAGAGAAGTTAATTGAGGAGGGACACGTATCCGTAAATGGTACCATTGTTACGGAAATGGGTGTGAAGGTAACCGGGAAGGAACGAATCTTGGTAGACGGAAAATCGGTGAAACCGGAAGCCCATAAAGTGTATATTCTGATGAATAAACCCTGTGGTGTGCTTTGCAGTGTTAAGGATGACCGGGAGCGCACTTGCGTGGTGGATTTGTTGGAAGGGGTGGAGGAACGTGTGTATCCTGTAGGCCGTTTGGACTACGATAGTTCCGGCTTGTTGCTATTGACCAATGATGGCGACTTTATGCAGAAGATGACCCATCCTTCCTTTGAAATTTGGAAGACTTATGAGGCGGTGGTAAAGGGAACGCCCAATGAGAGTCACGTGAAGAAGTTTGCGGACGGTCTTGAGTTGGAGGACGGAAAGACGCTGCCTGCTTTACTAACGGTTATTGGATATAAAGGGAAGAATGCTATTGCGGAAGTGCGGATTCGGGAGGGCCGGAACCGTCAGGTGCGACGCATGATGGAGAAGATCGGACACCCGGTTGTTTCGTTAAACAGAACGGCTTTCGGACCCTTGGAATTAGGGGATTTGAAGCCGGGACGTTGGCGGTATTTGAGTGAGAAGGAATTGTCTTTGTTGCAGGGAGAAATGGGCTAAGTTTCACTTGACACCAATGGAGGTTACAGGATACAATTCTTAGTGTGAGTTTTGTCCTTTTGTTGTTTTGGATAGGAGGTTTAAGTATGGCAGATATGAACGACGGCAAGCGTTTGTCGGAGAAGCGTAAAGCATTGGAAATAGCAATGGCACAGATTGATAAACAGTTCGGTAAAGGCGCTGTTATGAAGCTGGGTGACAATGTCCATATGAATATTGATACTATATCTACAGGTTCTTTGGGATTGGATATGGCATTAGGCGTAGGCGGTCTTCCCAGAGGCCGTATTATTGAAATTTACGGACCGGAATCTTCCGGTAAGACCACGGTTGCTTTGCACGTCATTGCAGAGGCACAGAGAAATGGTGGAGAAGCGGCTTTCATCGATGCAGAACATGCGTTGGATCCTGTTTATGCCAAGAATTTAGGTGTAGATATTGATAATTTGATTGTTGCACAGCCGGATACCGGTGAGCAGGCGCTGGAAATCGCAGAAGCCTTGGTGCGCAGTGGCGCTATTGACGTTATTGTTATTGACTCTGTTGCGGCATTGGTACCGAAAGCAGAAATTGACGGCGAGATGGGTGATTCTCACGTGGGTCTTCATGCTCGTTTGATGTCCCAGGCTCTTCGGAAACTTTCCGGTGTCATTAACAAGTCTAAGACTGTGGCGATCTTTATTAACCAGCTTCGTGAGAAGGTAGGCGTGATGTACGGTAATCCGGAAGTCACAACCGGTGGTCGTGCGTTGAAATTCTATGCATCTGTTCGTTTGGATATCCGCAGAGTAGAGGCTATTAAATCCGGTTCGGATGTGATCGGTAACCGCACTCGTGCGAAAGTGGTGAAGAACAAGGTGGCTCCGCCTTTCCGCGAGGCTGAGTTCGACATTATCTATGGTGAGGGTATTTCCAAGGTTGGCAATATTCTTGACTTTGCTGTCAGTGAGGATATTATTCACAGAAGCGGTTCTTTCTTCTACTATGGAGATCAGAAGTTGGGACAAGGTCGTGATAACGTGAAGCAGTATATGAAGGACAATCCTGCTTTTATGGAAGAAATTGAGCAGAAGATCCGTACCCGTTTATCGGAGAAGGATGGTAAATCTGTACAGGTCGCTTCGGCAGAAGTTGTGCCCCAGACACCGCCACCGGCACCCGGTATGGATATGGTTCCGCCTCCGCCGGTACCTCCTTACAGAAAGTAATCGAAGATGATGGAACAGATTCAGTCGGTGGTATCTTGTAAGAAGATCGCAGTGCCTTCTGCCCGGGATACCGCCGGTAAGAAGAGAAAGCGAAGTGGAATCGCGATTCAAGAAGGCTACTGTGTTACTTTCAATACAGGGCTTTCTCTTTATTTCTCTTCAGAAGAAGTGGCTGAATATTATTTATACGAGGAAGCAGAACTGAAGCACCCGTTTGAAACATTAATTGTTCGTGTGTTGTTTAGACGGATGTTGACAGCGGTGCTTCCTTTCGTTGTTTTTACCAAACGCACCGAAACGCAAGTGCGGCAGCGGGTGGCAGAGTTGGATTATGAAGAGTTGGAACCGGCGTGGCTTCCTTTCCGCGAGGATGCTATGGAAATGTTGCTGACGCATCTTCGCGAACTGCAGTATGTAGATGACGTGCGCTACGTAACGTCTTATTTGCGTGTTCAGTTGAAGAAGCCTACGTCTAAACGCAGTATTGCGTCGGAACTGTCAAAAAGGGGCATTCCACGAGATCTGATTGAAACTGCTTTGGCAGACGTGGAACTGGATGAGACGGAAGCGGCTCGTCAATTGATTCAAAAGAAATTTTCCGGTTTATCATCCTGCTGTTCTCGGAAAGAACAGGCGAAGGTTTATCGCTATCTTGCGGGAAAAGGTTTTTCGGGAGAAACTATTCGTTCTGTGATGCGGACGTATGGGGAAGAAGATGGAGTGTGCTGAGATGAAACAAGCAATTAACGTTGGCGTGATTTCCTTGGGTTGTGCTAAGAATCAAGTGGATACAGAATTAATGCTGGGGACTTTGCAGGAAGCCGGCTATGGAATAGTACAGGATCCTGCACAGGCAGAGGTATTGATTGTTAATACTTGTGCTTTCTTGGAAAGTGCCAGAGAAGAAGCTATTCAGACCATTTTAGAGATGGGCGAATATAAGGATTCGGAAGTAGGCAAGTGCCGCGTTTTGATCGTAGCCGGTTGCCTGGCGGAACGCTATACCGAGGAGATTTGTGCGGAACTTCCTGAAGTGGATGGATTGGTGGGCATTAACCATTGCGCGGATATTGCGCAGGTGGTGGATCTTTGCCTAAACGGGAATCTTCTACCTGTGATCCGTGTCAGTGACGATTACGGTGTAGACTATATGGAAAGTTCCCGTGTGCTGACGACGCCTGCCGGCAGCGCGTATATCAAGATTGCAGAGGGCTGTGACAATCGTTGTTCTTACTGTGCCATTCCTTTGATTCGTGGCGGTTTCAGAAGTCGTCCCATGGAGAAGATTGTGGCAGAAGCGAAGTTGCTGGCCTTGCAGGGTGTTCGGGAAATTAATTTGATTGCCCAAGACACCACCCGATACGGCACAGACCTGTATGGAAAGCCTATGTTAGCATCTTTGATGGAGGCTTTAGACGAGATTGACGGTATTCAATGGATTCGTGTTCTTTATTTATATCCGGATGAGATGGCAGAGGATTTACTGGAAGCTATGAGCCGTTGTAAGAAGTTTGTTCACTACTTGGATTTGCCTTTGCAACACATCAATAATGACATTCTGAAGCGCATGAACAGACGGGGTACGAAAGAGGAAATTTGCGGGGTGCTTCGTCGCTTCCGTACGCTGTTCCCGGATTGTGTCATGCGTACTTCTTTTATTGTTGGTTTCCCGGGAGAGACGGAAGCTGAATTTGAAGAATTATATGACTTTATACAGGAATATGAATTTGATCGAGTAGGGGTATTTTGTTACTCTCCGGAAGAAAACACAGAGGCGGCCAAGATGGAGAATCAGGTGCCGGAAGAAGTAAAGAAAGACCGCAGAAACCGTTTGATGGAATTGGCACAGAATATTTCTCTTCGAAAGAATCAGGCGCGGGTAGGCAGCGTTGTGCAGGTGATTACGGAGTCTGTTAGTGATGACGGCATCTTCTATGTAGGACGTTCCTACGGGGAAGCACCGGATGTGGACGGCAAAGTGTATTTTACCTCCGAAGAGCCTTTGGAACCGGGGGATTTGGTTTCTGTAAAGGTTTTGATTGGGGAAGAATATGACGTCACCGGCACGGTGGTTTGACCTTTTCTTCCTTGTCGTGTATAATGAAGTTCGTTTGATGAGAGGAGCTATTTCAAATGAATTTACCGAATAAATTGACGTTGACCCGCTTTGTACTTGTAATTGTATTCGCTTTCTTTGCTTTTCCGTTGCCGGACGTATTGTGTCCCAATGCGCTTGTACGGGCTTGGATTGCTTTGATTGTATACATTGTGGCATCTATTACAGATGCGTTGGATGGCCATCTTGCAAGAAAGAACAATATGGTTACGGATTTCGGCAAGTTCTTGGATCCCATTGCGGATAAACTTTTGGTGACGTCTGCTTTGCTGTCTCTGATTTTGGTCGATACGGAAGGTTTGTTCCACGGCATTTATATTTGGTCTACGTTGATTATTCTTACGCGTGAGTTTATGGTATCCGGTGTGCGTATGATTGCGGCCAGCAAGGGTGTTGTCATTGCGGCAGGGAAGATGGGTAAGTTGAAGATGATTTTTCAGACGATTGCGATTATCGTTTTGCTGACAGTGCCGGTGTTTGGAGGTATGTTTGCGGAGATTCTTCGCTTACTGGGGGATATTTTGATGATCGTTGCGGTGATTCTGACCATTTGGTCCGGTGCAGAGTACCTTTGGAAGAACCGTACTTTGTTTATGCAGGCGAAATAATTTTGCAGGAAGATTGACATTTGGAAAGCGGTTTGGTATACTTCCATTGTTAATTTAGTAGCAGGTGATAATAATGAGTCGTCGATCGGAAGTACGGCAGAAAAGACATGAAGAACTTCTTCAATTATTGAATGAATCTCCTTTCTTAACCGATGGAGAATTGGCAGAACATTTGAATGTAAGCATTGCGACCATTCGGTTGGATCGCACTGCATTGAATATCCCGGAACTTCGGGAACGCGTGCTGAGTGTAGCACACGAGCAGACTGCAGAACCACATTCTATGGGGAATGCGGAAATTATGGATATTGAAGAGGGGATTCGGGGAATTTCTGTTTTATATACCGATGAGAGTATGTGTTTCCCGGGGACCAATGTTGTGCGAAGCCAGTATTTATATACCATGGCAGAGGATTTGGTTACAACAACCGCGGGTTTTCGTGCGGCCCTGATTAACGTGGCGAGTATTAAGTACAAAGTTCCTGTTGGACCGAATTGTAAGCTGATTGCCCGCAGTGAGTTGAAGTCCGTTCGAAAGGACTCTTGCGTAATTTGGGTGAGTATTTACTGTGAACGGAAAGAGATTTTCCGTGCAAAATACATTTTGAATGGAGAGGTGAAGACCGTATGAGAATTTTGGTAGATGCTATGGGCGGCGATCACGCACCTCATGCCATTGTGCAAGGTTGTTTAGACGCCTTGAAACAGGAAGAAGATATTGAGATTGTTCTGATTGGCGACAGAAGAATGATTGAAGATCTATTGTTAGATGCCAAGTATGATACCGGTCGTTTAACGGTGCGTCACGCTTCTCAGGTGATTTCCAATAATGAATCGCCTACGAAAGCCATTAAGAGTAAGCAAGATTCTTCTATGGTAATCGGTTTCCAAATGCTGAAGCAGAAGGAAGGCGACGTATTTGTGTCTGCAGGCAGCAGCGGCGCTCTTTTGGTGGGTTCTGTTACTATTTTACGCAGAATCAAAGGCGTAGACCGTCCCTCTCTTGGTTCGGTGATTCCCAACAAACGGGGCCGTATGCTTTTGTTGGATTCTGGCCTTAATATGACGTGCCGACCGAATTACTATTTGCAGTTTGCCTATTTAGGTGCGGCCTATATGAAGGCTGTATTCGGCTTGGACAATGCTAAGATTGGTCTTGTAAACGTAGGTACGGAAGAAGAAAAAGGTACGGAAGACGTAAAGGATGCCAATAAGTTGCTTCGTGCATCTTCTTTGAACTACGTAGGATACGTAGAGGGCAAAGACCTCTTTGAAGGCGTTGCGGACGTTGTGGTAACGGACGGCTTCACCGGAAACGTTATTTTGAAATTGACAGAAGGCGCTTCTAAGTTTATGATTGGAGGTATGAAGAAGATGTTGTTGCAGAATCTTCGCTCCAAGATCGGTGCCATGCTGCTCAAAGACGGCCTGGATGAATTTAAGAAGACGGTGGATGCGGATATTAACGGTGGCGCGCCGGTGCTGGGTGTGGACGGTTTGGTTATTAAGAGCCACGGAAACAGCAATGCCCGTACAATTCGTTACGTTATCTCTAAGGCCAATGCGCTGGCAAAGAGTACGTTCTTAGAGGACATTCGAACAGAGTTTAACGCACTTGCTAAGAAGTAATATTTTCCTGCAAGTTGCGTTTACTATATAAAGATATTTTGTAGATTGGAAAGGAATGTGGATTATGTTTGAGAAAATCAGAGACATCGTTTGTGAGCAGTTAGGCGTAGACGAGGATAAGGTGACAATGGAGTCTTCTTTCGTAGATGATTTGGGTGCTGACTCTTTGGATATCGTAGAGCTTGTAATGGCTTTGGAAGAAACTTTCGGTGTTGAAATTCCCGATAGCGAAGCAGAGAAGATTTCTACTGTGGGCGATGTAGTGGAGTACGTAAAGAACATTCAGAAATGAGTAATTGGTCCGATCTTGAATTGGAAATTCAATACGTTTTCCGGGATAGAGAGTTGCTGAAACTGGCTATGTCCCATACGTCTTATGCCAATGAGCGTTTTGGCAAGCACCACGGCGAGAGCAATCAACGCTTGGAATTCTTAGGGGATTCTGTGTTGGGAATGGTTGTGAGTACTTATTTATATCACCATTTCCAGACCATGCCAGAGGGAAAGTTGTCCAGACTTCGTGCGTCGGTTGTGTGCGAAGCTGCACTTGCTGAGGTTGCTTTGCGTATAGGCCTTGATCGCTGCTTGCTTTTGGGCAATGGGGAAGAACAAACGGGTGGACGCAGCAAACCGTCCATTTTAGCCGACGCACTGGAAAGTCTGATTGCGGCTGTTTATTTGGACTCGGATTTTGAAATGGTATCCGATGTGTTGCTCAACCGAATTGGCTTTAGTCAAGTGATTGAACAAGCATCGTCCCAATTTGAATTTGTGGACTACAAGACGCGGCTTCAGGAACTGTATTGTGAGCCGAATATGCGTATTGTTTATGCTATTACCGACGTGCAAGGACCGCCTCATGACTGTACGTATAC
>JAFYOJ010000122.1 GCA_017560225.1 Clostridia bacterium
CTTCGGCATGTTTATAAAGAAGAAACTGAAATCAGCCCTTTTCAATCCCACTTTAATTTCCATCGGTATTATTATTTCCATTTTGCTGATCTTCAACATCGACTACCAGACTTATTATCAAGGGGCTCATTATCTCCATTATCTGCTGACGCCCACCACCATCTGTCTGGCAGTACCCTTGTATCAACAATTTGAATTGTTAAAGAAGAATTATGTAGCGGTGCTGGCAGGCATCGTATCCGGCGTACTCACAAGCCTTACCAGCGTACTGGCTTTGTGCGCCATTTTCACCCTCTCCCACGAGGAATACATTACATTCCTGCCCAAATCCGTCACCACCGCCATCGGTATGAGCATCAGCCAAGAATTTGGCGGCTACGTGTCCATCACCGTAACCATTATTTTGATTACCGGCGTGCTGGGCAATTTATTTGCGGAAGGCATTTGTCGTCTGTTCCGCATTCGAGAGAAAATCGCGGTGGGCATTGCCATCGGCTCTGCGTCCCACGCATTAGGCACGGCCAAAGCCTTTGAGATCGGCGAAGTAGAAGGCGCCATGAGCAGCCTTTCCATTGTGATTTCCGGCCTCATCACCGTGGGCGTTGCCGGTATTTTTGCCAACTTTATGTAGGAGGTTCTACAATGCGCGCGTTAAAATGGGCGGTACTGGGTACCGGTGTGATTGCCAATGAAATGGCGATGGCTTTGGGTAAAATGGGCAAGAAACTCTACGGGGTGGCCAATCGCACCCAATCCAAAGCCATTGCCTTCGGAGAAAAATACGGTGTTGAGAAAGTATACGATTGCATAGACGATCTTTTCACCGATCCAAACGTGGATATTGTCTACCTCACCACGCCCCACAACACCCATTATCCTTTTATGAAGAAGGCATTAGAGCACGGCAAACACTTATTGGTGGAGAAATCCATCACTTTAAATAGCCAAGAGCTGAATGAAATGGTTGCCTTGGCCGCAAGCAAAGGGTTAGTGCTGGCAGAGGCCATGACCATCTGGCATATGCCTATTTATAAAGAATTATGGCGTCGCGCCCAAGCAGGCGATTTTGGCCGCATGCAAATCATGACCCTGAATTTCGGCAGTTTCAAACCCTATGATATGAACAATCGTTTCTTTAATCGGAATTTAGCCGGCGGTGCTTTGCTGGATATCGGCGTATACGCGTTAAGTTTTGCCCGCAGTTTCATGGATGCTTGTCCCACCAAGGTGCAAAGCCAAATGCGCCCTTGTGTGACAGGCGTAGATGAACAGGCGACCATTTTACTCCAAAATGACCTGGGACAGATGGCCACCATCGCCCTCTCTCTCCACTCCAAACAGCCCAAGCGCGCCATGGTCAGCTTCGACCGGGGCTACTTAGAAGTGATGGAATATCCCCGAGGTGATAAAGCGATTTGGGTAGATGCGGAAACCGGTCGCGTGGAGGAAATTTCCGTGGGTGCCCGGGAAAATGCTTTATACTATGAAATGATAGATATGGAAGAGGCTATCTGCACAGGCGATCACAGCCGGATGCTGCTTCCCTTGACTCAAGACGTAATGACACTGATGACAGATCTTCGCACCGCGTGGGGCCTGACCTATCCGGAAGAAGATACGTAACACATCTTTCTCTCCTGCAACATAAAATATTCGGTGCAAGGAGTTATTCTTGTAATACTGAATAAAGGAGAGATTCTATGGCTCAATTTACCAATCAGGCACAACTGACGTACAACAATGAAGTGGTAAACTCCAACGTTGCTGTGGGCGAAGTGTTGGAGACCGTAGCCGTTTCCAAGACGGCCATTACGGAAACGTATACCCAGGGCGACACTGTCGTTTATGTCATCAGCATTGTGAATTCCGGCGGGACAGCCTTGCAGAACGTAACAGTATCCGACGATTTAGGCGCATACACCTTTGGCGGTAATACCTTGTATCCTCTTGCGTATACCGCAAATTCGGTGCGGTATTATGTGAACGGCATTTTACAACCCGCTCCCGCTGAGAACCCCGGCCCGCCTTTGACTTTCACCGGCATTAGCATCCCCGCAAACGGCAACGCAACCTTGGTTTACGAAACCACTGTAACACAGTTTGCGCCCTTAGGCGTAGGGGATTCTGTAACCAACACGGTAACGGTTAGCGGCGAGAATATTCCCACTGCGCAAGAAACCATTACACCGGAGCAGGCACCGGATTTGACCATTACAAAGAGTATTGATCCCATCCCCGTAAACGATGGCGATCGCGTCACTTATACGTTTGTGATTCAAAACTATGGCAATACACCGGCAGTGGCTTCGGATAATGCATCGGTTACCGATACTTTCAATCCCGTATTGACCGGTATTACGGTAGCCTTCAACGGAACGGCTTGGACTTTAGGCACCGAGTACACGTACTCCGAAGTGACCGGCGTATTTGTAACGGATCCGGGCCAAATTACTGTGCCGGCGGCCACTTATACCCAAAATCCTGTTACAGGCGAATGGACTGTGGTGCCCGGCGTCAGCACATTGGTGGTAACCGGTACGATTTAGGTCTGGTAAAATGGCGTTGCGGGTTGTGAAATCGCCACTTTGGTTGTTTCACGACCCAGTGCAGGTCGTAATTCTTTGGTTTTATGGATTTACGACCCGATTTTATTGTCAAAATCCATTTTGAGCGTAAAAAAGAGGTCGTAGTTCCTGCTTTTCAGCAAGTCTACGACCTCTATTGGGTCATAAAACACTCATTTTACCCCAAACACGACCCGGCATCTAAAATACCCGCATTCCATCCTTCACTTGCTTCCAGCAGGCAACGCTGGTAGCATCTTCCGGATAAGCGTCATACAAACACGATACAATATGCCGCTCACTTTTCTCCAGGAAATCATGACCTTCAATCCACGTGCGGGTTTCGCCAATGCGGAAGTTTACCGGGTCCCGCCATACCCAATCCGGCGTGGGCCACAGGAAAACGGACCCGCCAACCATGCGATAGACAGGCTCCCGCACACCGGCCTGGCCATGATGAGCAGTCTGGATAATATCACTCTTTACGTTTGCAATGGGCATCTGCTCATAGCGCATACTGCCTTCGGTGCCCAAATCATTTAAGAACAAAATGGTCTTATCGCCCACGTGGAAACGAAGTACAATGGACTCATTGTTGGCGGCGCCCCGATCTACAATATCCCATGTCTTATGAACGTCAATCTGTACGCCGTCAATATGCAGGGTAAGACCTGCATCGATTGCCTTTTGATTGATCACTGCGCCATTTAATACATCATAATAAGACTGCCCCTCCGATACAAAAATGCCATTTACTTGAGCATATCGATCCAAGGCATCCTTCAGCAAAGGCAGCATCTTGGTTTCCGGTGGAAAAGGATAGGCCTCTGTCTCAAAAGGCGGGAAGTCAAAGTAAAAATGGTTAACCTTGTAGTTGGATTCCGCAGTATAATCTTGCATCATTTTACAGAACTCACCGAAATGATCCCCGTGGGCATGGGAGAAGAACCAGGCCTCCACCTCGAAGTATTCCCCTTCCTCTACCCCGGCGATGGCACGCAGGGCTGCGGTCAAATACGCCGGAGCGTTCAAGCCGTATCCGTCGATACCCCCATCAATAACAATCAATTTATCATGCTCCGTTTTGAGTACGTAGCATTGCATCAAGCTCACCGGTTCCGGTGCCAGTTGGTATAATTCCATATAGGTCGCGCCTCCTTTAGATAGGTGTATCATAGTGGATTTAGGGGTGGGTGTCAAGGGGAACATAATCTTTTGGTACAGGTAAAAAATTTTCTCTCTGTACCAAAAAATTTGGTACCAGCAGAAAAATTCCCACCAGTACCAAATCTTCAAAATGTAATTCTAACCAATCTTACTTCTTCCACTGCTCAGCAGCCGTTGCGTAGAGGTTGGTACCCTCAGAGTCAATAACAACGATTACGGGAAGATTCTCAATTTCAAGACGGCGAATTGCCTCGGTACCCAAATCGTCATACGCTACAACGTCAGCTTTCTTAATACACTTAGAAAGAAGAGCACCTGCGCCACCTACTGCTGCGAAGTAAACCGCACCGTTGCGAACAACAGCATCGATAACTTCCTGGGTACGCTTGCCTTTACCAACCATGCCCTTCAGGCCAAGGTCCAAAAGCTTAGGTGCGTACTTATCCATACGGCTGGAAGTAGTGGGGCCTGCAGAACCAATCACATGACCGGGGCGAGCCGGTGTAGGTCCAAGGTAGTAAACTACATTGTTCTGCATTTCGATGGGAAGAGATTCACCGTTCTCTAAAGCTTCGTACATTCTCTTGTGCGCAGCATCTCTTGCGGTGTAAATAACACCGGAAAGATATACGTAATCACCTGCGCGGAGAGAACGAGCATCTTCATCAGTTAAAGGGAGAGTAATTTTTCTATCCATTTTACAGACCTCCTTAGATTTCACGCACGATGTGACGGTTTACGTGGCAGCAAATGTTTACTGCAACAGGAAGACCGGCAATGTGTGTGGGGTAAGTTTCAACAGAAACAGCCAGTGCTGTCATGCGGCCACCCAATCCACCTGGGCCAAGGCCAAGGCTGTTGATCTTCTCAAGAAGTTCTTTCTCAAGATCTGCTACGTAAGGAATAGAAGAATGTTCCTGAACGTTACGTGTCAAAGCCTTCTTTGCCAAGATTGCACATTTCTCAAATGTACCACCCACACCAACACCTACAACCATAGGCGGGCATGCATTGGGGCCTGCTTCAGCAACTGCTGTAAGAACGGCTTCCTTTACACCTTCGATACCCTGCGCCGGCTTCAACATGAACACGCGGCTCATGTTCTCACTACCAAAGCCCTTGGGTGCCAACGTAATCTTTACGCCGTCGCCGGGAACGATGGAGTAGTGAATAACAGCAGGGGTATTGTCCTTGGTGTTCTCACGCTCAATGGGATCACGAACAACGGACTTTCTCAAATAGCCGTCGGTATAACCGCGACGAACGCCTTCGTTGATGGCATCTTCCAAGTTGCCACCTTCAAAGTGAACATCCTGACCGATTTCAATAAAGATAACCGCCATACCGGTATCCTGACAAATCGGGATCATTTCAGTCTTTGCAATATCCATATTCTCAACCAACTGGCCCAGAATCTGTTTACCAAGAGGAGATTCCTCAATCTTCACAGCTTCTGTCAATTTGCAGACCATATCGGAAGACAATTGATGGTTTACAGAAATACACATTTCACGAACTGTATCGGTTACAGTTTGAACTTGTACGGTTCTCATAATATAATAGCCTCCTTCGTTATCTAAATCAGAACAACAAAATCAAGAACTGGGAAACCAGTACCACCGCAATCAAAGCGATGGGATATGTTGCCGCATACGCTGCTGCCACATCCTCGGTACCTGCCGTTCCAATCAAAGTACCCAACGCAGGGGTAGAAGTCATACCACCTGTAAGAGAACCCAAATTGTTCAACAAGCTGAGCTTCAAAACGTACTTTGCGAACAAGAAACCAATTACCATAGGAACAATGGTCATAATGATACCGTATACAAAATACATTGCGTCGAAGTTCTCTACAAACTCAGCACCGCCGGGAATACCTGCGCCTACCAAGAAGAGTACTAAGCCAAGCTCACGGAAGAGTTTCAAAGTGCTCTGTCCGGGCATAATGCTTACTTTACCGATTCTGGAAAAATGTCCCATAACCAAACTGGTAAGCAAGCAACCACCGGTAGTGGTCAAGGAGAAACAAGTACCGCTAAGACCTGCACTGGAAAGAGGAATCTTAATCTGACCAAGCAAAGTACCCAAAATAGCGGCTACAGAGAACGCTGCAATGCCCATGTGGTCAATCTCAAAGAGTTTGCCAACAAAAGATTTCTTGGTGCCTTCTTCTTTAATCACCAGCTTCGCACGCTCTTCTTCCATATTGGCCTTGGTCAACTTAGGAATCAACTGTACGAAAAGTACAACGCCGATTACACCGAAGATATACGCAATACCGTGACCTACGGAAACCAAAGACTGGTACTCTGGCGCAACCGTTGCCTTCGCTGCAGAGAATGCAGGGGTAGAGGTCAAAGAGCCGGAAAGAAGACCTACGATCATCGCTACGAAACCATCTTGTTCTTGAATGGAAGCGCCGTATCCAACAACTTCGCCCATACCGATACAAGCTGCCGCAGCCAAACCGCCGGCAAGAATAATAACTAAACCGAGCAATACGTAAGACTTGAAGTTTCGCTTGAAGTTTCCAAAGAACTTAGGACCGGCAATGAAACCTACAGAGGTTACGAACAATACCAAACCTAAACTTTCAATCAAGGTTAAGCCACTTTCAAAGTTAAAAGGTTTTGCAGAACCTGCAAATACAAGTCCCGCATCCCCTACTGTAAAGAACAAAGCGCCTGCGAGGAGGGCGATGATAAACACGCCCGCATCGCCAAGAGATACGCCTTTAATAGTAATTCTACCCAAAGCAGATCCGACTGCCAGAACAGCAAACACTACGAACAACAACGTAGAAGTGTTGCTAATAGAAATAACACCGCCAAATAAACTCATAACTCAGTGTGCCCCCATGTGTACTTGTCTGTCAACTTCGGATTGCCATGTGTATAGGAAGGAAGAAGCAACGGAGATTCAACCTTAGGCTCAACACCTGCATCTGCCATTTCCTTCGCAAACTTATCTACGTGAGACAACGTAAGTTTGCCCAACTTAACGCCCTTAGAATGAGCGGAAGCGTACTTACCTGCATTACGTCCGAA
>JAFYOJ010000123.1 GCA_017560225.1 Clostridia bacterium
AGCGACAGCCAGGATGGGCATCTTCAGGCCAACCGGCAACGTAATCAAGTGGAACAAAGTTGCCATAGAGAACAGAATAATACCACCGTACAGGAAAGCAGGCATATCCGCAAACAAGCCGATAATAAACACCCACCAAGAAATACTGGAAGCAAAATTCACTGCAGGCACCATATTATTTCGAATCTTCAACGGCGCATAGGCTTGGCTGTGTTGAACCGCATGGCCGGCCTCGTGTGCCGCCACACCCAGTGCCGCAATACTATTACTTCCATAAACACCGGAAGACAAACGAATTACGCGATCTTTCGGATCATAGTGGTCTGTAAGCTCCCCGGACACGGGCACAACATCCACGTCGTTTACGCCATTATCCCGAAGCACCTGACGTGCCATATCAGCACCGGTCATTCCACTTTTTGTGGCGATTTGGGAATATTTCCCGTAGGCGGAACGCATTTTAAACTGAACTACCAGGGACAAAATCATCGCCGGTATTACCAACACTACATACCAATAATCCATATAGAAAAATGCAGATAGCATCAACATACATCCTTTCAAAAGTATATCAACGTATAGTATACCCCAAGTCGTACTTTAATTCAATATCTCAACCGAGGGATTCGCTTCGTATTTTAACCCCTCCGGGATTTTTACCTGTACCCGCCGCAAGCCGTCTTCATCGGTCCAAATTTTAACAGAAACATCCCCGTACGATCCTACCGGCACACACCCCTCGAAAGCAGAAAGCGGACAAGGAAGCGGCCGAATCCGAACCTTACTAAAGCCGGGTTCAAGGGGCTGCACACCCAAATAGCACGCAGTAAATTCATACAAAGCCACCGAACTCCAGCCGTGACAATCCGAACGCATGGTCACAAAGTCCTCCGGCCAAGTGGTCAAATGTAAATCCCGAAGCCCAATAAATACGTCCCACAAGCCAAAGGTTTGATGCACGTGTTCATATAAACCGGTTTGCTCCAAAGCACGACACAGGAAATAGGAGAAACAATAAGACGGCATGGCCAATTGATCCCGACGGGCAATCATTCGCTCCATAAGGCCGCGCTGTTCCCCTTCCGGCATCACACCGGAAACCACTGCAAAGATCTGGGCATGTTGGCTCATAGGCTTTTTCCCCGGCACATCGGAGAACAATCCCGTTTCCTCATTGTAAGCAACACGGCGAATGGCAGCCGCAATCCGGCAAGCCAAAGCATCATATTCCGCCGCCACATCATTCCGATCACAGAAACAATTTACAGAAGCAGCACAGCGAAGGGCGTACACATAGAGCATATTATAAAGAACATGAATCTCCCCTGCTTTCGTCGGGCATCCCCGATCCCATTCCTTGACCCAATCAAAGAATTGCCAGAAACCCATATCTCCCAGCAAATCATCTTCATTCAAATAAGTCCCATAGAATGCAAGCAGTTTCTCAAGCGTGCCTAATTGACTTCGAAGGAACGCCTTGTTGCCCACGTACAAACGATACGTATCCAGCATCAAAGGGAAATAGAACGGGAAACCCGGAATCATTTGTCGGAATTTAGAGGGGGCATTACAGGGCATAAAGCCGTTATTAAACTGCGAACCAGCAAAATCCAAGATGCCTTTCTCCACCAAACGCGCATCTCGGCTGATGGACAGTGTATAGCGCATTTCCAAGAACGTATCCATCAAATACTGCATGTGTTCAAAATAAGGGCAGTCCATATAAGTTTCATACATACAGCGACGAAGTGTTCTGGAACTAATATCCCAAATATCTTTATAATCTTGGTCCTCCGTTTCAAATCGCGCTACTACCTCTAAAGGATAGCCTGTAGACACAAAATCAACTTCCTCCAGCACAAAAGGTTGATCCACAGAAGCAGTCACTTCGATTTTCACAATCCGAAACGTACGGAACAAGAACGGCATATACGTTTGATGACCTTCTTTGGCAATATACGTATCTTGGAAGCCATGTACGCCCTGCCCTTCCCGTTGGTCCCGCACACCTTTCAAAGGAAAACCATTAGGTCCCGGCGTACCGTACCCCTCTGCATAGGTAATCTTTACGATACTGTCCGCACCGCAGGTAAAAGTATATCTGGGATAGGCATTGACCAAGCGTTTTGCATCCAATTCCAAAACGCCCGTGCCACCTGCGGGCACCGTCTTCCCATCAAAACCTTCTTCATAAAGTGTCTTTGCAAAAGATTCCTGTTTCTCATAAGGATAGGGAATCAGTCTTTCTTGGGTGTTATAATGGGGCCACAACACCCATGGATAGAATTCCCGTTCCACCGAAGG
>JAFYOJ010000124.1 GCA_017560225.1 Clostridia bacterium
GTTTGTGTGCCTTTGGGTAAAAGGAGCGTTCCGTTTCCATCTCGAATATCCATAGGAATGTTCAGCGTGATACCGCCCACTGTATCTACGAGTTGTTCAAAAGTCTTGAAATTAAAAATGGCGTAGTTAGACACAACCACACCGGTCATTGCCTGTATGGTGTCGGCCATAAAGGAGATGTCTCCGTCTTCAAAACAGGTGGAAGGGTAGTTTATCTTTTGACCAATAAACCCTGCGATGTTCAATTTAAAAATGCCCTTTTCCTGCACCAAATTGTGCGTCACCAGTTGTTGCCGGATTTCTTCTCCGTAAGGCACGTATAAATCTCGGGGTAAACTAATTACTTTCACTGAATTTGCTGCTTTATTATGACCGATTATGAAAATACTGTCATACAGCATTTCGCTGCCGTCTGTGCAGAGAATTAAGGTATTCTTATATTCCGGTGATAGCATTTTCTGCAGTGTATCCGGTGGACTATAGCCGTCTGACAGCAATTCCTGCGGACTGGCTTGTACGCAAGGCACATCGATGACTTCCGTGGTTGCTTCCTGTATTTTATTTACAGGAAGGGAATAAAAAAGGCTGCACGCAATTGCGGCAGCCAAACAAGTTTTGAATAACTTCATACACCAATCACTCCCGCGGACGCGGGCTTGGATTATTTCTTTTCTTTCTTTCCGGGTAAAATCTTACGAAGCGTCGCATATTCTTGTTGTGCAAACTCGAAGAATAAGTGATTCTCTTCGTCCCGAATTTCTACAATAACCGCGTCCTGTCGTATCTTTCCACCGCCGGCGAAATTTATACCGGAAGCATATTGGGTGAATTTTCCAAAAGAGGCAACATCCGCAAGATCACATACAATCTGCCCCTTAGGAGATTGCCATTCAGAATCAAAGAAAATCAATTGACCATCAGCGGCCTTTAAGTAAAAGCGTTGACGAGGCTGGGTGAATGTTTCTTTCAAGGGCGTAATCAATTTGCAAAGAGGCAATTCGGGATTGTTAATTTGAATCAAATCCTCTGCTACAGAGCGAATCGCCGTATTGTAAATGGTGTCACTTTGTTTACCTAACAAAGGACGCACGCTGTCTTGCAGTGCTGCTGCGGTAGAGATTGTGGGAACTGCATCTAAACCGCCAAACAAGGAGAAGAACGCCAGCTTCTTTTGTGCGATGGTACTGGGCTTTCCTGCTGCTTTTAAATATTCTTTGCGCGCTTTCAAGTAGCGAACTACAATTCTGCCGCCCAGGAAAGCAAATACTGCCATCAGAAAATACCAAGTGTATTCACCCGGATAACGACGGGTGGTCAATAACAACATCCCGATGACCAAAATCATGCTGACGACGCTAAAAACCATCGTGGGAGCATCCGGGGGCGCTGCTTCTTGTGCATCGGCATAGCGGCTATAGGCACGTTCGAATGCATCTGACAACATATCTTGTGCGTATACGTTATATTGTTTGGTTTCCTCAATATGAATCATAGGAAAACCTCCTTGTACACTGTAATTCAAAAAACATAGGGAATTATACTATATTCTGTTTCCTTTTTCAAGGCTAATGTGGTATAATGGTGCCCGCAAGTACGCCTGACGGTCGCGGGTATGGCTCGAAAGGGCCTATCTGAGGAAAGTCCGGGCTCCATAGGGTAAGGATGCCGGCTAACGGCCGGTGGAGGCGACTCCAAGGAAAGTGCAACAGAAAATTACCGCAGTCTCGTATGAGGTTGTAAGGGTGAAAAGGCGAGGTAAGAGCTCACCGCCGCTATGGTAACACAGCGGGCAGTGTAAACCCCATCCGGAGCAACACCGCAGAAGAAACACATAGGTTTACCCGACCGTTTCAAAGGTGGCTCAAGCTGCATGGCAACATGTACGCGTAGATAGATGACCGTCCACGACAGAACCCGGCTTACGGCGTGCTTGCGTATTATATAAGGATTACGGAGGGATTGGACATGCGTCCAAGAACAAAGAAACATTTTGACGAACGTTTTGATAAATGTCGTTATTTAATCGAAGAACAGCCTGAAGAGAATAAGGGCAAGTGGCGCTCTCTTTATGAAAGAAATGATGCACCGCTTCATTTGGAAATCGGTTGCGGTAAAGGTGCTTTTATTACGGGGAAAGCGATGCAACATCCGGAAGTATGCTTTGTGGCGGCGGAATTGGTACCCAACGTATTGTTGGCGGCTTTGGAGAAGGTAGATGGTGATCCAGAAATTCAAAACGTACGTTTTATCAGTGGCAATGCCAAGAAATTAGGGGAATATTTCGAGGATGGAGAGGTGGACGCAATCTATTTGAACTTCAGCGATCCCTGGCCCAGACCGAAACAATTTAAGAATCGTCTTACCCATCCGAATTTTCTTGAAATCTATAAGAAGATTTTGAAGTCCGGCGGAAAGATTTATCAAAAGACGGATAATAAAGGACTATTTGATTTCTCTGTCCGTAAATATGTGGAATGTGGATTCCAAATTGAAATTTTGGAGGAAGCGCCGGCGGATAACGTTATGACGGAATACGAAACCCGTTTTACCGGCATGGGCATGCCCATCTACCGTGTGATTGCTACGGCCCCTGCGAAATAATAAACGGAAATGAACGCGTCCGGTCACCTGGAAATAGGTGGTCGGATTTTTTTATTGGAAAAATAAGAAAGGGTATTGACAAACAAAAAGGGGAATGATATATTGTTGTTAGCACTCAAACGAAGCGAGTGCTAACAACGAAGGCGGAAGGGAGTGAAGGTGTTGGAACCGAACGAATTAGACAGCAGAAAGATGCTGATTTTGAAAGCGATTATTGACGATTATATCGAAAGCAAAGAACCGGTAGGTTCCCG
The DNA here is from genome assembly GCA_017560225.1 of Clostridia bacterium. GTDB lineage: Bacteria > Bacillota > Clostridia > UBA1212 > UBA1255 > RGIG9099. The sequence goes on from JAFYOJ010000124.1 coordinate 2,856, forward strand.
TACGATTGCAAAGAAGTACGATATGGGCCTTAGCTCTGCAACCATTCGAAATGAAATGGCAGACTTGGAAGAAATGGGCTATTTATCTCAACCCCATACTTCTGCCGGACGTATTCCTTCGGAGAAAGGATACCGCTTGTACGTGGATCGTCTGATGAATTTGAAGGAGCAGGGGATTGAGCCTACTGCAGAAGAATTGGGCGATATTAAGTCTCACATGCAGCACAAAATCAGTGAATTGAGTGAGCAGATGCGGATGGCGTCCGAAATTGTTTCCCGTCTTACTGATTATACGGCAATTGTTGTTTCCGGAAACAGTCGTCGGTCCATGCGTATTAAAGCACTTCAAACCGTTCCCGTAGAGACGGGTAAAGCTTTGATTTTGATTGTACTGGATGACGATCGGGTAAAGAACAGTATCGTTTCCGTAGATCCTTCTATTACGGCTGAGATGCTGATGCGAATTTCTGTACAGTGCAATTTGTTGTTCTCAGGACATCGGGTAGAGGATATCAATATGGATATGATTGATACGGTGGCAGAGAGCACAGGCGTTCCCAGAATGTTGTTGTATCCCATTGTAGAGGGCATTGTGGAATGTATTCGCAAGGCAGAGAATACAGAGGTTTATACGGAGGGTGCCTCAAGATTATTGGCACATCCGGAATTCAATGATATCGGCAAGGCACGGAACGTACTGGAATTACTGAATAAAGAAGATCTTCTTGTGGATATGATTCAAGATTGTTCTTCGGCAGGCGGGTTGGTTGTTCGAATCGGTTCTGAGAACAAGATTCAGGATTTGAATGATTGTTCTGTGGTAACGGCTTCTTACAGTGTAAACGGTGTGGAACTGGGAACCATAGGCGTGTTGGGACCTACAAGAATGGATTATTCAAAAGTTATTTCAGCCCTGGAATACGTACGTAAGGGGCTTGAGGAAGGTCTTGGCGGGAAGCCCAAGGCTGAATAAGGAGGATATAATGGCAGAGGACGAGAAGAAAGATTTGGAAGATGTTGTTGTGGAAGACGTGGCAGAGGAAATGCCGGAGCCGGAAGCAGACAGTGAGAAACTCTCTTTCAAAGATAAGAAGAAAATGAATGCGGAGCTGAAGAAACTGCGCGATCAAGTGGAGGAAGCTAATAAGGCTGCCGATGAAATAAAAGATCGCTATACCAGAATGTGTGCGGAGTTTGAGAACTACAAGCGCAGAACCGGCAAAGAATTGGATGCTCGCTATGCAGATGCTAAGGGGGATGTTTGGAAGAACATTTTACCTGTTATCGATAACTTCGAACGGGCACTGGCCCAGGAAACTGATGAATCTAACGTATCTTATAAACAGGGCGTGGAAATGATTTATCGTCAACTGGTGGAAGCGATGAAAGCTGCCGGTGTTGAAGAAATTGAAGCTATGGGCGTAGAGTTCAATCCGGAATTCCACAACGCCGTGATGCACGTGGATGATGAGACATTAGACGCAAACATTATTGTGGACGTTTTCGCTAAGGGTTACAAGATGGGCGACAAAGTGCTTCGTTACAGCATGGTGAAAGTGGCAAACTAATTAAGTATTTCAGTTTAATTTAGATAAATTTGATTGTTTTATAAGGAGGAAATAAATTATGGCAAAAGTTATTGGTATTGACTTAGGAACTACAAACTCTTGTGTGGCAGTTATGGAAGGCGGCGATCCCGTCGTTATCACCAACGCAGAAGGTGGCAGAACCACTCCCTCTGTTGTAGCGTTTACAAAGGCAACTGCGCAGAAGCCTACGGAGCGTCTTGTGGGTGACCTGGCAAAGCGTCAGGCTGTTACAAACCCGGACCGTACCATTATTTCTATTAAGAGAGATATGGGTACAGACCGCAAGGTTGACATTGATGATAAGAAGTATACGCCCCCGGAGATTTCCGCAATGGTATTGCAGAAGCTCAAAGCTGATGCAGAGAACTACTTGGGCACAACCGTTACGCAGGCGGTTATTACAGTACCCGCATACTTTAGTGATGCACAGCGTCAGGCTACGAAAGACGCCGGCCGTATTGCAGGTCTTGAAGTATTGAGAATTGTAAACGAGCCTACTGCTGCAGCACTTGCTTACGGTTTGGATAAGGAGACTGAACAGAAGATTATGGTATTCGACTTAGGTGGCGGCACCTTCGACGTATCCATTTTGGAAATTGCAGACGGTGTATTTGAAGTTCTTGCAACCAATGGTAACAACCGTTTGGGCGGTGATGACTTCGATAAGAAAGTTATGGACTACATTGTGGCTGAGTTTAAGAAGGAGTCCGGCATTGACTTGTCTTCTGACCGCCTTGCGATGCAGCGTGTACGGGAAGCTGCAGAGAAAGCAAAGATTGAGCTTTCCAGTGTAATGTCTACAAATATCATGCTTCCGTATATCACGGCAGATGCTACCGGTCCTAAGAACTTGGACGTGACGTTGACACGTGCAAAGTTCGATGAACTTACCGCGGATCTTGTTGAGAAGACCATGGGCCCCACCAGACAGGCTATGCAGGATGCAGGTCTTTCTGCAGACCAGATTAACAAGGTATTGTTGGTTGGTGGTTCTTCCAGAATTCCTGCTGTACAGGAAGCGGTGAAGAAGTATTTGGGCAAGGAACCTTTCAAGGGAATCAACCCGGACGAGTGCGTAGCCGTTGGCGCTGCCATCCAGGCTGGTGTATTGACCGGTGACGTTAAGGACTTGTTGCTTTTGGACGTAACGCCTCTTTCCTTGGGTATCGAAACCATGGGCGGTGTGTTTACTAAGTTGATCGAAAGAAACACCACCATTCCTACCAGAAAGAGCCAGATTTTCTCTACGGCAGCCGATAATCAAACCAGCGTAGACGTACACGTACTCCAAGGTGAGCGTGAACTCGCCGCTTACAATAAGACGTTGGGTCGCTTCCAATTGGCAGGTATTATGCCGGCACCTCGCGGTGTTCCTCAAATCGAAGTTACCTTTGATATTGATGCCATCGGTATTGTAAACGTATCTGCGAAGGATATGGGTACCGGTACGGAGCAGAAGATCACTATTACTGCTTCCAGCAACTTGTCTGAAGAAGATATTGAGAAGGCTGTGAAGGAAGCTGAACAGTATGCGGCTCAGGATAAGAAGATTAAGGAAGACGTTGAAATTAAGAATAATGCGGATGCTTCCGTATATCAAGCAGAGAAGACTTTGAAGGATTTGGGCGACAAGTTGGATGCTGCAGATAAGGCAAGCGTTGAAGCTGAAATTCAGAAAGTCAAGGATGCTATTGCGTCTAACGATACAGCGCAAATGAAGACCGCAACAGAGGGACTTCAGCAGGCATTCTATAAGATTTCCGAGAAGATTTACCAGCAGAATCCGGGTGCCGCTGCAGACGCTGCCGGTGCTGCCGGTCAGGCCGGTCAAGACAACGTATACGATGCAGACTATACGGTTGTAGATGACAACCAATAATTCAGTGATTTGATTTTATGCAAAGTTTGGGTGTCCGGCAACACGGATGCCCAAACTTGCCCTATATGGTATGAATTAGGAGAGAACTCTACATGGCAGAGAAGCGAGATTATTATGAAGTCTTAGGTGTGTCGAAATCCGCCACAGACGATGAAATTAAGAAGGCTTACCGTAAACTTGCAAAGCAGTATCACCCGGATGTAAATCCCGGCAATCAAGAGGCTGAGGCTAAGTTTAAGGAAGCAGGAGAGGCGTACGCTATTCTCAGCGATAAGGAGAAACGTTCTCAGTATGATCAGTTTGGTCATGCGGCATTTGATCAATCTGCCGGTGGTGGCTATGGCGGTTACGGTGGTGCCGGCGGTTTTGGTTTTGATGTAGGCGATATTTTTGAATCTTTCTTTGGCGGTGGTTTTGGCGGAAGCCGATCCAGAAGAGGTGGTCCGCAAAGAGGTGCGGATCTGAGATATACCCTGGATTTAACTTTTGAAGAAGCGGCCTTTGGTACAGAGAAAGAAATTACGTTAAATAAGAATGTTTCTTGTGATGCTTGTGCGGGAACAGGTTCTAAATCTAAGAGTACAGTTAAGTGTAGTGCTTGTGGCGGAACCGGCCAGATCAATTTCAGACAGAATACGCCTTTTGGACAGTTTATGAACACACGTACATGTGACCGCTGTGGCGGAACCGGTAAAGTGATTTCGGATCCGTGTTCGGTTTGTCAAGGTCACGGTACGGTGCGCAAAGCGGTGAAACTGAAAGTAAAGATTCCTGCAGGTATTGACAATGGTCAGGCTGTCTCGATGGCAGGACAGGGTGAACCGGGAACGCATGGCGGACCGGCGGGCAATTTGCTTGTATCGGTACGAGTTAAGCCTCACAGCATTTTGGAACGAGATGGTTACGATGTTTTCTTGGATAAGAAAATTTCTGTGGTACAGGCGATTTTGGGTGACGTCGTACTGATTGATACCATTGACGGGAAAGTGGAATTGACCATTCCCGGTGGTACGCAAAATGGTGCTATGTTTAAGATGCGGGGGAAAGGTATTCAGAAACTTCAATCCAGTGCACGCGGAGATCAATATGTACGTGTTACGGTGGAAGTGCCTAAGAAAATTTCGGAGAAACAGAAGGAAATTCTTCGTTCCTTCGATGAAATGAGCGGTGGAACATTGGAATCAGTAAAGCGTGAGGAAGGTTCTTCCGAATCCAATGGGAAACGGTCTATTTTCGGTAAACGAAAGTGATACTTAGTACGACAAAGAATCTATCAAATAAGGCATGTGCAGCAAGAACTGCGCATGCCTTGTTTGTTTGACTTTCCACCGGTTCTGCGTTATACTGACTAAGATATAGAATTGCATCGGGTTACAAAAGATAAAGTGCTATGAAAGGGTTCGTTTTCTATGAATAAGGCAGAGGGAAAGATAAGTATATTTTCTGATGTGAAGAAACTGATACAGGATAACAAACGACTTGTAAAGATGTCTTTGATTGGAGTGGCTGCGGTTGTTTTGCTGATTGTATTGTTGCTTTCTCCTTTGTGCGGCATTCGTAAGATTGAAACAACAGCGATGGAGCATTATACCCAAGAAGATTTGGCGGTGCATTTAGAAGATGTTATGCATCGAAATGGTTTTTTGGCGGTTGCAGATCAAACCTCCCTTCACCAAAGTGCTTCTATTTTCAGTATGCGGTTGTCTGAGTCGGAAGAACGAATGTTGTTTGAATTGCCTTATTTGGAAAGCGTGGAAATTCGTTACGCGTTTCCCAATAAAGTGAAGATTTCCGTTACTGAACGTCAGGCTTCTTTTTTGTTAGAACACTATGGCATTTACATTTTGGTGGATACTCACGGTGTGGTTTTGGAAACTTTTACCCAAGAAGATTGTCCGGATATGCCAGTTGTGAAAGGTGTAGAGTTTGACACGTATAAGGTGGGTGTTTCCATTCGTCAAAAGCAGGATGTACACATCGATACTGCCATTGGATTGTGCAATATGATGCAACAACTTTCCATGAGCGCTTATATTGATATTATTGATGTGACCGATTATAATGATATTAAATTGTACTGTGCGCCTTCCTTGACGATTTTGTTTGGAAACGGAACCAACGTGGGTATGCGTTTAACAGAATTGAAGGGAATCCTGGACAGCAATTTGAATGGAGATTCCAACGGCGTGTTGGATATGCGTAGCGGAGGGCATACCTTTTTTACAAAGAATGAAACCTTGGAGGAACAAACATGATTCCAATTATTGGCTTGATTATCGGTATTGTTATCGGCATATTTTTACCTTATCAAATTCCGGATGCTTATTCTATGTACGTAGCTGTCGGACTTTTAGCTGCGTTGGATGCGGTGTTTGGTGGTTTGGTTGCTTCCATGCAAGGACGATTTGTTTTGCGTACGTTCTTGTCCGGATTCTTCGGCAATGTTTTGCTGGCAGTATTACTTACATTTATTGGGGATAAGATGGGTTTGGAATTGTATTTGGCTCCTGTATTTGCCTTCGGTGTGCGTTTGTTTGATAACTTTGCTATGCTTCGTCGTTTGTTCTTCAATAAGTATTCCCGCAAAGGCGATTTGGAGTGACAATTTTTGTAAAAGGATATTGCCTTTTTACAGAAAAATAGAGTATAATGCAAATGAGTTTATATAAAGGTGGGGATTGAGTCGTGATGAAATATATTGCTGTGCTGGATTTAGGTACAACCGGCATTCGTGTGTTGGTGGCTAAGGTTACAGAAAGCGATGTGACACATATCATTGCGAAAGCTTCGGTGCCATGCCGTGGTATTCGCAAATTCCGTATTGAGAACAGTGCGGAAGTAATAGATGCAGTGCGGAAGGTCATTCGTCGTATCCGTGAGCAAACCGATATTATTGTGAATTCAGTTTACGTTAGTTTGACTGGTTCTTACGTAGGGTACATTAAAAATACAGCCAGTATCGATATTGATGGAGAAGACGGTTTGATTACCAGTCTTCATATTGCAACGCTTTTAGACAAGGTAGAAAGTGTTGAATTGTATGAGAATGAATTCTTGGTAGGCGCTGTGCCCATGCGATATGTCATTGATAATACGATTCCTGCAACATCTCCCGCCGGTATGCAGGCCCGGAGCCTTCGTGTGGATGCACAAGTGCTTACTGCAGATTTGGATTATGTGAACGACATAACAGAGGTGCTGAGTGCAGCCGGTATCGGTATTGACGGGTTTATTCCTTTGTCCGTGGCGATGCGGGGCTTGCTTCCTGAACATGAAACGGATAA
>JAFYOJ010000125.1 GCA_017560225.1 Clostridia bacterium
GAAAGGCGCATTCTGCAAAGACCAGTCGCCGATAACCGTTGCGTGAAGACCATCAAATACCAAAGAAGAATGTGCACAATCCCACTTGCCAAAGCCATCTTTCGTCATACAAGAAACAGCCTTGGGGTTGCCGAACAAATAACGGCACATATCAATATCATGGATATGAAGATCCTGCATACAACCACCGGAAAGATTGGAGTTCATGTACCAGTTCTCCCATGCCCATACCGGCGGAGGACTCAATCTCTGGAAGAATGCAGAAATGGCCTTACCATATTTACCGCTGTCTACCAAATCCTTCAAGTATTCGTACTCAGGGAAGAAATGAAGACACTGACCAATCATCAATTCCTTGCCGTTTGCCTTAGCAGCAGCCAACATTTCCTGTGTTTCTGCATAAGTCAAAGCCATCGGCTTTTCGCAGAATACGTGGTAGCCCTTATTGAGCAAATATACAGCCTTCTCTTTGTGCAAGAATGTAGGCAAGCAGATATCAACCATATCCGGTTGCTCTTTCTCAAGCATCTCGTCAAGATCGGTGTAAGAATTGAAGCTGAGCTTCTTGTCACCGCTGTCGTCGCTGATGTTGATGGCAATTTCTTTTGTGAACACTTCCGGGTTAATATCGCAAACGCCCAAAAGCTTTGCCTTTCCCTCTTGCTCCAGCAAAGAATAACCATTCGCGTGTACGTGACCAATGCCACCGTAACCAATTAAACAAACTTTTACCATAATGATAACCTCCTGTTTGACTTTTTACTATAATTATGATATATCCTTATTATACAACCTTTTATTATGTAAACAATCCAAAAAAGGAACAAAAAAGTATGAATTACGACCAAAAACGCATAAATCCTCTATTCCAAATTGAATCCTTCATCACTGCATTTGACTTTATGTGGAACGAAGACTACATCTATACCGGCGAGCAACATGACTTCTGGGAAGCCGTATTCGTAGCAGACGGAAGCGTAGAAGTAGCGGAAGATGATCGTATTTATAATTTGCAAAAAGGTGATTTAATTCTCCACGCGCCCATGGAGTTTCATAAAATTCGGACACTGGACAGAACCAAACCCCATTGTTTGATTTTTACTTTTTCTACAACCGGAACTCTTCCTTCCAATTTAGAGAAAGGTCTCTTCCACCTCACTCAGGAAGAAACAGAAACTTTTCTGCAAACATTCAAACAAATTCATCAAATTGTACACGAAGAGAGCGATAACGCAGCCGGATTTCTGGCATCCTTGGAATTGTCTACATTCCTGCTTCGTTTATCTGCAAGCCGGAAGAGTATCCGTAAACCCTCTCAATCCAGACAGGCCCAATATTATCATTTGTTAGTAACAACCATGCGAGAATGCGTATACGATAACATCACCTTAGAAGAACTGTCCGACCGTTGCCATATTCACGTCAGTCATATTAAGCGGTTGTTCCAGCGTTACGCCGGCATGTCACCCAAAACATATTATATAAAAATGAGAGCAGGAGAAGCCCTCAATCTGCTTCAAAGCGGCCTTTCGGTTCGTGAAGCGGCTGATCGAATGAACTTCTCCTCGCCCAATTACTTTTCTTTATTTATGAAGCAACAACTTGGAATGTCTGTCTTAAAATATTTGAAATTACATTCCAATGATGAAACTCAATAAATTATTTTTTCTTCTTAAGCAAAAGAATAACAACCACAACAAGTGCAACCAATAACGCACCGGCAATGCCTACTACAACCCACAACACAACGTTACTTCCACTCTTGTTGACAGAACCACCATCCGTAGGAGCAATGGTTTCATCAGCAGGAGTTTCTGTTTCTTCAGAAGGTGCATCCGTGGCCGGAGCCTCGGTAGCAGGTGCTTCAGTAGCAGGTGCTTCTGTGGCGGGTGCTTGCGTTACAGGAGCTTGGGTTACAGGAGCTTCTGTTGCCAAATCCGGATCTACAACGGTAAAATCAACGCGGGTAGAAGAATAATCAATCACAAACCCCTGCATTTCAACCACTGCATAATAAGAACCGGACCAGAAATCCATGTCAGACATATCTACTTCAATGGTACCGGACATTTTTGCAGGTTCAGAAGCATTCCACAAATAGATCGGGGTTTCATTAACCGGAATATCATTCTCATCATAGAATGTAACCTGCAATGCTTTTTTAGGCAAAGCATCTGTAATACCCTTATAACTTACAACAATGGTATCGTCTACGTTGTAAGTGGACTTATCCAAAGAAATACCAACCTCACGATCCAAGTTCGGATTTGCCTTTACTGTAAAAGTAGCGGTAATATTGGGATCAAGCATTTTTGTTGACTTATCCGCAACACGCATAATGTAGTTACCCTCTGTAAGCAATGTACCCTCCGGCCATACCTCAAGGTGCAATCCGTGATTCTCAAGACCTGTTGCGGACATTACCCAAACACGATTCTCCTCCGCTACACTACCCTTGTAAATCCAAACTTGTCGGTTATCATCCTTCGCAGAAAAAGAATAGTAGAATTCGATCATCTCACCCACTAAATACTCTGCTTTATCGGTACCAATTTCGCCACTACTTGCAGATACAGGTACAAGCATCATGCTGCAAAGAATCATAATTGTCATTACAATTGCAAACAACTTCTTCATAAAAACTTCCTCCTAAATTAAATTTTACTTTGTATCTCCATTCCGATATTTGGAAATATACAACTTTGTCATATCCCAATACATAGAGGGATTCTCTTTACCGGTGGAATCAATCCATTTCTCAATGGGATAACCACTGGGGAATCCGGTAGTCTTCGCCGTGAACACCGCCGTATGCTCCGCATATTCATTAAACGAGTTAATTACAATATGATTTGGAATAATATCTGAGGCAAGCACCGTCTCCCAATTCTTCTGATAGGTCTTACCCTTATTTCTATAAACCTTCTCATAAGGATGATTAAACTTATACCAACCGGGAATTATGCAGGCAACATCCTCGTTAACAAGCGTGCCTTTCGGCATTACCCAACCCCAGTAACCGGGTTCATACGCATGGCCTTCTGCAAAACGAATGGTAAATTTATCCGCATAAGGCGTCTTGTCAGGGTTTGCCGCCTTGTAGGCATTCCATTCATCCTTGCCAACCTCAAAAATAATCATCAGAGGTTTGCCATCCACATAGAGATGATAATCTTCCGTTCCAAATGACTTCGCGCAATAACGCTCCCACAATTTCTTAGCTTCAGATTCAATAATGGTCATATCGTTATTAAGGGCCGCATACGCACCAATCGCAGAACAGTATTTAATCGGTCTTTTCCCCGAATCATTCCACTTTTTGATATAACCCACTGTACGAATGGCATTATTGCTCAA
>JAFYOJ010000126.1 GCA_017560225.1 Clostridia bacterium
CATCGTGCTGACCAAAGGCACCGTGGGCACCGACGTTTTGAAGAAAGAGATCCAGGAATACGTGAAGTCTCACACAGCGCCCTACAAGTATCCCAGAATTGTGGAGTTTGTGGATGAACTGCCCAAGACCATCAGCGGTAAAGTCCGCCGTGTGGAGGTTCGGAAGAAGGATTTGGAGAAGGCGTAAGGGTTCTTTAGGGCGTGCTGGGTCTATACAACAGACCCAGAAAATACAACCAAATAAGTTTTTTGTGGGTCTATCAGCCGCCAGCGTGTTTGGTAGACCCATTTCCTTTGAAATCGTGGGTCTGTGAAGAGCAAAAGCGGGCGTAGACCCAGGGCGGGTAAAATAGAGATAAATCGATTCTTTTTACCCGGGGAAATGCCCAAAATAATAAAAAACCGGGTAAAATGGACGAAAAAAGCACCATTTTACCCAGTTTCGATTGATTTACGGGTAAAAAGATATGTATAAACATATATTTTACCCATCCCTGCAACTTTACACCATTTTACAGTTTGCACACATCCGCATCTGTAATTAAATGGAATCCGGCACGCTCCAAAGCGCACTCTGCTTCCTGAATATCTTCCACACGAAGCACCACGTAAGCGTGCTTCTCTGTACGCGCCATAAACGCATACAAATACTCCAAGTTGATACCGGCCTTATCCAATACAGCCAGCGCATTGGTCAATTTGCCAGGTTCATCGCCGATCTTCACACCAACCACGTCGGTCACTTTCAGCAGATAGCCCGCGTCGGAAAGAGTCTTCTCGGCGGTAGCCTCATTATTCACAATCAGACGAAGAATACCAAAGTCCTCAGTTTCTGCAATAGACAACGCACGAATATTTATGTCGTTCTGCGCCAAAATATCGGTAATAGAACTAACCGCACCTTTACGGTTCTGCACAAAAACAGTTAATTGCTTAATCGCCATACTTCAAAACTCCTTTCCGTCCCTTAAACTAATTTACGCTTATCCACAACGCGGACAGCCTTGCCTTCACTGCGAACGATGGACTTAGGTGCTACCAAACGAACTTTGGGATTGATACCCAGCATAATCTTCATAGCGTCGGAAAGCTTCCGCTCCATGCCTAAGATTTCGCTGACTTTATCCGTGAACTGTTCCGGATTCATTTCTACATTGACTTCGAACGTATCTGTGTTGTTCACACGGTCTACGATAATCTGGTAGTTTGGCTGGTAGCCTTCATTTAGAAGCACCGTTTCAATCTGGCTGGGGAAAACGTTGACACCGCGGATAATCAGCATATCATCCGTTCTGCCCATGGGTTTTGCCATTTTAATTAAGGTTCTGCCGCAAGAGCACTTCTTTCTGGATAATACGCAAATATCCCGGGTGCGGTAACGAAGAAGGGGGAACGCCTCTTTATCAAGCGCCGTAAATACCAACTCGCCCTTCTCCCCTTCCGGAAGTACCTCGCCTGTATCAGGATCGATAATTTCCGCAATGAAGTGATCTTCATTAATATGCATACCGGTCTGCTCGCTGCATTCAAAAGCAACTCCAGGGCCGGAGGTCTCAGTAAGACCATAAATATCATAAGCTTTAATACCTAACGTTTCTTCAATTTGGTGACGCATTTCCTCTGTCCAGGGCTCTGCGCCGAAAATACCGGCTTTCAAAGGAATATCTTCCGGTTTGTAACCTTTCTCCTTCAAAGACTCTCCCACGTACGCCGCATAAGACGGCGTGCAACAAAGAATGGTTGCCCCTAAATCTTCCATGAACTGAATTTGTCTGTCTGTATTTCCCGAGGACATAGGAAGTGTCAAACAACCAACTTTGTGAGAACCGCCGTGAAGACCGGCGCCACCGGTGAAAAGGCCGTAGCCGTACGCAACCTGGCACACGTCTTCATCCGTACCGCCTGCTGCAACGATTGCTCTTGCGCAGCAATCCTCCCACAAATCTACGTCATGCTGGGTGTAAAATGCCACTACACGACGTCCCGTAGTGCCGGATGTGGAGTGAATTCGCACACATTCCTTTAAGGGTTTTCCTAAAAGTCCGTAAGGATATGCATCTCTTAAATCCGCTTTGCTCAAAAACGGAAGCTTATGTAAATCTTCAATGCCGTGGATGTCCTCCGGCTTTACGCCTTTCTCATCCATCAAATTCCGGTAATACGCTACGTTCTCATAAACGTGCTTTACCTGCTTCACCAACTTCTCAGATTGAAGTTTCTTCATCTCTTCAACCGGCATGGTTTCAATGTCCTTCTGATAATAATTCTCTGCCATACTACCTCTTTCCTTTCTTTTTTGTGATTATTATCATTTCCCGAATAAAAAAACGTCCTCCGTATTCTTATTCGAATACAGAGGACGAGAATTCCCGTGGTACCACCTCTATTTACTGTCCTCTCACGAAAACAGCCTTACACGTGTCTATCAACACGCCTGTTCTATGACGGGAACACCCGTTGTATCCTACTTGAATCACTTCGTTCAGTACACTGCTCACAGGAGGAATTCAATTCCGCTTTCCCTTTGCCTCGCACCAACCGGCAACTCTCTCCAGGTTCCGCATAAACCTACTGGTTCCTGCTCAAACGCATTTAACAATTGTCA
>JAFYOJ010000127.1 GCA_017560225.1 Clostridia bacterium
CCGAATGATCAGGGTGGGTATACGTTAGCGATTGAAGATGGTACGGAGATTCAATGTAAAGCCTTGGTATGTGCGCCCGGTCGTTCCGGTGCGGAATGGTTCTCCGCTCAATGTAAGAAACTGCAGATTTCATTGATTAATAATCAAGTGGATTTAGGTGTTCGCGTTGAATTGCCTGCTCAAATATTCGAACGCATTACGGATACGGTCTATGAGGCGAAATTGGTTTACCGTACGAAACAATACGGGGATCACGTCAGAACTTTCTGCATGAATCCGTATGGACATGTGGTTATGGAGAATGTCGATGGCTGTATGACGGTAAATGGACATAGTTATTCGGATCCTGCCATGCGCAGCGGAAACACCAACTTTGCATTATTGGTCAGCAACCGTTTTACAGAGCCGTTTAACGAGCCTTATCAATACGGTAAAAGGATTGCTTCTCTTTCCAATATGCTTAGCGGCGGCGTGTTGGTACAGCGCTTTGGTGATTTGGTAAAAGGTGTCAGAACCAATGAACATCGATTAGGAAAGAGTTTTACAAAACCTACCCTTTGTGCCACCCCGGGTGATTTGAGTTTGGTATTACCAAAACGCCAATTGGATAATATTATTGAGATGATTTATGCGTTGGACAAGTTGGCACCGGGAACGGCGAACCATGATACGTTACTTTACGGCGTGGAAGTTAAATTCTACAGCGCAAGAATTGCACTTTCCAACGAATTGGAAACTTCTATGCGCAATATGTTTGCGATCGGCGACGGTGCGGGTGTTACACGGGGCCTTTCCCAAGCGGCGGCCAGCGGTGTGTATGTGGCTAGAACCTTAGCGGAGAGATTTTGACAAAATTGTAAATTTTTATTGCTTTTTTTATTTAAACTTTATATAATAACAGAATAAAAGATAAAGGAATTATACAATATGCAGTTATTGAAAGATCGAATCATTAAAGATGGCATTGTGAAAGAGGGAAACGTGCTTCGCGTAGATAGTTTCCTGAATCATTGTATGGACATTAATCTTTTTCAGGAAATTGGCCAAGAGTTTAAGCGTCGCTTTGACGGGGAAGAAATTACGAAAATTTTGACGATTGAAGCATCCGGTATTGGAATTGCGTGTGTGGTTGCGCAGTACTTCCATGTACCGGTAGTTTTTGCAAAGAAGAACCGAAGTTCCAATCTTCCTGATCACGTTTATACCAGTCAAGTGCAATCTTTTACTCACGGCACGACTTCTACAATCGTTGTTTCTAAGGATTTCTTGAAGCCGGAGGACCGTGTGTTGGTAATCGATGATTTCTTGGCAAACGGATGTGCATTAGAGGGCTTGGCTGAAATTATTCAAGAGTCCGGTGCTACCTTAGTTGGTGCAGGCATTGTCATTGAGAAGGCTTATCAAAGAGGTGGACAAGCGCTTCGTGAAAAAGGCATTCGCGTGGAATCTTTGGCACGGATTCAATCTATGGACCCGGAAAACGGTGTTGTTTTTGTATAAAAAAGAACGAAGGTCGTTCTTTTAAAAAAATATATTTATAGGAGGAAGAAAGGTATGAAGAAAATTTTATCCGTACTTCTTGCAGTAGTAATGGTTGCATCGTTATTTGCATGCGGCCCCGTAGAAAGAGAAGATATTACTGCAAATCCCATCGCGAAAGAGAATATCAAGGTGGGCGTTATTCACATCGGTGATCCTGCAGATGGCGCCGGTTATTCCTATGCACACGATCAAGGTATCGTAGGCATGCAGGCAAACCTGAATCTTGCAGACAGTCAGATTGTTCGTAAGAACAACGTAAATGACTCTGATGCTGCAGCAACGAAGACGGCGATTGAAGAGTGTATTGAAGATGGTTGTAATATTATTTTCGGTACGAGCTGGGGTTACATGGAAACTATGCAGCAGCTTGCTAAAGAGTATCCTAACGTAATCTTCTCTCACGGAACGGGTTACATGAGCGATGGAAACAACTTCAATAACTACTTTGGCCGTATTTACCAAGCAAGATATTTGGCCGGTATCGCGGCAGGTCTCAAGACTCAGTCCAACAAGATTGGTTACGTAGCAGCTTGGGGTTCTGACAATGCAGAAGTTACCGGTGGCTTGGATGCATTCGCAAAGGGTGTTGCAGCTGTAAATCCGGATGCTGAGGTTTACGTGAAGACCACTGACTCTTGGTTCGATTTGACCAAAGAAGGCGATGTAGCACAGGCTCTGCTTGATCTTGGGTGCGATGTAATCGGTCAGCACTGCGATACCACTGCTCCTCAGATTAAGGCAAACACAGCAGGCGTATGGGGTTGCGGTTACAATACGGATATGACTGCTGAAGCACCCAACGCACACTTGACGGCTCCTATTTGGAACTGGGATGTATACTATACTTCCGCTGTTCAGGCAGCTATCGATGGCAAGTGGGTAGAGTTCGGCAACTACTTCGGCGGCCTTGCTGAAGGCTTTGTAGACATCAGTCCGCTTACAGCAAACTGTGCAGCAGGTACCGCTGAAATCATTGCCGCTGTTCGTGCATTGATTGTAAGTGGTGACTTTGAAGTATTTGACGGCAAGCAGATTCAGGTTGCTGAGGATGGCACTGTTTCTGTTGTTGACGAAGCTTTGAAAGACAATGCAGGTAACATCATTGTTGAAGCAGGCGGCGACTGCCTTGCTGACAGCGTAATTACCGGCAGCATTAACTGGTACTACGAGAACGTAGTGAAGAAATAATTTGATTCTTATTGAACGGAGTTTTGGCGATGCACGAAGACGCAATTCGACTTACAGGAATAACCAAAACTTTTGGAAGCATAGTGGCTAACCGGAACGTTAACTTAGAAGTTCGTCGGGGGGAAATCCTGGCGCTTTTGGGTGAAAATGGTTCCGGTAAGACCACATTGATGAACATGCTGTCGGGAATTTACCGTCCCGACAGCGGTTCTATTGAAATCAACGGTCAACCTGTTGTTATACAGACACCGGAGGATTCCAAAAGATTGGGCATTGGTATGATTCACCAACATTTTAAGCTTGTTGAAGTGATGACAGCCGCAGATAACATTCTATTGGGATCCAAGAAGGAACGCAGTTTACTGTCTGCGTCCCGTTTTGAGAAAGTTCGGGCATTCTGTGCCGAGATTGGTATGGAAGTCGATCCGAAGAAAAAAATCTATGATATGGCGGTTTCTGAAAAGCAAACCGTTGAAATTATTAAAGTCCTTTATCAAGGTGCCGATATTTTAATTTTGGACGAGCCTACTGCCGTATTGACACCGCAAGAAACAGAACGTTTGTTTGCGATTTTACGGAAGATGCGGGAGAAGGGCGCTGCCATTATTTTAATTACCCATAAATTAAATGAGGTAATGTCTGTTAGTGACCGTGTGGCGATTCTTCGTAAAGGGGAGAGTATCGCTACGGTTGAAACGGCACATACGTCGATTAAAGAGTTGACAGAATTGATGGTGGGACGTTCTGTATCTTTAGCCATTAATCGTCCGGAGAGCAACAGCTCGGAGAAACTGTTGACGGTACATCACTTAAGTATTTGTGACGAACATGGTGTGGAACGATTGAAAGACGTTTCTTTTGATCTTAACGCAGGAGAAGTACTGGGTGTGGCTGGTGTTGCAGGTAGCGGACAGAAAGAATTGTGTGAAGCCATTGCCGGTCTTAGCCCGATTCGTAAAGGCGCCATCTTATTTAAACAAGAAAATATCGAGGGGAAGAGTCCCCGTGAAATTATAAAATTGGGTATTGGTATGAGTTTCATTCCGGAGGATCGCCTGGGTATGGGCTTGGCTGCTTCTTTGAACATTACGGATAATATGATTTTGAAGAATTATCATCGGAGCAAAGGCCCATTTATTAACCGGAAGCATGCAGCTGCGCAGGCGCAATCGATTGTTGAGCGTTATCAGGTTGCAACACCGGGCGTGAATACCGCCGTGCGTAAACTTTCCGGCGGTAATGTACAGAAGGTTCTTTTGGGCCGTGAAATTGATGCCGCTCCCAGTGTCCTGATTACTGCGTATGCTGTACGTGGATTGGATATTCATTCGTCTTACATGATTTATAATGAAATCAACAAGCAAAAACAAAATGGTGTTGGCGTCTTGTTTGTAGGCGAAGATTTGGACGTTATGTTAGAGTTGTGTGATCGTATTTTGGTATTGTGCCATGGTGAGATTACCGGTATTGTGGATGCTCGAAATACAAGTAAAGAGCAACTTGGTTTGTTGATGACCGGCAGTGTAAAGGAGGCGGCGGAAGCGTGAAAAGAGAATCCATTATTCATATTTCCAAAAGG
>JAFYOJ010000128.1 GCA_017560225.1 Clostridia bacterium
TGACGGGGAGGGGAAAATTTTAACATAATACAAACGATCTCCTTTGGATAAAAAGTATAAAATTAATTTCCCCAATTTTGTCAATCTCATACAAATATGCTACAATACACTGTCTATAAACAGAAAGGTGCCCGTGGTATGTTGAATAAAAATGTCCTTCTTTGTGCAGTTAATTCTCAGTATATTCATTCCAATCCGGCCGTTTGGTCTTTGAAAAAAGCAGCGACGGCATACGGCGAACGATATGGGATTCAACTTCCTGATATTCAAATTCAGGAATACACCATCAATGAACCCTATGATCGGGTGCTGTGTGATATTCTCTCCCGAAAACCGGATCTTTTATGTTTCTCTGTCTATATTTGGAATGTGGCACGGATTGGTGCGCTCTTAGCGGATATTCGTCGTGTCATTCCGGAAACCACTATTGTATTGGGCGGGCCGGAAGTATCTTTCGGTAACATCCCGATACAAAGGGATTTGTACGATCACGTGATTACGGGGGAGGGGGAAAGGAAGTTTTTTACCTTCCTTCTGAATTGGCTGAACTTGCCTGTGCCGGATGCCTTGCAACAAGAAGGACTCCTGCCCGGCGCAGACATTCCTTTCATCTATACGGAAGAAAATTTGCCGTATTTTCGCAACCGAATTGTGTATTATGAATCTACCCGCGGGTGTCCCTTCTCCTGCGCGTACTGTCTATCCGGAAAGCACGATCCCGTGCGGGCGAAACCTTTAGAACAAGTCTATGGGGAACTGCAATTTTTGATTGACCATGACGTGCCCCAAGTTAAGTTTGTAGATCGGACGTTTAACTGTATTCCGGATCGCTGTGAAGCCATCTTGCAATATCTGCTGGATCACGCTAAGGCGGGGATGAACTTCCATTTTGAATGTGCGGGGGATTTATTTACCGAAGCGCAACTTGCTTTGATTGGCAAGGCACCCAAAGGCTTGTTTCAATTTGAAATCGGCATTCAGTCTACCTGCGAAGAAACATTGAAACTTGCCTGCAGAAAGACGTCTATTGATCAGGTGTTCCGTAATATTAGAAAACTTATGGCACCGGGCAACGCCAATATCCACGTGGATTTAATTGCGGGACTTCCGGGAGAAGATTATCATCGATTCAAACAATCTTTTAACGACGTGTACACGTTACAGGCCCATCAACTACAATTGGGATTCTTGAAGATCCTTAAGGGCGCACCGTTAGAACGGATGCAGGAAGCTTACGGATACGTATTTTCCGCGAATCCTCCTTATGAGATTCTTCGGAACGCCTGCCTGCCCAATGGAGAAATCCTGGAAATGAAAGGCATTGAGGACGTGCTCAATCGGTACTATAATTCCGGCCGCTACCCCAAAACGCTGGAATATTTAATTGCTTTATATAAAAGTCCTTGGGATTTCTATCAAGGTTTAGCAGCGTGGTTTCGAGGAAAAGGACTTCTGGGGCAGGGCATCTCAGCGAAAAATGCTTCTGAGGAGCTGCTGGCCTACGGCGTATCTGTATTTCCAGAGGCGGAAGAGCGGATTTCATACCTTTTGTTAGAGGATTTCTATGGGGTGGATCCATCGGACGTGGTGCCGCCGTCTTTAAGGAAGTATCACGTGGTATCTTCGGTTACGCGTAAAATGGTGGAGGATTGTCCGCCCGGAATGACCATTCGTGCAGTAGAAGACACATTCTATCAGGTAAATTACGGGGAAAAAGACGTTGTAACGGGAAGATATGCCTTGAAACCATGCTGATTTTTGTGTATAAATAAAAGTGAATGCAGATAAAAACACAAGTTGTGCAGACTAAAACGACGACAACTTGCTTTGAATATTTTACTATTTGAGTAGTGATACATATTTTGGAGGTATGTCCCATGAAAAAATGGATGTGTTTACTTGTTGTAATGACAATGGTATTGTCTATGGTTGCTTGTGGCGGCACGCAGCAGGAAACTGAGCCCACCGCTACAGTTTCTTCTCCCGTTGCTACAGACGAAGTGACGGAAACACCCACGCAGGCGCCAACGGAGGAACCCACAGAAGAGCCTACAGAAGAGCCTACAGAAGAGCCTACGGAGGAACCTGTTGAGAAGGTGAAGCCGGATGTGATCCAAATGGTGATTAACAGCGATGGTTCTGCCACCAATGCCGTTGCGGACGGTCCTGCAATCACGGCACACGGTGGTAATAAGGCAGTTTCTGTAGATGCAGCTACAGGATTAAATGTGGCGCAACTCACCGGTGGCACTTGTTTATATAATGCGCAAATTGGCGACTATTACGGCGATATGGAAGACGGCTTTATGGTCGAGGTATACTTCAAAATTGATTCTCTGCCTTCTGTATCGTATTGGGGTATTGCAGATAACTGTGAAGCCGGCGGTTTCGGTCTTTACGTAGTAGACGGTAAGATCCGCTTTGATATTCATATTGACGGTGCTTATCAAAAACTTCCCGATACGAAAGCCATTGAGACAAACCGTTGGTATCACGTTATGTTTGGATGGGATTCGGACGTACTTTGTTTGTATATCGACGGACAGTTGGTTGCGGAATACGAAACCAATTACGGAAGAATGGGTTTCCCGCCTAATGCAACAGCCCAGTATTTAGCCATTGGCGGTTGTTGTTCTGCCGGCTCTCACGGCGGACAGGCTATCGTTGGCAGTATCGGTGTGTGCAATCTGTATTTAGGCGGTATGGATGCCGATCAGGTGGCCGCCATTTACAACGATTTAATGCAATAAATCGAAGGAGGCTGTGATATGAAGCATACGTTTTGGATCCGTTTAGCTGTTCTTTGCGTATTGTTCCTGGTGGTTTTGTCCGGTATGGCCGGTATTACAGGAGGCTCGGTAGATGCTACCGGATCTTCACAAGATAAAATGGTTCAAGCGGCTCTTGATTTGAAGCATACGCTTCGTTTTGATCAAGATGGTAAATTTAAGATCGTTATTTTTTCTGATATTCAGGATACTTACCCGCCCAAAACGGATACCATTGACTATATGAATAAGATTCTGGATCAGGAGAAGCCGGATTTGGTGTTGTTGGGTGGCGATAATCACGCAGGTCATAATATCAGTAAGAGCGTGATGAAGACGTATATGAATGCAATCTGTGCGCCTATGGAATCCAGGAAGATTCCTTGGGCTCAGGTATACGGTAATCATGCGGAGGGTGGTTATAATGCCAACGTTGCACAATTGTACGGATGCGCCAGTAAAGAAGATCAACAGGAAATGTTTGAGTCTTATGCATACAACGTATCTAAAGCGGGAAGTGCATACGGTGTAGGCAACTACGTGTTACCTGTTTTACGTTCCGATTCGGATAAAATTGGGTTTAATGTATTCGCGTTAGATAGTCATAGCTATTCCAATGAAAATCCCGGCGGTCAGGCCTTTGAGAATGCCGTTTATTTAAAACGCGGTATTTACGGCGGTATTATATACCCAAGTGTACGGTACGAAACGTTCCACTTTGACCAAGTGCGATGGTATTGGGATACGTCGGTTGCTTTAGAAGAATATAATGGATCTAAAGTGGCGGCGATGATGATCTTTCATATTCCCATTCTTGAATTTGAAGTGGTTTCCTCCAATCCGAAACAAACCGATATGGTGGGTGTGAATACCGATGGAAATGCTATTTCAGAGGTTTATTGTGGCTTGTTCCAAACTTGTTACGAACGTGGTGACGTGAAAGGTATGTTCGTAGGTCACCAACACCGCAATGATAATATTGGTACGTATATGGGTATTCAGCTGGGGTATGTGCCTACTATCGGCAGTCTTGCTTTCTATAGCGCAGACAACCGCGGCGCTCGTGTGATTGAAGTTGACCAAGATGATGCTTTCAACTTTACTACCAGAATGGTGTACTGTAAGGATATTAAATAAGAAAGGACGGTGCAGAACTATGAATTTTGAATGGAAGAGAATTTGTTGTTTAATGATTTGTATGTTGTTGTGTACCGGCCTTGTAGCTTGTGGCGGGTCTTCTTCCCGGGAACCCGGAGCAAGTGCGGATGCAACGGATGAATCTGCCGGAAATATGGGTGCATTACCCAGCGAGGATCCAAATCCGGATAAACCGAAACTGTATTTCAGCCAATCCGGCGATTTCAAAGTGGTGATTTTCTCTGATTTAAGAGTTTCCAAGAATGTGGACAGTAAAGTTATCACGAATATAGAAACGATTTTAGACCGTGAAAAACCTGATTTGGTGATTTTGGGCGGTGATGTTCACGATGGCAGTGTTTCCAATGAACAAGAATTGAGACAAGTGCTGGATGCTATCAATGCACCGTTGGAAGAAAGACAGATTCCCTGGTGTAATGCTTTCGGTGTAGACACAGAGGGTACTCCGGATAAGAAGACCGGATATAATCGGAAAGATCAAATGGAAGTTTATCGCTCTTATCTGTACTGTATCTCCAGAGCGGATACGGACAGTGTATACGGTGTCAGCAATTATGTGTTGCCCATTCGGATTTCGTCCAATGACAAAGTGGGCTTTAACGTATGGTGCTTGGATGCCAACGGCTATCTGAATGATTTTGAAGCCGGCTTGGAAGAAAAGGTATTACTGAAACGAGACGTAAGCGGTGGCACGAATTTGGACAGCATCCATTTTACCCAAATCTGCTGGTACTGGGACACTTCGGTGGCTATGCAGTCGGAATACGGCGGGAAGATTCCCGGTTTCATGTATTTCCAAGTGGCGCCTTACCAGTTTATGTTGGTGAAACGGAATAAGGAACAGACTGGTGCGACGGGAAATTTAACCTCTAAAGCATCGGCAGTTTCAGCATCGGAAAGGGAATCCGGTATCTTTTGGTACTGTTATGAGCGGGGCGATATTCAAGCTATCTTCAGCGGCTACAATGCAGAGAATGATTTCAGTGGTTCTTATTTGAACATCTTGATGGGTTATTGTTCCACGGTGGGTAAGACGAAAGTTTCAGATACAGCCGGCGCTCGTGTGGTTTCAATTTCGGAAAATGGTAAGAAGATGACATCTTATATGTCTTACTTAAAATAATTGACTATCCTTTTGGAACAAAGAATAGGGGGATTCCTTATGCGTTTTGACATTCCGGTGGATTGCCCGGTGCATGAAATCAAACATTTTACGTTCTTTGTGAAAATTGATATTTCCAAGAAAGGTCCGCTTCGAGCACGGGCCTTTCTTGGCTGTCATCAGGAAGTTGAGTTACATCCTGTTTTTCCTCACGGAGAAGGCAATGAAATTCCGTGCCCGTTCAGTGGGTTTCTTTCTTTTCAATTGACAGATCCAACCCAATTGGATGAGGCGAAACAATGTTCGTTGGAAATTCTTCTGCCGGATGAACAAATCGGCATTGTGGCAACTTTGTATGCTGTTGGGGTTTTGTGCGGACGGAGGCATTTGTATTTACCCTGTGAAACGGTTACTAAAACAGAGGGGGATGAACATACCGATTGGGAAACGGATGAGCCGGCTTTTGTTCCATTCCTTTCCTTAGACCATGTGGAAACGTTATCCGGCGATGTGGATCTTGCAAAAGGCTCCATTTGTTTCCAAAATGCGCAACCGGAATCCAATGAATACATTTTTCTGTATTGCTGCTTAGGGAAACAGGAAGTGTATAATGACACGGAGTGTTCGCTGTTCTTGCCCAAAGAACACTATCTTCCGGGAGAGCCGATTGTGGCGACATACCGGAATTTGTACGATAAATATGACGTCAATAAGTTCTTCACGGATTTGATGTTCTATCTGGAAGGCGATCGGCCGGGTGTGGATAAGTCGCGGGATTGTATTACGCTTAAATTCCGTGATTATAATCGAGGTAGCTCCGGGTCAGCGGTTTTCCCCACCGATGGTGCCCGAAAATATAAAGACTATTTACCGGGACGGTATTCGGCACATTTGATGCAACGGTACGAAGATATTTGTCCTCCGCAATACTATACGGTTTCTGCAGAGCCGAAAGAAGATACTTTGAAGGCGCCACCGCCGGGAAATTGTTACTTTATTAAAGCGGACTGTCTTCCTGCACAAGTGACAATCCGTATGGCAGATCCGAATCGTTTGGTTTTATGGAGATTTTCCTGTGCCTCTCCGGTATTGGGAGATTTCGAACAACGTCTTTACAGAATGACTGATGTGGCAGCCCACATTGATGGAATTGCGAAATGTCACGAAATTGCAGATCACGTTCGAGAATCCCTCCTTATACAATTTCTGCAAACGGCGTATGTCCGGGAGAAATTGAATCGGGCACGCTATACAAAAGGAGATATTCCGGAAGAACTATGCCGTCAAATGATTGTGTTCATTGAAGATAACCTTTGCAATAACATCAATATTGGTATGATGATGGAAGCATTCCACTGCAGCGAGAGCTTTCTTTCTCATTATTTTAAGAAAAATATGCATATCAGTTTCTCCTCTTATATTTATCGGGCGAAGATGGCCAAGGCGAAACAATGGTTGGTGGAAGGGGAGAAAACTATTTCTGAAATTGCTGAATTGCTGAATTATTCGGATGTACAGGCATTCTCCCATGCTTTCCGCAGGCTAACCGGTGAGACACCCACTGCGTACCGTGAGGTCCGAAGCAAGAAGAAGTAAGGCTAAATTAGTTGACAAATATCCGGATATAAATTACAATCTTGTCATTATTTTAGAAGAGGTGAAAGTATGAAAGAAAAGCATATCACTCGTTTGCTGGCCCTGATAGTACTTCTGCTGGTGGTTGTGTCCGGTAGCGGATTCGGCGGCGTGGCAGCATCGCAGACAGACAGTGATGCTTATGCTAAGAGTTTGCTGGAACTAAAGCATACGCTTCGTTTTAATGATGACGGTAATTTCAAAATTGTAATTTTTGCGGATATTCAGGATACATATCCGCTTAAAGAGGATACGGTTCGCTATATGAATCAAATCCTGGATCAAGAAAAGCCTGATTTGGTGTTATTGGCCGGCGATAACCACTGCGGTGGTATCGGCAATAAAAGCCAATTGAAGACCTATTTAACGGCTATGTGTGAGCCGATGGAATCTCGCAAGATTCCCTGGGCGCAAGTATACGGCAATCACGTAGAAGGCGGCTACACCTTTAAGATGGGGGACGTAGGCGAGATTGGTAAGGCCGAGCAACAAAAGATTTTTGAGTCCTTCAAATATAATATTTCTAAAGCCGGTACCGTGTACGGCATGGGCAATTATGTGTTGCCTATTTTACGTTCTGACTCGGATAAGATTGCGTTCAATGTATTTGGTTTGGATACCCACAATTACTTGAATGAGAAGACCGGTACACAGCAGAATTTGTATGGACAGAAATTTGAGAATGCTGTATTGGTAGAGAATCCCATTTACGGCACTTTGTTTGATCCGGGCGGAAAGTATGAAACCATTCATGCAGACCAAATTCGTTGGTACTGGAAGAGTTCTGTAGCATTAGAAGAATACAACGGTTCTAAGATTGCAGCCATGATGTTCTTCCATATTGCACAGATTGAATGGGAATATATTACACGAAATCCCAAGCAAACGAATATGACCGGTCAGGATGTAGAAGGTGTATGGCCCTCTGAATTAAGTTCCGGTTTGTTCCACGCTTGTTATGAACGTGGAGACGTAAAGGGAATGTTTGTAGGTCATAATCATCAAAACGATTACAATGGCACTTATATGGGCATTCAGTTAGGTTTTACCCCCACCATCGGAAGCTTGGCGTATTTCTCTCCTGCAACCAGGGGCGCTCGCGTTATTGAAGTGAATCAAGATGATGCCTTCAATTTCACAACCCGTATGGTTTACTGTAAAGATTTAGATGCATAAGGAGGTGGCAAAGATGAAGAGATTGATTTGTTTATTGACATTACTTGCGATGTGTCTCAGCTTTGCCGCTTGCAACAAGACGGAGAAAGGTCCTGAACCGGAGCCGGAGAACTATGGCAGTTCTTCCACGGAAGTGTTGAATACAAAGAAGAATTTGTATTTTGATGCCCAGGGGAATTTCAAAGTGATGATTTTCTCTGATTTGCGTGTATCAAAGACGGTGGATGAGAAGATTGTAAAGAATATGGAGAAACTGCTGGATCAAGAAAATCCGGATTTGGTGATTTTGGGCGGCGATATTCACGATGGTACGATTTCCAATGAAGCAGAATTGCGCGCTGTGTTGGACGTGCTGAACGCTCCTCTTGAAGAACGGGAAATTCCCTGGTGTCACGCTTTTGGTGTGGATACAGAGGGCAAAGAAGATGCAAAGACCGGTTACAGCAGAGCGGATCAAATGAGCGTGTATACTTCTTATCCGTATTGTTTATCTAAGACGGCACCGGAATGGGTATATGGTGTAAGTAACTATGTAATCCCTGTTCGTTTGAATGATGGGGATACGGATCCGAATAACGATAAGTCCGGCTTCAATATTTGGTGCTTAGATGCTAATGGGTATTTGAATGATTATCAGCCGGGTTTGGAGGATCGGGTTCTTTTGAAGAATTTGATTAGTGGTAAGACGAATTTGGATTGTATTCATTATTCGCAAATGCTTTGGTATCAGGATACTTCCATTGCCTTTGAAGAATATAACGGCAGATTGGTTCCCGGCATGATGTATTTCCAGGTTCCTGTTTATCAGTTTGAGGTTGTGAAGCGGAATCCCAAGAGCCAGAAATTTATTGGTAACGATTCTGAAGCAGCAACTAAGATTTCTGCATCGGAACGGGAATCCGGTATCTTCTATACCTGTTATGAACGTGGCGATATTGAAGGTATTTTCTGTGGTTATAATGCGGAAAATGATTTTCAAGGCCGTTATTTGAATATGACGTTGGCGTTCTGCTCCACAATTGGCAAGACGAACTTGCCGGAAACGGCAGGCGCAAGAGTGGTTTCTATTTCCAGAAATGGTCTGGGTATGGAAACGACCATGGCCTATATCAACCAATAATATTTTGCTTTTCTGAAAGCCCCCGATTTCAACCGTCGGGGGCTTTTACTTGACTTTTTATCCCTGAATGGGTATAATTCATCTGTTTGAGTATTTGTATCGGGGAGATGCGCTAAATATGCAACATCAACAAACAGACATGAATGCAATATTAAGACAGTTTAATATTCGTTCTAAAATTGAAGCTTATGGCAATGGCCATATTAATAATACGTACTGCACGGAAACACCGAAGTACATTCTTCAGCGGATCAATACTGCTATCTTCCGGAATCCAACAGAATTGATGGAGAATATCCGGAACGTGACAGCATTCCTGCGTACCAAGATTGAAGCAGAAGGCGGGAATCCCGACCGGGAAACGCTTACCGTGATTCAAACGGCCGATGGGGAAGATTGTTATACGGCGGAAGATGGAAACGTGTATCGGGTATATAAATTTATTGGCGGCACCAAGACTATTGAGAATGATAAGACGCTGGCTGATTTGAAAGAAGCCGGTCGCGGTTTTGGCCGTTTTGCGCGTATGCTTGCAGACTTCCCGGTGGATGTGCTACATGAAACCATTCGGGATTTCCACCATACACCGAAGCGTGTAGAGGCGCTGAAGAAAGCGATTCGAGATGATCTTGCAGGCAGAGCTGCTTCCGTTCAATCGGAAATTGAATTTGCCCTTGCCGGGGAGACATTTGCAGACACCGTTATTTCCGGCATTGAGAAAGGTTTAATTCCTCTTCGCGTAACCCACAACGATACCAAAATCAATAATATTTTATTTGATGCAGTAGATGGTCGTGCTGTTAGTGTAATTGACTTAGATACCGTTATGCAGGGTAGTATGCTTTATGATTTTGGCGATGCCCTTCGTATGGGTGGTTCTACCGGTGCAGAAGACGAAACGGATTTGTCGCTGGTTCATTTTGACTGTGAAGCGTTCCGTTATTTTGCAGAAGGCTATTTGTCTGAAATGGGCGATACGCTCACGGAAGAAGAACTTCGTTTACTTCCGTTCTCTGTGAAATTGATGACTTACGAATGTGGTATTCGTTTCCTGACGGACTACTTAAACGGGGATACTTATTTTAGAATTCATCGCGAACATCATAATTTGGATCGTGCCAGAAATCAGTTTAAGTTGGTTGCGGAGCTTGCTGAGAAAGAAGCAGAACTCTCTGCAATTGTACAAGAAATTTGCAAACGATAATTTTACCACGATTTTAATTTGGATCACCATGGCATACTAATGCTGTGGTGATTTTTTTATGATACGAAAATTTTTACAATGGCTCAAATATAGAAAAGTGAGAAGCAGTCATCCTGCTAAGGTTTCCGGAACTGCTTTAACCGGGGATTTAAATAAAGAACGACAGGAATTTGAACGGCTTTTAGGGAAGAATAGTGATATTAAGTTTCGTGCCTTTACCGCAGGCGGAAGAAATTTTCTTTTGTTATTTGTGGACGGTATGGTCAATATGGAATTGTTAAATAAGTTTGTGATTTTGCCGATTCAACAAGCGCCGGAACAAAATTTAAAAGGGGATATGAAGCAGGTTGCAGCCCGTGTACTTGGGGTATGCGACATTGGTTTTGCGGAAATTCGGGAAGCTGCCGCATCTGTGGTTTTATACGGAGATGGTATTTTACTGATGGAAGGCTGCTGTGTGGCAGCAACAGTCGGCTGTAAAGGTTTCGAACGAAGGGGCGTGGAACAGCCGCAAAACGAAACGGTTGTGCGAGGACCGAAAGAAAGCTTTACGGAAAACTTACGTACCAATACCACTTTGCTTCGTCGAAAAATTCGCAGTGGCAATCTCACTTTTGAAGATTATAAAAAGGGTCGCCAAACAGACACACAACTCTGTTTGGTGTATATGAAGAATTTAACGACGCACCGTTTGCTTTGCCGGGTTCGCAAGCGTATTGAGAAAATCAATATTGATATGATTTTAGAAACCGGTTATGTGGAACAGTTGATTGAAGATCATCCTACTTCCATTTTCTCTACGGTAGGGTACACAGAGAAACCGGATGTGGCTGCGGCTAAATTGCTGGAAGGGCGTGTGCTCATCTTAGTAGACGGTACGCCTTTTGTACTCACGTTACCTTTTCTTTTGGTGGAAGCTTTTCAAAACCCGGAAGACTATTATGAGAAACCGGTTTATGCCAGCATGATTCGCGTTTTTCGTGTATTTGCGTTTCTGATCAGTATTTTTGCTCCGGCACTGTTTGTGGCACTGACCACCTTTCATCAAGAATTGATTCCCACTGCGCTATTGTTTACTATGGCGGCTGCACGAGAAGGCATTCCTTTTACAGCGTTTTCTGAAACCGTTGTGATGTTGATTACCTTTGAAGTGCTTCGAGAAGCGGGACTGCGCCTTCCCAGAGCAGTGGGACAGACGATTTCTATTGTGGGCGCGCTGGTGATGGGGGATGCGGCGGTGGCGGCAGGCCTTGTAGGTGCGCCTTTGGTGATTACCGTGGCCCTTACGGCTGTATGTGCTTTTGTGGTGCCTACATTAAATCCGCAACAAACCCTTCTGCGATGGTTGTTCTTATTTGCGGCCAGCATGGCGGGTGGATTGGGGATCGCATTGGGGGCAATTGTATTGTTTGTGCATTTGATTTCGTTGCGTTCTTTTGGGTTTCCGTATTTATCCCCTGTGGCACCTTTGCGTACGGACGATCTGAAAGACAGCGTGATTCGATCGCCCTTATGGCTGCTTCGTCGCCGTCCTGTGGGAATGGCCCCCGGAAATCCTGTGCGGGAGGATACGCCTATTCCGGGAGGGGAAGAAGGATGAAGAACGGGTGTAAAAGGATTTTGTTGCTGTTTATACTATGTGCCGTATGTGCAACTTTCTCCGGTTGTATGCCGGAACATTCCAAAAGAGAGTTGAACTCCATTGCCATCGTTATGGGCTTGGGGTTAGACCGAGCCACCGAGGAGAACCGGATTCCTTTTGAAACGGGCAAGCTGCACGTTACAGCCCAAGTGGTTCGCACCGGAAGCTTTCCCGGTGGAGGTTCTAAAAATAGCGGTGCAGCCGGCGCGGCAGACGCCATGTACTGGAATTTGGAGATGGCGGGGGATGATATTTTCCCTTTACTTCGTGGTTCTGTGAAACAGTCCAATCGGAATTTGTATATTTCCCATAATCAAGTCATTGTGTTTGGAGAAGCATTGGCAAGAGATGGCCTGGCGCCTTTTATGGATTATTTCTTCCGAGAGCGGGAAATGCGTTACAATGTACTTTTGGCGGTGAGCGAGAAGCCTGCGAAGGATTTATTGCATATTTCTCCGGGATTGGAAATATTGCCTGCCCAGGAGATTGCTAAATTATTGAAAATTCAGGCGCAAAATGCAGAAGCACCCACTATTTCTTTATTTGACTTTGCGGTGGATATGAAAAGTGCGCAGAAAGCGGCAGTCATTCCGTTGATTAACGCACGATCTTCGGGAGAAGAAACGGAAACGGTGTATGTGGATGGCTGTGCTGTGTTTCGAGATTGGAAAATGGTGGGAAAACTTAATGGAACCCAAACACGAGGATATTTGTGGATGGCAGGGGATATCCAGTCTACTGTGTTTACCGTGCCGGTGAAGGACGCTCGCTTTTCTTTGACAGTAACCGGTAAAAAGGGAAAAATGACGGTAGATTTTGATCCTGCAAAGGGCTATGAAGGGCTTTCTGTTTCTTTTCGCATTTCTGCAGATGCGGTGGTGGGCCATATTGATGGAACTTTTGATTTGCATCAAAAGGATGGTTTGGAGGCCATTCAACAAGCCTGTGGGTCTTTTATTGCGTCGGAAATTTGTGATGCCATTGACCAATCCAGAAAACTTGATAGCGATATATTTGGTGTCAGTGAATATTTGTCCCGTTATGCGCCGGAAATTTGGGAAGGCGTACAAGGGGAGTGGGAACGATATTTTACCGGCATCACGTATAAAGTTTCTGTAAAAGCAAACGTAAGACGGACAGGATCTTTGGTGGATCCGGTGTTGAAAGAGAGTGCTCAATATGAATAAAACAATTACACCGCGCCAGTTTGCAGCATTGGTGGCGTGCTATATACAGGGTTCTTTGTTGTCCATGATGTATTATTATCAGCGTTCCGGACACGACGCGTGGTTGACGGTCCTTGTAGGGGGCGTTTTGTTCTTGCCGCTGATTTTTCTCTATTGCCGTATGTTGGGCCTTTCAAATGGAATGGGTCTTTCCGGAATGTTGTCTTACGGTTTTGGTAAAATTGCAGGCAAAGTCATTTTGCTGGCTTATTTGGTTTACTTTATTTATTTGGCCGCGTTTAGTTTGCGTCAGTCTGCACAGTTTATCAATATTGATATTTTGATTGAGGTGCCTATTTTGGTGCCTATTGTGCTGATGGGACTGGTTTGCTGGTATGGAAGCAGTAAAGGTGTTTCTTTCTTTGCGTTTGCAGCACCTGTTTTATGTGTGGGTTTATACGTATTGCTCCTGTTTCTGACGGCTTTTTTGTTCCCGCGCATTCAATTGCGTTTTCTGTTCCCGGTGTTCCGTCGTTCTTGGGAAGATAGTATTCTTCCGGTATTGATTCCCTTTACAATGCCTTTTGGGGAATTGGTTTGTATGACCGTATTTATGGGACGGGTGCGCATTTCTGAAACAGACAAATATCCCCTTTGGAAATCTTTCTTGACGGGATTTATATTGGGCTTCTTTTTCGTTTTGATGGTGTTGCTTCGGGATATTTTAGTATTGGGACCTTTTGCCAGCATTTTATCTTATCCTGCTTATGAGGTGATTCGTTTTGCCAGTATCGGCAGTGTAATTACCCGGATTGAAAGTGTGTTTAATTTGCCTTTTTTGTTTATTTTGTTCTTCCGAATTTCTATTCAGCTTTGGTGCAGTATTGAGCTGATGAAAGAAATTTTTGCTAAAACATCCGAGAAGCGACTTCGCTGGATCACCGCTTTGCTCGTGACGGTTTCAGCCTATATTTTTGCGTCCTCTAATGTAGCGTTGCTGAATAAGGCGATTACCTGGATCCCTTTGTTCTTTCTGATTCCTCAAGTAGGCATTCCTGTGTGTATGTTGGTGGGGGGATTGATTCGAAAACGACTGGGGTAGAATGTTGAATCGACTGCCGTTTTGTGTTATACTAAAACAGTTATAGATTGGAAGGGAGCCTTTTTGGAGATGACCAAAGTTGATCCTACGGTGAAAGCGGAAACTGTATACATTGGAAGCTGGGTGGTGATTCTCAGCGTGGTGTTGCAAGCGGTCTTTTTGATCCTGGGCAAGTGGGACTACACAGTTCTCTTGGGGAATTTATTGTCCGGTGCTTTGGCGATTGGAAATTTCTTGCTGCTGGGTCTTACGGTTCAGCGGGCTGTGGAGAAGGAAGAAGCCGATGCAAAGACCTTTATGAAATTGTCCTTAACCCTTCGAAATATTATGCTGTTTGTTGTGGTGGTAATCGGTATTGTCCTGCCTTGGTTTAATACGTGGACCGTGCTGATTCCTGTATTCTTTCCGAGAATTGCCATGTTGTTTCGCGGATTGTTTAAGAAGACGTCTTGAATGTAAATCATAGGATGGCGCGTGATGAAGAAGAACGGTCGGTTTTATTTCTTAGATTGTCTATATTTGCTGATTATGATTCTTCCAATCCTGGGAGGCATCGTATTGCGTGTGCTTACGCATCCTGCCGAAAGTGGTGTTTCCATTCGGGGTGCACAGGTTTTTTGCACAATTCCCATGCCCGTTCAAGATCTTATTATTTCTGAATCGCAGATCAATTCTTGGCTGGTCATTCTTGCAGTGTTCGGTCTTTGCTTATATCTAACCCATGGTCTTTCTGCACGTTTTCCCACTAAGCGGCAAGTTGTGGCAGAATGGATTGTAGAGAAGACAGAAGAATTGGTGTATGAAAATATGGGTCCTTTCTTTAAGGGATTTTCTCCCTTTATATGTGCGATCTTAGCTTTATCCGGTTTCTCCAGTTTGCTGACACTGTTTGGCTTATATCCGCCTACGTCGGATTTGAATGTGGTGGCAGGTTGGGCAATTTTAGTCTTTATCTTGATTACATATTACAAAATGAAATGCGGTCCTTGGCAGTACATTAAGAGCTTTGGCGATCCGGTGCCTCTTTTGTCGCCCCTTAATGTGATCAGCGAAGTGGCAACGCCGGTTTCTATGGCTTTCCGTCATTACGGAAACGTACTTTCCGGTACAGTTATATCGACTTTAGTGGCAGCGGGATTATCCGGTCTTTCTGCTATTTTATTAGGGAATCTCCCCGGCATTCTGGGCGAAATTCCTTTCTTGCAAATTGGTATTCCCGCGGTATTATCCGTGTATTTTGATATATTTAGCGGTTGTTTACAAGCCTATATCTTTGCGATGTTGACAATGTTGTATATTTCTTCCGGATTCCCGGCGGACTTGTATGAACAACGGAAATTACGCAAAGCGACCATAAAGTCTGTTTCGAAGTAATAGTTTGGAGGTAAGTGTAATGTTAGAACTGGCAATTGGTATTATTTTGGGTTGTTGCGCATTGGGTGCAGGCACCGCCATGATTGCAGGTGTAGGCCCCGGTATCGGTGAGGGTAATGCAGTGGCAAAGGCGTGTGAAGCCATTGGTAGACAACCCGAGTGCAAGAGTCAAGTGACAACCACTATGTTAATGGGTTGTGCAATTGCAGAAACCACAGGTTTGTATGCGTTGGTTATTGCAATTCTGCTGATTTTTGTAGCACCGAATATGTTGGTGGATGTTTTGCTGAAGAGTATTGGATAAACACTTTGCAGGAGATTTAGTATGCAAACTTTACAGGTTATATCGGTCAATATATGGCAGATTTTAATTTCTCTTCTGAATTTGCTGTTGCTTTTCTTAGTCCTGAAGAAGTTTTTGTACAAACGGGTACGAAAGATGTTGGCAGAGCGCCAGGCGGCAGTGGAAGCGTCTTATAAGAAAGCAGAAGATGCTGCTTTGCATGCCCAAGAAGATGAACTGGCTTGGACCAAGAAGATGCAAGAGGCAGAAGTGGAGTCTTCTGAAATCATTCGGAAGGCTTCTGTCAGAGCCGGTGAACGACGGGATCAAATCTTAGCGGATGCGAAAGAACAGGCCGCAGGTATTGTTCGTCAAGCTCAGCAAGAAGCTGCGTTGGAACGCCGCCGTGGACAAGAGGCGATGAAACAGGAAATTGTGGCTGTTTCTACGTTGCTTACAGAGAAATTGCTTGACCGTGAAATCAATGAAAAGGATCATCGGAAGATGATGGATTCTTTTATTGACGAAATAGGGGATTATCATGAAGGAAATGAGTAAAGAGTATGCTCTGGCAATCTTCACTTTGGGGACGGAAACGAGCAGAGAAGACGTTATTCAAGATTCTCTGCAAATCGTTTTGTCCGTATTTCGTGGGCAGCCGGAATATCAAGAATTTTTGATGTGTCCCGGTGTTCCTTTGGATGCCAGATTGGCGGGGATTCGTGAGGCTTTTAGCCCGGTTGCTTGTGAAGAAGTGGTGTCTTTCCTGGAACTTTTGTGTAGACGCGGCCGTCTTGCTTTATTAGAAACGTGCGTTACGCAGTACCAAGAAATGCTGCAAACTTTGCGGAACAAGAAAGTTGTCAAAGTAACCAGTGCTGTACCACTGACGGCGGAGGAGCAAACTCGATTGCAAACGAAGCTGGAACAAAATGGACAGCAGGTAATCTTATCGTGTAGTGTGGATGCCGGTTTGATTGGCGGCATGATTGTGGAAATGGATGGCGGTATTATAGACGGAAGTCTTAAGAGTCGCTTGAAACAGGTAAAGGAAGTGGTCAGTCAATGAACGGAAGACCGGAAGAAATCAGTAATATTATTAAAGAACAAATCCGAAATTATCAAGCCCGTATGGAAATGAAAGAAACCGGTACGGTTATCTTGGTAGGGGACGGCATTGCCCGTGTTTATGGTCTTCGTGACTGTATGGCA
>JAFYOJ010000129.1 GCA_017560225.1 Clostridia bacterium
CATATATAGCAAGGCACCGATTCCTTCAATCAGCAACGTGCCCAGCAGTACGTTCTTGATGAATTTCGAAAGACCGGACATGGTATTTAAATTAAAAGCATCTTGAATCAGCAAATGGTCGCTGATGCCAAGTTTTCGATTTAAGAGCAACATAATACCTGACATGATGGTAATGATCCCGAGTCCGCCGATTTGGATAAGGAACAAAATAACAATTTGTCCAAATAAACTCCACGTGGAGAATGTGGGGAGAGTTACAAGACCGGTTACGCAGGTGGAGGTGGTTGCGGTGAAAAGTGCATCTAAATACGGTACTTTAGTTCCATCTGCCGCACTAATGGGCAGCGCTAACAAAATGCTTCCCAATAGAATCGCTATGAGAAAACTAATAAGGATGATTTGTGTTGTTGAGAGGGTGATTTTCCTTTTCATTGTCATCCTTTCCGCCTTATTGTCTATGGCTATTTCAACTCTTTCTGACGTAGCCCCAAATCGTAAGCCACTAAAGTAGAAGCAAATCCTACGTTCAAGGACTCAACACTGCCCAGCATGGGAATAATGACCGGCTCTGCATTGGGAAGATGCCGCCAATAATCGGAAATGCCCAAATATTCATTACCCGCCACGATGGCGATACGGCCTTTGTGATCAATATCGCAGTAAGACTTTGTGGCAGTCAAGTCTGTCAGCACTAAACGGAAGCCTTTCTCTAAGAGCCAAGCTGCCAATTCTTCCATAGGGACTTCCACCACCGGCATCATAAATGCGGCACCCAAACTGGATCGAATTAAACGGCTGTGGGTCAAGCGCACACGACGGTTGGTCATAATGGCAAACGTGCCGCCTGCACCGTCTAAGGAACGGAGAATGGCGCCAACGTTTCCCGGCTGCTCCTGACCGTCTAAGATAATAGTAATCATATTGTCGGAAAGGGGAATGTCTGCTAACGTGTAATTGGGCATTTCTGCTACAATAAAGCAAATATCGGCGCCGTCACGGTCGCTGATTTTGCTGCAGGCTTTCGGGGAGACGCTGTAGGCTTCTCGGCAGACCTGTAAAATGCCGGCTAACTGCTTCTGCTCTTTCTCGGTGGCCTTCTCCGGGAAATAGGTGTTGTCAAAGAATACCCTTTGTACCGGAATCCCTTTCTCCACCAATTTATCTGCGGCCCACAACCCTTCGCACACAAAGAGGCGACTGTTTCCTACTTTACGACCTGCGTATAAATCGCGTGCTTCTTTAATCTCTTCGGAAGCCACGCCCAAAACGGTGGCTTTGTCTGCGATCAACTTAGAAAGAATCATTGTGTGTTCTCCTTTCTGTGGGTAAACCAATGGATGCCGATGCCGGCAGCAATGGTTAAATTGAGAGAATCTACGGTGTTCTCGTGGGTGATGCGCACCGGTGTCCCTAATTGAAGGAAACGGTCCGGAAGTCCGCTGGATTCATTGCCGAAGAGCAGGGAATAGGGCCTCTCGGTTTTGGAGAAAGTCAGTTCTTCCATGGGCGTGCCGTTTAGCATAAAGGGATAGAACTCCCGATCGCCGCACACCTTTTGGTACGCTTCGAATGTGTCATACATAGACAAACGAATGCGAAATGCCGCGCCCATAGAGGCTCGCAGCACACGGGGATCAAAGGGGTCAGCACAAGGACGAATAATGGCTAAGTCTTGGAATCCAAAGGCAGTCAACGTTCGGATAATAGTGCCAAGATTGCCCATATCAGAGGGGTTGACCAGTACGATATGGTTTCGGATAGCGTCTAACGCGCAGGTGTATTTGGTAAAAACGCCGATGGCAAAACAGTTGTCTTTCGGGGAAAGACGCCCGATGGTTTTGTCATCCACCACTACGGGGATGCCGGCTTTGGCAGCACGTTCTCGAATTAAATCGCCGCCTTTACCAATCTTCTCTGAAAGAATAATACGCAAAACAGCTGATGGACAGTTGTCCATCAGCTCGATTGTCGGGAATACTCCACAAGTATAAGAATAGGGCAGGTCCTTCTTGTAAGGACGAATCTTCATATCTTGAAAATCTGCCGGCATGGGATAAAGTTCCATAGAATTAGAATTTGTAAATGGTCTTGCGACGCTCCAACTCTTCCTCTTCGATCATCTTCTCGGCAGTGTCGGAAATGCCCTTCGCCCAAGCGGCCATATCGGCCAAAATCGCTTCGGTCTGTGCGTCCTCATCTTCCCAAATGGGCTCGATGCAGTGCTTGGTGCCAAGCAACACAGACTCTTTCAGCCAGTCGTTAGACAGCTTTGTAAGCGCCTTGCCCTCTTCGTTCATACCGGTAGAGAACAATGCAATCTTTCTGTCGTAAATCTTAATAACGTTAAACAACGTGTTGAATACAGGATTGTAGGAGTCGTACCATACGGGGGTGCCGATGTAAATCAAATCGTAGTCACGAGGGTCCCACTTAAAGGGGAAGATGTCCGGCTTCTTCTTTCTCAAAACTTCCATACGAAGCTTTAAATTGTTAAAGAAACCAAAACCCTTTACACGCTTAACACGAACCAAACGTGCCAAGTCTGCATCTACTTCTTTTGCAATTGCACGGGCAACTGCGTCGGTATTTCCGTCGATACTGCAGTATAAAACTAACTTCTTCATTCTTAATGAAACTCCTTTCAGGCTGATTGCCTCACGTTTCGTTTCTTTGCTGTAAATATACCTATATAGAGTACCTTTTTTACAGTGAAATGTCAACTGTTATTTCAAGAAACCATTGATGATTTGCTCCTCGGCTTCCTTCTCGGAAAGGCCCAAGGTCATTAATTTTTCTAATTGTTCCCCGGCGATCTTACCGATGGCTGCTTCGTGAATTAAACTGGCGTCTACGGAGTTGGCTACGATCTGGGGAATGGCCGAAACAACGGCCTCGTCCATAACGATGGCGTCGCACTCGCTGTGTCCGTGGCACAAGTTGTTGCCGCGGATATTGGATACAAACACCTGGGTAGAGCGGTCTTTCGCAACAGATCGGGATACGATGTTAGCAGAAGAGCCTTTACCATTCAAATCTACGGTGAAATCCGTTCCGGCATGTTGTACGCCGTGGGTCATAATCTTCTCGCCTACGATCAGCGTAGCGCCTTCGTCCAACTCGGCCTTCGTGATTCGATCGGTGGAATCTACACCTTTGATCTGAACCGTTTCCATTTCCAAATAACTGTTCTTGGCCATATACACAAGGGTGGTGGGGTTCATTACGTTAGTTCCTTCGCCTGTGCTTTCGCCGTAATGCTTCTCCACGTACTTTACCTTGGCATTCTTCTCTAAATGGAATGCGTGAATACCGTCGTGGCGGGATTCGGAGCATCCGCTGTTGTGAATGCCGCAGCCGGCTACGATGACGACGTCCGCCGCTTCGCCGATGTAGAAATCATTGTATACGGTATCTTGCAGACCGTCTTGGGTTACCACAACGGGAATATAAATAGTCTCGCCGAAGGTGCCGGGTTTGATGCGAATATCAATACCGGGTTTATCAATCTTGGGCGTAATCTCTACGTTCTCGCTGCTGGCTCTACCTGCGGACGCACCGTTGGCACGAATGTTGAAGGCACCGGAGGGCACTTCGCTGATGCCGGCGATGGTTTCTAATAAGTTTAAGTCAATTTGGTTTAAATCTAACATCGTCGTCACCTCATTTCTTGTTCTTCATCACGGAGCAGGTCTGTCCGTCACAGAATAAACCGGGGAGAATCTGTCCCTTGTCGCCGGTCTTCTCTACCTGACCGTTTGCAATTACGATAATGCGATCGGCAATATTCAAAATCCGCTCCTGGTGGGAGATGATTAAGATGGTGCCTCTGGTTTCTGCCCGCATCTTCTCAAAGGCTGCAATCAAGTTGTTAAAGCTCCAAAGGTCGATGCCGGCTTCCGGCTCGTCAAATACGGTAAAGCCTGTCCCGCGTGCCAACACGGTAGCAATCTCAATTCGCTTTAACTCGCCGCCGGACAAACTGGCGTTTACTTCGCGGTTAATATAGTCTCTTGCGCAAAGTCCCACTTCGGACAAATATGCGCAGGCTTCTGTCACGCCGATATCCTTGCCGGAAGCTAAGGTGATCAAATCCTTGACGGTGATTCCCTTAAAACGTACCGGTTGCTGAAACGCATAACTGATGCCGGCTCTTGCTCTGCCGGTAATATCTAAATCTGTGATATCCACACCGTTAAAATAAATCTTACCGGAAGTAGGTCTGTAAAGGCCCGCAATGATCTTCGCCAAAGTGGACTTGCCGCCGCCGTTGGGACCTGTAATGACGGAGAAACCGTCGTCAATTTCTAAGTTAATATGATTCAAAATTTCTTTCCGCCCGGTCTCGGTTTGTGCGGAGAAGGAAATGTCTTCTAATATCAGCATATCTTGTGTACCTCTGCCTTTCGGTATAATAAAATGTACAAGATAAATTATACTGAAATAGGAGAAATAGTCAAGGTGGAAAGGATTGAAATCCGCTTCATTCTGCGATAATATACAGGTATAATTTTCCCGAGGTGGTAAAATGATCCCGAAATACACCCTTTATCCATACGAGACGCTTCCCTCTACCAACGATATGGCGCATACGTTGGCACAAACGGGTGCGCCGGAATGGTCCGTGGTTGTGGCCCATACACAAACGGCAGGGCGGGGAAGACTGAATCGGAAATTCCATTCGCCCCGGGGGACAGGGCTGTATATGAGCGTTCTTTTACGTCCCCAAATCGCACCTTGCGACGCCCTTAAGATTACCACGGCGGCTGCGGTTTCCGTGGCGGAAGCGGTGGAACGGATTTTCGGTGTGGACGTCAAGATTAAGTGGGTCAATGATGTTTTGGTGGCAGGGAAGAAGGTCTGCGGCATTTTGACGGAGTCTCGCCTGTCGGGAGAGGCCCTTGACTATGCCGTGTTGGGCATCGGTGTGAATTTGGCTACGCCTTCGGGCGATTTCCCGGAAGAGATTCGGGAAATTGCGGGGGCGGTCAGCGACGGCACCGGGGATTTAGGAAAAATGCGCACGCAATTGATGGAGGGGATTTTGGAAGCATTTTACCCCCGCTACCAAAACCTAAACGTGAAACCTTGCCCCTTCTTAGAAGACTACAAAGCCCGCCTGTGCTGCCTGAATCGGCCGGTGCATATACTGGGTGAAGACGGCACTTTGGAAAAGGGAACCCCGGTGGATTTGGAGCCGGATTTCTCCTTGCGGATTGTTATGGAAGATGGGCAGGTAAAATGCCTTCGGGCAGGGGAAATCAGCCTGCGGTTAAGTTGACAAAAAGCCGGCAATCCTGTATGATAAAGGGCACCTTTGAAAGGGGAGGAATTGTTCGGCATGTCTGAAGGAAAGAAGTCTATTGCCAATAACAGAAAAGCATATCACGACTACTTTATCGAAGAGACTATTGAGTGCGGAATTGTTCTTGCCGGTACAGAGGTGAAGTCCCTTCGGGCCGGTCGTGTGAATTTGAAGGATTCCTATGCCAATATTCGTGACGGGGAGATGTATATTTGTGCCATGCACATATCGCCCTATGAATTTGGAAATATTTTCAATAAGGATCCTTTGCGGGACCGGAAACTGCTTCTCCATAAGCGGGAGATTATGAAACTCCTGGGTTACGTGAAGCAGAAGGGTCTTACGTTAGTGCCTTTGGAGTTGTATTTCTCCCATGGCAAAGTGAAAGTGCTCCTCGGTGTCGCACGAGGGAAGAAGTTGTATGACAAGCGCGACAGCTTGGCACAGAAAGAAACGGCACGGGAAATCGACCGACGACTGAAAGCGTCTTTTGCGGATTGATTTGTGGTGCTTGGTTCTCTACTTGGGGATGTTCCGGTTTCGACGGGGTTTCTAAGGTGTGGACGGCGAGCAGAGGATTCTCGTGGGCCTCTATAAAAACGAGAAAATTAAAATTAAACGCTAACAATAACGTAGCACTTCAGGCTGCCTAAGCGCGGCCTCGTCGACCTGATGGTGCATCGAGCCATCAGTCATCGGCGTCAGTAACTCGGGCCTGTCCGCAGGATGGTTAAAGCGGAGACCGACATCTCTTAAGCTTTGCGGTGATGTGGCTTTTATGAAGCTACTTAGGTAGTTACCTTGGCTGTTAGGGCTCTATCTTGGGAGTGGACAGAATAGCCTACGCTCGTAGATGCCTGCAAGGCAGGGATTTCGGACAGGAGTTCGACTCTCCTCATCTCCACCAAATAAGAACGCAGAATGGGATTTGAAAATTTCCCCAATCTGCGTTTTTGTTGTTTTTCAGTTCGTACTTGCGATAATGTAGTAAATGTGTTACAACAGTTATATATTATTTAAATCGAGGTTTTGCAGATATGAAGAAAAGATATCAATTGGGTGTTATGGACTTATATCCGATAGTTGTTAATAAAACCTGTATGGAGAATAGCCCTTTTCTTAAAGTTCAATTTGTTGACAAAGTAGATGTAGCACGCTTATATGATGCGGTCAAGTGTGCGCTGAAGGATCACCCTTTATTTGCTTGCACGATTGGATATGATAAACAATATTACCTTGAAGAGAATGACAAAGAATTCAGATTTTTTAATGTGAATGAAGAAAACAGGCCTATGGAATATGGGGATGCCACCAATGGTTTTTTGTGGCAACTCTGTTATGATGACGATTATGTGGTATTTGAATGGTGCCATGCCATTAGTGATGGAAGAGGCGGCTATGAATTTTTCGCATCCATCTTATCCTATTACTTTCATGTGGAAAGACCGGTAGAACTGAATTTAGCATTAGGTTTGGAAAGTCTGTATGACAAAAAGGAAAAAGGAATTCCACAAAAGAAACAAGCGAATGGTTTTAAAGCGAAAAATATGCCTTATATGAAGCGTGGTTATAAGACAGATTGCCATATATTGAAAGTTCCCATGAAAGAAGTTCTTTCGGTTTCTAAGAAGAATGATTCTTCGCCGGCTGCCGTATTGCCACCTTTATTTGCGATGGCAATGCGAAAGCATTTAAGCAAACGGATAAAGAATAGAAATGTTTGTTGTAATGTAATCATCGATTGCCGAACGCCTATGAAATTTAAAACCATGCACAATTGTGTTCTTTCAAAGAAGATCACCTATATTGATAAATATGACGAACTGGATTTTTCGTTAGTTAGTACGATTTATCGTTCATTAATCGATCTTGCCGTTCAACCGGAAAATATCGTTCGGGAAGCGACCAACATGGTAGATACCATTCGTACATTAGTTTCAATAAAACCGAAATTTCTTCGAAATGCACTGGTCGATATCGTTGTTAGAAGTATGAAACATACAGATAGTAATTTTGTGTTTACTTATCTTGGTAAACTGGATTTGGGAGAAGAAGTTATGAAAGGAATTTGTGACTTCTCTTTCCGCTCTTGGACTGATTTTGGTGAATGCAATTTGGCTGCTGTTGACTTTGGCGGAACATTGGTTTTAAGCATTTGTGAAAATTTCTACAATAAGGAAATCATTAAAGATTTTATAGATATTTGTAACGAAAAGGGCATTCACTTTGAAATAGAACGTGAATATGCATACGAACAAGCGAATTTGCGTATGGAGAAATTATAATTTTGCAAATATAGTTACAAGTTGTCGTATTTTGGGCAGCGTTTTCGATGACGTTTTATATCCTATATGTCATTTGGATAGACGGTACCATTGCAAGAAAGGTGAATTGCGATAGCGAATTTGGGGCTTCCGTGGCCACATTTGCAGCCATCCAAGAAGGCGTCTTACTTTTAAATAAAACCGGTTGAATTTGTAATGAGGTCGTGGTGGGGCTTGTTTTGTGCGTTCACGACCCGATTTTGGCAGGTAAAATAGAATTTTGCTGTCTTATCGCGGTAAAATGGGTCGTACTGTTACTATTTTACCCGTTCCGCAACCCAAGAGAGGTCGTGAACCCCCAAAAAACGACCTTCCTACGACCTCGCATCCATCGGGAAATAATTAAATGGAAATATCTGTCAAAATCCCCTTAAATACAAGGGGATTGCGTTGCTTTTCGGGAAATAATTTTACTTTTTTTGACAAGTCTCAAGCAAAGGTACTACAGTAGTGCTCACAAAGGAGGGAATGAGGTGCTGAGAAAAGGGGGAGAGATTTCGGCCTCTCAATCCCGCCCACTCTTGTTCATTTTCTACTTTTATAGTATAATTACCTCCGTATATCCACTGTGGAGGTAGACAATATGAAAGTACTTTTACTCAACGGAAGTCCCAGAGCTGGTGGCAATACGTCCATGGCCCTGAAAGAAATGGCAGACATCTTCCGTCAAGAAGGCATTGAAACGGAGATTGTCCAAGTGGGCAACCAGGCCGTTCGGGGATGTGTTGCATGTAAATCCTGTTACAAAACGGGTGTGTGCGCCATTGACGATGTTGTAAATGAATTGGCAACAAAATTTGAAGCTTGCGACGGTTTGGTGGTAGGCAGTCCTGTGTACTATGCTGCAGCTAATGGCACGTTGGTATCTTGCTTGGATCGATTATTCTACAGTACTCACTTTGATAAAACTATGAAGGTTGGTGCGGCCATTGCCGTTGCACGAAGAGGTGGATTGTCGGCAACCTTTGATCAGTTAAATAAATATTTTACCATCAGCGGTATGCCGGTGGCCTCCAGCCAATACTGGAATAGCGTACACGGCCGCGACGAAGGGGATGCAGCGGAGGATGAAGAAGGTCTGCAGACCATGCGTACGCTGGCGCGCAATATGGCGTTCTTGATGAAGAGTATTCAGCTTGGGAAAGAAGCTTACGGACTTCCGGAGAAAGAACCTAAGAAAATTACGTGTTTTGTAAGAAAATAAATAGGGGGAGCAAACAATGGAGCAAATTCAAGTTAATTACAAAAATCCGAAGAAGTACAACACCGCGAAATACCCGATTCGCCAACCACTTTTCTTTGTGGGACTGATTTGGGTTCTGTCTAAGATTATGTTGATCGGCAAGAAGTACAAAGTAGAGAAGATTAACATGGAAGGTGTGAAACCGCCTTTTATTATGCTGAGTAACCATCAATACTTTATTGATTTTGAATTAGCGGCGATGTTGACATTCCCGCACCGGGTGAATAACGTGGTTAGCGTGGATGGATTTTACCGCCGTCCTTGGTTGATGGAACTGATTGGCGCCATTTGTAAGCGGAAATTCACCAGAGATCTTCACTTGATTCGTTCCGTTAGCAAAGTGCTGAAGCGTGGGGATATTCTTTCGATCTATCCGGAAGCACGTTATACCCCTGACGGGACACTGGCGTATATACCGGAATCTTTGGGTAAATTGGTGAAATTGAACAAGGTTCCTCTTGTGGTCATTAAGCATCGCGGAAATCACTTACATACGCCTTTCTGGAATTTCAGAAAGCCCAGAAAAGTGCCTATGTATAGTACTATGACGCAGGTACTTACGGCAGAGCAGGTGCAGTCCATGTCTGTAGAGGAAATCAACAAGGCGATTCACGATGCCTTGTCGTATAACGAGTACGAATACCAAAAGGAGAACAATATCCTGATTACGGAGAAATACCGTGCGGAAGGTCTTCATAAGATTCTTTATCAGTGTCCCCATTGTAAGGTGGAATCTCAAATGGCTTCGGAGGGGACAGAGATTTTCTGTAAAGCTTGTGGGAAGCGTTGGGTGCTTTTGGAAAATGGCGATTTACAAGCTAAAGAGGGTGAGACAGAGTTCTCCCATATTCCGGATTGGTTTGATTGGGAACGTGCGCAGGTGCGGGAACAAATTGAACAAGGCACCTATTCTTTTGAAGATAAGGTGGATGTGTACTCTTTCCCTCGTTGTTGGAAATTTGAACATTTGGGAGAAGCAACCTTGAAACACGATCCTGAATTTGGCTTTATCTTGGAAGGTTTTTACAATGGCAAACCTTATCGCATTTGTCGCAAGGTGGAAGAACAAAACAGTCTGCATATTGAATATGATTATTGTTACGTAAAGCCTTTGGATTGTGTGGATATTTCCACGGAGGATGACTCGTTCTACTGTTATCCGCTGACCCAAACAGACATCGTTACCAAACTTGCTTTTGCAACCGAAGAATTGTATCAGCGCAAGCAACGTGCGAT
Source organism: Clostridia bacterium (assembly GCA_017560225.1). Classification (GTDB taxonomy): domain Bacteria; phylum Bacillota; class Clostridia; order UBA1212; family UBA1255; genus RGIG9099. The sequence continues at coordinate 10,106 of JAFYOJ010000129.1, forward strand.
TAAAGGTAAAATGTAAATTTATGCATAAAATGCTGCATTTATGCAATTTTTATGCATAAGCCCGGAATTCACAAATTATTTATAAATACCTATTGACAAGCCATATAAAGGGGCGTATTATAGGTGCATAAAATTTCATATTTTAGGAATTTTTATTCATGGAGGGTTATACAATGAGCAAAGAGGAAATTAAGAAAGTTGTACTTGCATATTCGGGTGGTTTGGATACGTCCATTATCATTCCGTGGCTCAAGGAGAATTACAATAACTGCGAAGTTATTGCTGTATCCGGAAACGTAGGACAGGCTGACGAGTTAGAGGGCCTTGAAGAGAAAGCAATCAAGACCGGTGCTTCCAAATGCTACGTGCTGGATTTGACAGACGATTACGTAGACAATTACATCATCCCCACAATGAAAGCAGGGGCTGTTTATGAAGAATATTTGCTGGGCACCAGCCATGCTCGTCCTTGTATTGCAAAGGCATTGGTCGATATTGCCATCAAGGAAGGCGCAGATGCCATCTGCCACGGCTGTACCGGTAAGGGTAACGACCAGGTTCGTTTTGAGCTGACCATTAAGCGTTTCGTGCCGGAAATGAAGATCATTGCTCCCTGGCGTGAATGGGATATCAAGTCCCGTGAAGAGGAAATTGAGTATGCAGAAGCTCACAATATTCCTCTTAAGATTAACCGCGAGACCAACTACTCCAAAGATAAGAACTTGTGGCTTTTGTCCCACGAGGGTATGGACTTGGAAGACAC
>JAFYOJ010000130.1 GCA_017560225.1 Clostridia bacterium
CCGGTGTGACTGTTGTCATCATTCGCAAGGATTTAATTGGCCGTCACCGTGCGGATACGCCTACGATGCTTCGTTATGATATTCACGCAGAGAATGCATCTCTTTACAATACACCGCCTACGTATGGCATTTATGTCATGAAGTTGGTACTGGATTGGCTGAAAGCTAAGGGCGGTATCAAGGCGATGAATGAGATCAATCAACGCAAAGCAAAGGCTTTCTATGATTATTTGGATGAAAGCACTATGTTCCGTGCAACTGTTGCAGGCAAGGATCGCTCGCTGATGAACATTCCTTTTGTAACCGGTGATGAGGAACTGGATAAGAAGTTTGTAAGTGCAGCAGAAGCGGCAGGCTTCAAGAACTTGAAGGGCCACAGAAGTGTGGGCGGTATGCGTGCTTCCATTTACAACGCTATGCCGGAAGAGGGCGTTTATAAGCTGATTGAGTTTATGAAGGCTTTTGAGAAGAACCAGTAAGAAACCATCATCTTGCCCGACTGTCCGATTTATGATATGATAAGAGGCAAGAAGACTGATAGAAAGAAGGAGTGACAGCGTATGCTGAATAAGAACGATTATAAGCAGTTTAGTGAGAAGATGGATCGCACCGTGGAAGTTTTGAAAGAACAGCTTAATACGGTACGCGCAGGTCGTGCTAATCCTGCGATTTTAGATAAGCTTACTGTCAGCTATTATGGTGTAGAGACCCCTGTTACACAGGTTGCAGGTATTTCTGTACCGGAAGCCCGTTTGATGGTGATTCAGCCTTGGGACGGCTCTGTACTCAAAGAAATTGAGAAAGCAATTCAAATGTCTGATATCGGCATCAATCCGGTAAGCGATGGCAAGTGCTTGAAGCTTGTGTTCCCGCCCCTTACGGAGGAACGCAGAAAGGCATTGACGAAGCTTACGAAGCAGTATGGCGAAGAATCCAAGACGGCTGTTCGAAACGTACGCAGAGATGCTATTGAGTATTTCAAGGGCCTTAAGAAGAAGTCTGAGATTACCGAAGACGAGCAGAAAGATGCGGAGAAAGAGGTTCAGAATATTACGGACCGTCACGTGCAGCAAATCGATAAGGCTGTAGCCGAGAAAGACAAAGAATTGATGGAGATCTGATATGAGTACAGAAAATCAGATTGTCCAAACGACAGAAATTCAAAATGGCGGGGCACCGAATTTGGTGCCGCGCCATATTGCGGTTATTCCGGACGGAAACAGACGTTGGGCCAAGAAGCGGGGATTGCCTACCGTGGCAGGACACAAAGAGGGCGTGGAGAATTTCAGACGCCTCTTAGCCGCTTGTGCAGACCGCGGCATTCAGTATGTATCTTTCTATGCTTTCTCTACGGAGAATTGGAAACGTTCTGAGCAGGAAGTACAGGGTTTGATGCGCCTGATGCTTCAATATCTGCGGAATTTTGACAAGGTGATGGGGAAACACAAAAATAAGGTTCGTTTCTTGATTGCCGGTGAACGTAGTCAACTTTCCAAAGAACTCCAGGAAGGTATTGATATTATGGAGCGGGAAACTGCCGACAATACCGATTTGACGGCGGTTATTTGTATTAACTACGGTGGTCGGGATGAAATTGTTCACGGTGTACGGAAATTGGCAAGCCAGGTGGCGGCCGGCACCTTGAAACCGGAGGAAATTACGGAAGCGCACGTAGGTGCTTCGCTATACACGGATATTCCGGATCCGGATTTGCTCATTCGTACCAGCGGAGAAGAACGTATCAGTAACTTTATGTTGTGGCAACTGGCCTATGCGGAGTTCTATTTTACTCCGGCGTTGTGGCCGGATTTCTCCGAGGAGGAGTTAGACAAAGCAATTGATACATATAATAAACGGCAAAGAAGATTTGGCAATTAACAAGCAAATATACGGAGAGTAGGAACCATGAAGACGAGAATCATATCAGCGTTAGTGATTATAGTGATAGGCATGACTTGTGTTGTACTGGGCGGTTATGTACTGGCTGCCTTGGTTTTGTTTATTGCGGCAGTGGGCCTTCATGAGTTTTATAAAGCTTTTGAGAATAAGGGGTATAGACCGATCTATGCATTGGGATACGTGTTTGTGGGATTGATGCTTCTGCAAATTATCAGCGGATCTATGACTATGACGGATATTTATTTCCCTGAAATTACGGCCATTGCTCATATTAATTGGTTCCCTTTGGTTCAGTTAATTGTATTGCTTACCATGCTTGCCCTGTGCGTATTTAAGCATGATAAGCATAATGTGGTAGACAATGCGATTACCCTTTTGGGTGGTTATTACGTGGTTTATTTATCCAGCTTCTTCCTTTCTGTTCGTCAGTTAGACGGCGGCAAGGATGGTTTGTATATGTTTATTTTGGTTATTTTGGGTTGTGTTTCTGCGGATACTTTTGCTTATTTTATTGGATGTCGCTTTGGTAAACATAAGTTGATTCCGGCAGTATCCCCTAAGAAAAGTGTGGAGGGGAGTGTGGCTGCTTTTGTGGGCGCTGCACTGATGCTTTCTATTTACGGCGTGATTATGATCCAAACCGGGATTTTCACAACGGTTAAATTGCTGCATTATCCTATCCTTGGCTTGATTATCGGCGGTCTTGCCCAGATTGGAGATTTGACCGCTTCTGCTGCAAAGCGCTATGCTGGTGTGAAAGATTTTGGCAAGTTGATTCCGGGCCACGGAGGCATTTTGGATCGTATTGACAGTTATATATTTGTATTTCCCATCGCATTTTACTATTTGGATTTAGTAGTACTGCGCTAATTGCAGACTGAAAGGAGCTGTCGTCTATGAAACGTATCGGCATATTAGGTTCTACCGGTTCTATCGGAACACAAACCCTGGAAGTGGTTCGCGAGTTGAATGCACGGCCGGAAACCCAGGATAATCCCCATATTCAGATCTGCGCTTTGGCAGCGGGTAGAAATATTGAACGCATTGCGAAACAAGCCATTGAATTTAAAGTACCGGTCATTTGCATTGAAAGAGAAGAAGATTTGCCGGCTTTGCAGGCTATGTTGGGCGATCATCAAGCAGACATTTTAACCGGTGCGGAGGGCCTTTGCACCCTTTCCGCAATGCCTATGGATTTGCTGGTAACGGCCATTGTGGGCATGCGCGGGTTGAAACCTACTTTAACGGCTATTGCCCAAGGTACGGATATTGCCCTTGCCAACAAGGAAACCTTGGTGGCGGCAGGTACGCTGGTGATGGC
>JAFYOJ010000131.1 GCA_017560225.1 Clostridia bacterium
ATGCTGAAAGATGAGAACGGCGATCCGGCACCGGTGTATTCCGTTGCCAGCGGTCTGGATTATCCTTCTTCCGGTCCGGAACATGCGTTCCTCCACGAGTTGGGACGCGTGAAGTACGACGTTATTGGAGACGATGATACCATCGACGCATTCTTTGAACTCTCCCGTACAGAAGGTATTATTCCGGCGATTGAAAGCGCCCACGCAGTTGCGTACGGTATTAAGCTGGCCAAGGAAATGGGCAAGGGATCTATTTTGATCAACCTTTCCGGTCGTGGCGACAAAGATATGGATTATATTATTGAACAATACGGCATTCGGTAAGATGCCGCAGGAATGAAAGGAGTCCCTTTCTATGAACAGTCAAGAAACACAGGCCCGTTGGGCTCTGCGCTATGCAAAGAGAATAGTTATCAAAATCGGTACGTCTTCCTTAACATATGATTCCGGAAAGATGAATCTTCGTCGTATTGAGAAGTTGGCGCGGGTGCTTTCTGACCTGATGAATGCAGGGAAGGAAGTGATCTTGGTTTCTTCCGGTGCTATTGGTGTGGGTACTGACGTAATGAAATTACCGGAAAGACCGAAGACGGTTTCCGGTCGTCAGGCGGCTGCAGCTGTGGGTCAGGTAAGCTTGATGCAAGTGTACAGTCGTATGTTTGGAGATTACGGCTATACTGTAGCTCAGCTTTTGTTTACCAAGGATACCATTGACATTCCGGAATCAAAGGAGAATGCAGTGAATACTTTTACCGAGTTGATTAAGCTTCGCGTACTGCCCATTGTCAATGAGAATGACACCGTGGCGGTAGACGAAATTAAGTTCGGTGATAACGATAACTTGTCTTCTATTGTAGCCCGGATTACCGGTGCGGATTTATTGATTATTCTAACGGATATTGACGGCTATTATATGGAGAATCCCAATGAAACGCCGGATGCGCGGATGTATCATACCATTACGGATTTGTCGGAAGAAATTGAGCGTGCAGCAGGCGGGGCCGGCAGTAAGCTGGGTACCGGTGGTATGCTGACGAAAGTTCACGCTTCTCGTTTAGCCGCAGCCAGCGGGATTCACGCCGTGATTGCCAACGGAGAAGATCCGGATATTATTCATAGTATTATTGATGGGGAAGACGTAGGCACGTTGTTTGTGCCCCATATCTAAGAAGGGAAGTGTTTCCGATATGACATTGGAACAATACGGTCAAGGGGCCAAGGCGGCCTCGTATATCTTAGCGCAGGCATCGCCTTCTCAAAAGAATCAGGCTTTGGCAGAAGCGGCCAGAATTCTGAAAGAAGAAACCCAATCTATCTTGGATGCAAACGATCGGGATCTTGCTCGTGCCAAGGAGAAAGGTATGACGGAAGCGATGCAGGATCGTCTTCGCTTAACAGAAGCACGTATTGAGGGCATTGCAGAGGGTGTCCGTCAAGTCATTGAACTTGCAGATCCTATTGGTGAGATTGTAGAGGGTACCAAGCGCCCCAATGGCTTGGAAATTATTAAGAAACGTGTGCCTTTGGGCGTACTGGGCATTATTTATGAAGCACGGCCCAACGTAACGGCCGATGCGGCAGCCCTTTCGATTAAATCCGGAAACGTTTGTATTCTTCGCGGTGGCAGTGAAGCCATTCACTCCAATCTTGCTATTAGTAAGGTATTTAGAAAGGCGCTGGCTTGCGCGGGTCTTCCGGAAGATTGTGTACAGTTGATTGAAGATACGTCTCATGAAACGGCCCAAGGCTTAATGCGGATGAATGCATACGTAGACGAATTGATTCCAATAGGCGGTGCCCGTTTGATTCAAACGGTGATACAGCAAGCTACGGTGCCGGTGATTCAAACCGGTACAGGCAACTGTCATATTTATGTAGATGCGTATGCACAGCTGCCGATGGCTTTGGAAATCGTGGATAATGCTAAGACACAGCGTCCTTCCGTATGCAATGCGGCAGAAACCCTTTTGGTTCATCAAGACGTAGCGGAAGCCTTTTTACCCCAAGTGGCCACTTTGTTGCTTTCCAAAAACGTGGAATTGCGCGTTTGCGAGAAGACGGCCGCTATTTTGAAAGGGGCGGGGATTGATACCTTTGTCATGGCATCGGAGGAGGATTGGGCTACGGAATATAACAATCTGATTTTGACAGTGGGCGTTGTGGACTCGTTGTGGGCCGCCATTGACCATGTTCGGAAGTATAGCACACATCATTCCGAGGCCATTGTAACAGAGAATTATGGCCACGCAAGAGCCTTCCAAGAGGCGGTAGATGCTTCCTGTGTATATGTGAATGCTTCTACACGCTTTACAGATGGATTTGAGTTTGGCTTTGGTGCGGAAATCGGTATCAGCAACCAAAAGCTTCACGCAAGAGGGCCTATGGGACTGAAAGAATTAACCACGTATAAGTATTTGATTAACGGAAACGGTCAGATTCGGTAAGCAAGAATAAATATAATAAAAGGTGTACGTATGCCTAAACTTTAAGGCTACGTACACCTTTTTTGTTGTCTGTAAGGGATCCTATTTCTGACGGTATTCGCAAACCGTGCAAGGTTCTTCTGCAATACGGTCTTTGGTTAGTACAATTATTTTGTGGTTCGCCTCTTTGCAGTATGAAGAAGCAAGGTAGTATCTGCCTTCTTCGTCTCTGCCTTGCGCCAGACAAACTTTAAATGCCTGGTGGTCAGTACAGTAGTCTGTTGGTGCTAAACTATCGGCAATTACTTCAATGGCGGTTCTATCTCCGCGGGCATCCTGTGTACAAAGTTCGGTGGCCAGTTGTCCGGAGAATGGACATACATAATATTCTTTTGCAGTTTCCACTGCTCCGTGCGTCAATTCGCGGATGGGAAGATTTTCATGAATTTGTTGCATGACTTTTCTCCACAAACGAACGGCAGCGCCACTTTCGGAATCCTGCATGGTGGTTTGTTTGGGATAACCGTACCAAACAGAAGCCGTATAGTATCCTGTATACCCACAGAACCAGTAGTCGTAGCTGCTGGAAGTTGTACCGGTCTTGCCGGCAATGGGTACTTGTTCGCCTAACTTATTGTTAAAATTCGCACCGCCGGCAGTTCCACCGTAGGAACTATCTACTACGGATTTCAGCATGTGGGTCATTACGGAAGCAGTTTGAGAATCTTCGTAAATCACGCGGCTGGAAGCGGTGTTGTCAATCAAAACGCGTCCGTCTTTGTCTAATACCTTTGTAAACGTAATTGGCTCATAATATACGCCGTTTCCGTTGGCAAAAGGTACATAGGCCGCCGTCATTTCCATCGCGGATACACCATTTGTGAAACCACCCAAGGCCAAGGAAATCTGTGTTTCGGAAGTACGGTCTATCCCGGATTTCTTCAGATAAGACAAGCCTAATTCAATGTGGTCCTTGTAGAATAAAACTGCTCCTACGTTGGAAGAAACGGCCAACGCTTTCCGCGCGGTCATCGTTCCGATATGATCTTTGTATGAATTTTTGGGCCATTCCCGTTCAGGGTCCAAAGGATCCAAATATACCGGCTCATCAATGACCATCGAAGCCGATGTGATAATATGTTGGTCAATCAGCGGGGCGTATACCAGCAGTGGTTTAATGGAGGAGCCGGGCTGTCTCTGTGCATCCGTTGCATAGTTGTAACCAAAACGGGTTGTTTTCTCGCCATAGCCACCATAGAGTGCTTTCACTTGACCGGTATATTGATCCATAATTACAATGGATGCTTGTGCCATATCCGAAGCGGAGTTGTATAAGTGGTTTGCAGGGAAATTGCTGATATCCGTAAACTCTTTATCTACAATCTTTTGGATTTCTTTATCTTGTGTTGTAATAATACTGATGCCGCCCCCGTAAATCAGGTTGTTGGCTTCTTTCTCGGAGTACCCTAATTCTATAAATTTCTTACGGACGTCTTTAATGGCCGTCTCCACAAAATAACTGTATATACCGGAGGAGCCGTGAACAACATAGTTATCATTAAAAACCAATTCCGTTTGAATCGCTTCAATGTATTCGTCCTTGGTAATCATTTCCAGTTTCAACATCTGGTCCAAAATCGTGATCTGACGTTGATAGGCATTGGTACGGCCTTTCGTGGTAAAAGGATTGAATTTCGCCGGATTGTTGGTAATGCCGGCAAGAAAAGCACATTCTGCCAATGATAAATCGCTGACATCCTTACTAAAGAAAGCACCGGCAGCCGCTTGCACGCCGTATACGTCTCTTCCCATATAAATCAGATTCATATAGTATTCCAAGACTTCATCTTTGCTGTATTCCTGCTCTAATAGGTAGGCGCGCCAAGCTTCTCGAACCTTACGAGGAATGCTGGACGCATTATCACCGGTTGCATTCTTAACTAACTGCTGTGTAATGGTGCTGCCGCCAAAATCCCGCATGCCGGGCACTACGTAGGAAACAACGGCGCCCAAAGAACGCTTGATATCTACGCCATCGTGTTGATAGAAACGCTCATCTTCGATAGCAATAAAAGCATTTCCCAAATCTTCCGGGATATCTTCTAAGTCTACCAATACACGGTTGATGTTCTCGGAACCTTTCAATTTGATAATTTCTTCCGTGCCGTCTTCTGTGGTATAGGTAACCGGTGTCCCGTCTGCGTAATATACAAAAGAGGTCAGGGAAGAGGTGGTCAAGTCTTCGATGGTTAAAGCATCGGTTGTAGTTACACAAGCGGCTACAACGCCGATCAATAAACCGCCCGCAACGCAGCCCAATACAAGCAACAGAATCATGGCGGATTTAACGGTGACCTTCAGTCCGCTCCAAGCTGTTTTTATATAAAAATTCCGACGCTCTTCCGGCGTCATTTCTTCAAATTTCTGTTTTAAAGATTTGGGGTTCTTCTTATTCATAGCTATACCTCCACCTCTATTATACCATAAATTACCGAAAATGCATCTTTCTTTTTTCTTGACAGATGGGTGTTTTTTGTTTAAAAATTATATGGCAGAAGAATGGAGTGTGTGCAATGAATTTATATCATGAACCGATTGGCCAATTAAGTGATGGCCGTTATGCAAAATACGTACAACTTGAGGCGCGGGATGTGGATTTGAACAACCGCTGGAAATTGGCTTCTGTGTTTGAAACTTTCCAGGAAATTGCAGGGGAGCAATGCACCGGGTTGGGCTTTGGTTGGAATCGTATGATGGAGGAATACGGATACTGTTTTGTTATTGTACGCATGCACGTGGAGATGGATGCTTATCCCGGCGCCAATGAAACGGTTCGTGTGGAAACGTGGCCGGAAAATAAACTTCGATTGATTTTTACCCGCTATTTCCGCATTGTAGATCAAACCGGTAGTGTGATCGGCCGCGCCGTGTCCAATTGGGTGTTATTTGATATGAAAGAACGGCG
>JAFYOJ010000132.1 GCA_017560225.1 Clostridia bacterium
AATTACACAGAAGTGTGGATAGTGACCACAATGACAGAAAATGAATTAGTCTATGAACTTCGTGAAAAAGAGAAAGAAGACGGAACAACATACGAATATTACGAACAACACGCTTTTACGAGATAATTCAAAGGCGTTATAACATAAAAACTTTCTTTCTTTTTCAGGAAGATAAAATTAAGAGGTTGTGTCAAAACGCTGACACAGCCTTTTTTTTATGCGCAAAGCCCAGACTTTCTCAAGCCCGGGCTTTGTTATTACCCAAAGTTTTCGTATCTTTAGGTATAAAGTTTTTCGTTATGGCAAAGTTACATTTTCGTCCTTACATTCCCAACCAAACCGTTCTTTTTCCACAAAGAATTGATGAAAACATAGCTGCGAACGACCCGGTCCGCATCGTGAATGCTGTTATTGACAATCTCAATCTTGAGAGTTTCAAGAAGCTTTATAAGGAAACGGGCCGTTGTCCTTATCATCCTAAAATGATGCTTAAGGTGATAATCTACGCCTACATGAATAATATCTATTCTTGCCGTAAAATAGAGAAGCACCTCCTTCGTGACATTCATTATATTTGGCTTGCCGGTAATGAGCATCCGGATTTTATCACGATCAACCGTTTTCGTAACCGTGTAAAGGAGGAAATAAATAATGTATTTACCCAGTTGGTTCTTGTCCTTGCCGATAAAGGTTTCATCAGCCTTGATGTGGAGTATATCGACGGCACCAAGATTGAATCCAAAGCCAACAAATATACTTTTGTCTGGCGCAAGACAGTCGAACGGAACCGTACAAGACTAATGGATAAAATCCGTATTCTCTTGGAGCAGGTGGATGAAGCCATTGTACAGGAGAACTCTATAAAAGACACATCCGTGGAGTTTACTCCCTGCATGCTCTCTGACATAGTGGATGAACTTAAAGAAGCCCTGGAACGCCAGCCTGCAACAAAGGATAAGGAAGAAAAGAAAGCCCTGCGCAAAAAGAAGAAGCAGGTCAGGGAACTTGAAGGGTATCGTGACAAGCTGATAGAATACGACAATCACCTTGATACCCTTGGAGAACGTAACTCCTATTCCAAGACCGATCCTGGTGCCACATTCATGCGCATGAAAGAAGATGCCATGAAGAACGGGCAGACCAAACCCGGATATAATCTGCAAATAGGTACTGAAAACCAATTCATCACAGACTTCCGTCTGTTTCCCAACCCTACCGATACACTGACCCTCATACCTTTTTTCCACTCTTTCCAGTACCGCTATAACCGTTTACCGAATATCTGTGTGGCAGACTCCGGTTACGGTTCGGAAGAAAATTACCGGTTCATGCAGGAGAATGGGATAGAAGCCTTCATCAAGTACAATTACTTCCATAAAGAACAGCGTCCTCGTTATACTCCCAACCCGTTCCATGCCGAAAGTCTCCATTACAATGCCCAAGAGGATTATTACGTTTGTCCTATGGGACAGCACATGAACCGTATAGGAACCAAACGTGACAAGACAGCGAGCGGATACATCACCGAAAGTGCCCGGTATAAAGCAAAAAGATGCGAAGGTTGCCCTTTGCGTGGCAGTTGTTTTAAAGCTCGGGGGAACCGTATTATAGAAGTCAACCACCGATTAAATCAATACAAACGGCAGGCACGGGAAAGGTTGCTCTCAGAAGAAGGTATCAAGCATAGAGGCAGGAGGTGTATAGAACCAGAGGCTGTGTTTGGACAAATGAAATACAACATGGCATACAGAAGATTCCGGCATGTGGGAGAAGACAAGGTTACAATGGACTTTGCTTTCTTTGCTATAGCCTTTAATATCAAAAAAATGTGTGCTAAACTGATAAAAGAAGGAAAGGGGCTCATTACAGTTGCCAAATATATGTTTATGGGACTATTTATAACCCGATATAATTGGAATATAGCAACTTGTTGCCAAATGCATGAGGAAAAAGCAGCATAGCCAAAAGAAAATATAGCAGAACTGTAAAATATAAAAGAGGGTGTGCCAACGTTTTGACACAACCTCTTAATCTATTGGAAAAGCAATTCAACACATCAATATGCCACTGTCAGCGGCGTGCGCAACTTCTGCGCATATTCAGCCATATATTTATTCCAGGCGTCCGGAGTCTTGATAGCAGCCTTATCCCAGGCAGAACCCCAATAATAAGCATATTCAGAACCCGGCTCATATTCGCTGATAGCCAAAACGTGACCGTCGGCTCCGCCACGTTCTTTCTTTTCCTTTTCAGAAAGAAGAACCACTTTCGCTTCTTTTACCTGTGCAGGAAATGCAGCACCGACAAATATCTTGCCGTTTGCACCGCTACGATCTGTTGTAGGATCCACGTAAGTGATATAGCCATTGGCAGCATCTGCCACAGTCGCACCGTCCGGTTCACGCAGAACCAGTCCGGTAGTCACCGGCATTGCTTCTTTCAGATTGGTATATGAAACAATCGTTTTGTTGAGATAAGAACCTGCATCCAGTGAGATTACACGTGTCTCCACTACATTAGAGTCTCCACGAACTACCAGCGGATTAAATTCCAGCTTCACCGTGAAACGCAGCGGGCCATTATCAAGAATTTCCTGTGTACGATAGCAGTAAGGATAGATAATAGTGTCACCTGCCATCAGAGCAGCAACACCGGCACCCAACGTAGGTCCTACGGCATAGCAATCCATGCCATATCCATGATCGATATGGTAAGAGATGGCTTTTTGTAGTTCGGAGGCAGCTTTAGTATCTGTCTTTTTCAATTCAGCTATCTTGGCACGCTTTTCAGGATTCAGTTCTTCCGCATAGAGAGATTCCAGAATCGGTTCCGTTGTGTTGTACTTCGTGAAAAGGTCGTAGCCGAAACCACGCTCTCCGCGGGCTTGCAAGGCAGGACCATACGCACGGAATCCGCCAAGATCATTTTCCCAGGCAACGTCGTCCAGACGTTCAGGATAATATTTACCGCAAGCAACGACATCGAAAGGTGCCGGTGTACCCGGTTGAATAGTGTAAATAGCCGTTCCGTTCGCTTCTACCGTAGCGGGGAAAACAACCTTTTCGTCATACGTCACCTGATAAGGCACTTGCTGACCGTCAACATCAAGCACTACAATCTGCGCTGTATCTGCCAGTTTCAACTTGGCAAC
>JAFYOJ010000133.1 GCA_017560225.1 Clostridia bacterium
AACTTTGCTTATGCGGGCAGTAAGTTTGGCGGTATCGGTCTTACACAGAGCTTTGCACTTGAGCTTGCTCCGTTTAACATCAAGGTAAATGCCGTTTGCCCCGGTAACTTCTTGAATGGTCCTTTGTGGATGGATCCTGTAAAGGGCTTGTTTGTACAGTACTTTAAGGCAGGTAAAGTGCCCGGTGCAAAGAGTGTTGATGACGTACGGAAGTTCTATGAGTCTAAGGTACCCATGAACAGAGGTTGTGAGACTATTGACGTTGCTCGTGCTGTATTCTACATTGTTGAACAGAAGTATGAAACCGGTCAAGCGATCCCTGTAACCGGTGGTCAGGAAATGTTGAAGTAATGAATTTACGCCAGTTAATGGGTTGTGAAATGTGAATTTGCGAACGGTAGAATGTAGTTTCGTTTTGATACAAAATTGCATTTTACCGTCCGTGTGTTTCTACAAAAGTGAACTTGTCTGATAGAAAGGTTAGGATTTATGGCAAAGAGAGAATATGATAATGAAAGTATTACCTCGCTGAAAGGACCGGATCGGGTGCGCCTTCGCCCCGCTGCGATTCTTGGATCTGATGGATTGGAAGGCTGTCAGCATACGTTTATTGAAATCTTAGCGAACTCTATTGATGAAGCGCGTGAAGGTTATGGTAAAATGATTGAAGTGACTCGTTTTAAAGATGGGTCCATTCAGATTCGCGACTATGGCCGTGGTTGTCCTTTGGATTATAACGAGAAAGAAGGACGCTATAACTGGGAGTTGGTTTACTGTGAGTTGTATGCGGGTGGTAAATACAACAACAACGAAGGGGAGAACTATGAATTCAGTTTGGGCTTAAATGGTTTGGGTAGCTGTGCGACCCAGTACAGTTCTGAGTATATGGATGTTACCGTATATAAGGACGGCTTTAAATACGATCTTCATTTTGAGAAAGGCTACAATGTAGGTGGTCTTAAGAAGGAACCCTGCCAATATAAGCATACAGGTACTATCCAGAAGTGGAAACCGGATTTGGCTGTGTTTACAGATGTGGATATTCCCCTTGATTTCTTTGTGTCCACTTTGAAGAAACAGGCTGTGGTGAATGCAGGCCTTACCTTTAAATTGTACGACGAAGCTTCCAATGAACGCTTTGAGTATATGTACAAAGAGGGTATTGTGGACTATATGCGAGAGATTGCACAGGATAAATCTTTTACCGGCATTCAGTTCCATGAAACGGAAACGAAAGGTCGCGACCGTGCTGATCTTCCGGAATATAAATTAAAGATGCAAGTTGCTTTCTGCTTTAATAACTATGTCAATTTAATGGAGTATTATCACAATTCCAGTTGGCTTTCCAACGGTGGTTCTCCGGATAAAGCAGTTCGAAATGCTTTTGTTGCAGAGATTGATAAATACATTAAAGCACAAGGTAAATATAATAAAGACGAAAGTAAGATTACCTTTAACGATGTACAGGATTCTTTGATTGTGGTGACCAACTCTTTTTCTACCATGACCAGTTATGAGAACCAGACAAAGAAGGCAATCACCAATAAATTTATACAAGAGGCGATGACGGACTTTATTCGTCAGCGTTTGGAGGTTTATTTCATCGAGAACCGTTTGGAAGCGGACAAACTGATGGAACAGGTTTTGATTAACAAACGAAGCCGTGAATCTGCCGAGAAGAGCCGTACAGCTATGAAGAAGAAACTTTCCGGCAATACGGATATGGGAAACCGTGTTAAGAAGTTCGTGGACTGCAGAACCAAAGAAGTGGCGAAACGTGAACTGTATATTGTAGAGGGTGACTCTGCATTGGGCTCTGTTAAGCAAGGTCGAGATAGTGAATTCCAAGCGGTTATGCCGGTACGTGGTAAGATCCTAAACTGTTTAAAGGCGGATTACAAGAAAATCTTTGAAAGCGAAATTATTACGGACCTTATTAAAGTTCTTGGATGCGGTGTGGAAATTCAAAATAAACATACCAAAGATATGTCGTTGTTTGATTTAAAATCTTTGCGTTGGAATAAGATTGTTATCTGTACCGATGCCGATGTGGATGGTTTCCAAATTCGAACGTTGATTTTGGCTATGTTGTATCGCTTGACCCCCACGCTGATTGAAGAAGGTAAGGTGTTTATTGCTGAATCTCCCTTATTTGAAATTGTACACAAGGGTAAATCTTATTTCGCATTTGACGAGAAGGAGAAAGCACAAATTTTGGCGAAATTAGATGGCAAAGTAACCATCCAACGTTCTAAAGGTCTTGGTGAGAATGAACCGGATATGATGTGGGAAACGACCATGAACCCAAAAACTCGCCGTTTAATTAAGATTATGACAGAAGATGCCCAAAAGATGGCGACCTGCTTTGAAACGTTGTTGGGCGATGACTTGGAAGCCAGAAAAAGACAGATTCGTGAGAATGGTCATTTGTATTTGAATGACTTGGATTTGGATTAAGGAAGAGGAGGTGCATTTAGATGGAAAATCAAGAAAATCAATTCCTTTTCCGCGAAGAGAAGATTACGAAGACCTTAGAAGATAACTATATGCCCTATGCCATGAGTGTTATCGTATCCCGTGCAATTCCGGAGATTGACGGCTTCAAGCCTTCCCACCGTAAGTTGCTTTACACGATGTACAAAAAAGGTTTATTAAAGGGCGGCCTTACCAAGTCTGCAAATGTCGTAGGTGAGACTATGAAATTGAATCCCCACGGCGACCAGGCGATTTACGAAACCATGGTGCGTATGACGCGTGGTAATGGCGCTCTCTTGCATCCTTTTGTTGAGTCTAAGGGTAACTTTGGTAAGACCTACTCCCGCGATATGCAATGTGCCGCTGCCCGTTATACGGAGGTTAAACTTGCGAAGATTTGTGAGGAACTTTTCTCGGACATTGACAAGGATGCCGTTGAATTTGTGGACAACTATGATGGCACCATGAAGGAGCCCACTTTGTTCCCCGTAACATTCCCCACGATTTTGGTGAATTCCAATCAAGGTGTGGCAGTTGGTATGGCTACTAATATCTGTAGTTTCAATTTACGCGAGATTTGCGATGCAACTTGTGCCTATATTGATCATAAAGATGCGGATTTAACGCAATACATTAAGGCTCCGGATTTTTCCACCGGCGGTACGGTAATTTACAATTCAGAAGTTATGCGCTCGATCATCGAAGAAGGTCGCGGAAGCGTGAAGGTTCGCGGTAAATACCGTTACGATAAGAAGAATAACTGTATTGAAATTTATGAAATTCCCTATACCACCACCAGTGAAGCAATCATTGATGAAGTCATTAAGCTGGTTAAGGAGAATAAGATTAAAGACGTGTTGGATATCCGGGATGAAACAGACCGTCAGGGTTTGAAAATTGCTATGGATGTTCGTAAGAATATTGATCCGGAAGGATTGATGAATAAGCTGTACAAGATGACGTCTTTGCAAGATAATTTTGCATGTAATTTCAATGTTTTGATTGATGGACGTCCTCAGGTATTGGGTGTTCGTGGATTGATTCGGGAATGGCTTCGTTTCCGTATTGAGTGTATTAAGCGAGAACTTGCCTTTGAAATTAAGAACAAGAGCGATCGACTTCATTTGCTGAAAGGTCTTGAGAAGATTTTGTTGGATATTGACAAAGCGATCAAGATTATTCGTGAAACGGATAAGGAAGATTTGGTTATTCCGAATTTGATGTGGGGATTCGGCATTGACGAAATTCAGGCGAATTTTGTCGCAGAAATTAAATTACGCAACTTGAACAAAGAGTATATTTTGAATAAAACCGCTGATATTCAACGATTGATTGATGAGATTGCGGACCTTAAGGATATGTTGCAAAAAGAGAATCGAATTCGTACTTTGATTCGGAAACAACTTCGCGAAGTAGAGAAGAAGTACGGTCAGGATCGTCTGACGGATTTGATGCAGGAAGATGACGTGGTTGTTGTAACGAAAGATGAATTGATTGATGACTACAATCTTCGTGTGTTCTTAACGAAAGAAGGTTACTTTAAGAAGATTCCTCTTACAGCTCTTCGCTCTTCTCCTGAACAGAAAGTGAAAGATGGTGACCAGATTACACAAGAAATTGAATGGCATAACAAGTCTGATATTATCTTCTTCTCGGATCGTCAGACGGTTTACAAAATGAAACTGTATGAGATGGCCGACAGTAAAGCAGGTGCGCTGGGTGACTTCTTGCCCAACTTGTTGGAAATGGGCGAGGATGAGCATATCATCTTTATGAGTGTAACAGATAATTACAGCGGTGAATTGTTGTTGGCCTTTGAGAATGGCAAGGTTGCACGGATTCCCTTCGAAGCCTATGCTACGAAGACGAATCGAAAGAAGTTGATCAATGCATATTCAGACGTTTCACCTATTGTGGATATTCTGCATTTGCCCGTGGCTGCAGACGTTACAATCAGCAGTTCCAATGATCGTTTAATTACGGTCAATTCTCAGGTGATTCCTTTAAAGACCACCAAGAGTACCCAGGGTGTTCAGGTGCTTAAATTAAAGAAAGGCTGCACACTGAAGTATATGAAGCGGGCTGAAGAAAGCGGAATGGCAGATCCCGATGCATATCGGACGAAAGTGATTCCGGCACCTGGAAATTTCCTAAAGAAAGCAGACCAAAACACCGTACAGTTAAGTTTGTTGGATGAATAAGATTATTAAATAAATGGAGGCATAAGATTATGACAAAGAAAGAAGAATTGATTGTACAATTAAATGATGCGGACAAGGCTGTTCGTCTGAACGCCCTTCGCGCATTGAAAGCAATGATTGACGCAGGGGAGATTGAAGCACCTGTTCAAGGAGATGACGTGAATAACCATATTCATACCACGTATTCGTTTTCTCCCTATTCTCCCACAAAGGCGGTTTGGATGGCATATAACGCTGGTTTGAAGACAGCCGGTATTATGGACCACGACTCTTTGTCCGGCGCCAGAGAATTTATTGAGGCTGCTGAAATTGTAGGGATGCTTTCCACCATCGGTGTAGAGTGCCGTGCGTCTATGAAGAATACTGTTTTAGGCGACCGTCGAATCAATAATCCGGACCAAAAAGGTGTTGCGTATATGGCACTTCACGGTGTACCGCACCAGAATATCGACGTAGTTGTGGATTTCTTTAAGCCTTATGTGAAGGCAAGAAATGAGCGTAATCGTAAAATGATCGCTAATATCAACAAACTGATTGCGTCTGTAGGTATTGAACTTGATTTTGATAAGGACGTTGTTCCGCTTTCCATGGCGCACGATGGCGGTTCTATTACAGAGCGTCATTTGCTCTACGCCCTTTCTAAGAAGATCACTGAACGTTTAGGTAAAGGCGAAGCAGTGCTTAAATTCTTGGAAGAAGATTTGAAGATTGCAGTAAGCAGCAAGATTCGTACGCTTCTTGCAGATCCTAATAATGACGTATATGAGTACGATCTTTTGGGCGCATTGAAGAGTAACATGGTTGAGAAATTCTATGTAGATGCAGATGCTGAGTGTCCGGACGTTCGTGATGTTATTGCTTTGGCTGAGAAGACGGGCGCTATTTCTGCTTACGCATACTTGGGTGACGTAGGTGATTCCGTAACCGGTGATAAGAAGACACAGAAATTTGAAGATGATTACATTGATCTTCTTTTTGATACGTTGAAGGAATTGAACTACAACGCTGTTACCTATATGCCTTCCAGAAATACTATGGATCAGCTTCGCAAGATTCGCGCTCTTTGCGATCAGTACGGCTTCTTCCAAATCAGCGGTGAAGATATTAACTCTCCTCGTCAGAAGTTTATTTGTGAAGCACAGCGTAATCCTGAGTTTAAGAATTTGTACGATGCTACCATGGCGTTGATTGCCCATGAGAAAGCAGCTACAGAAGATATCACTAAAGCAATGTTTTATAAAGGATGATGTAGAATGAAGCAATACGATGCAGTTGTTATTGGTGGCGGTACCGCAGGTATTTTTACCGCCTTCGAACTGAACCATTTGAGACCGGATTTGAAGATCGCCATTGTTGAAAGGGGGAATCCTCTTTCTAAGCGTGTATGCCCCATTGTAGCGGGCAAGACGGATCACTGCATCCATTGCAAACATTGTTCTATTATGAATGGATTCGGCGGAGCCGGTGCATTCTCGGATGGTAAATTTAATTTTACAACCGAATTCGGCGGATGGCTCCACGATTACGTGCCATCCCAACAAGTAATGGAATTGATTGAATACGTAGATTCCGTCAACGTGCAATTTGGTGCTACCCAAGAGCGTTATTCGACTTTCTCTAAGGAAGCACTTCAACTGGAGAAAGAGGCCTTACAGCACGATTTGCATTTATTAAAGGCGCAAGTTAAGCACTTGGGCACGGAACGGAATTTAACGATTCTTGGGCATATCTACGATTATTTGGCAGAGCGGCTGGATATTTTATGTGATACAACGGTTGCGGATATTCGACCGAATGATCAGGGTGGG
>JAFYOJ010000134.1 GCA_017560225.1 Clostridia bacterium
ACAACCATATAAGTTGCACCGAAGAGCGTATCGGGACGGGTGGTGTAGACGGTTAACTTCTCGCCGGTCTGGGGCACGGTAAAATGCACCTCTGCACCCTCACTTCTACCGATCCAGTTCTTCTGCTGGGTCTTTACTTTCTCAATAAATGCAACGTCATCTAAGCCATCCAACAATTTCTGCGCATAGTCGGTAATACGAAGCATCCATTGGGACTTAACCTTACGAACAACTTCTCCACCACAACGTTCACAAACGCCGTTTACAACTTCTTCATTAGCAAGACCTACTTTACAAGAAGTACACCAGTTAATAGGCATCTCGGTCTTGTATGCAAGGCCCTTCTCAAATAACTTTAAGAAAATCCACTGGGTCCACTTGTAATAGTTAGGATCGGTGGTGTTAATTTCTTTAGACCAATCAAAACCAAAACCCAACATCTTCAGCTGCGCCTTGAAACGAGCTACGTTATTGGCCGTAACCGTTGCAGGATGCATCTTATTCTTAATAGCAAAGTTCTCGGTAGGAAGACCGAATGCGTCCCAACCAATGGGGAACAAAACGTTATAACCTTCCATACGGCGTTTACGACCGATAATATCCATCGCCGTGTTGGATCTGGGATGACCTACGTGAAGTCCGTTTCCGGAAGGATACGGGAACTCAATCAAACCGTAGAATTTCTTCTTTGTATAATCCTTGGAAGTTTCGAATGCCTTCTTCTCTTCCCAAATATCTTGCCACTTCTTCTCAATGGCGGCGTGATCGTATTCTTTCACTTTCTTCATCTGTTCGTCCATTTGGATTCACATTCCTTTCTTCCGTTAACGATCGGAAATATCAAAATATTCTTGCTTCTTACCTACATTCTTGTAAGCAGGACGGATAATTCTGTTGCTGACTGCCAATTCTTCCAAACGATGAGCACTCCAACCTGCAATTCTGGAAATAGCAAAAATCGGCGTGTACAATTCTACCGGAATACCCAACATTGTATAGACAAAACCGGAGTACAAATCCACATTCGCACAAATGGCTTTGCTGTTGTGCTTCACTTCTTCAAACACACCGGGAGAAAGTTTCTCAATTCTCTGATATAACTCAAATTCCTTCTCGTAGTCGCCACCGTAAGCCGATGCCAATTCAGCCGCTTTCTTCTTCAGCAAATTCGCTCTCGGGTCAGATTTGGTATAAATCGCGTGACCCATACCGTAAATCAAGCCGGAGCCGTCATAGGCTTGCTTGCTCAAGATCTTCACCAAATAAGAACGAAGTTCTTGCTCGTCCGCCCAGTTATGCACATTCTCTTTGATATCCTTCATCATACCCATTACACGAAGGTTTGCGCCACCGTGTTTCGGACCTTTCAAAGAGCCAACAGCTGCTGCAATAGCAGAGTAGGTATCTGTACCTGTAGAAGTAACAACGTGTACAGTGAAAGAAGAGTTGTTACCGCCGCCATGTTCTGCGTGGATAATCAAATTCAAATCCAGAATTTCTGCTTCCAACTTAGTATACTTGCTATCCGGACGAATCATTTGAAGGAAGTTCTCCGAAGTAGAAAGTCCCTTCTCCGGATTATGAATATACATACTTCTTCCCTCGTAATAGTGACATCTTGCTTGATATGCATAAGCAACCATCGTGGGGAACTGGGCAATCAAACGGGTACACTGACGAAGCACGTTATCAAAGGACAAGTCGTCCGGGTTATCATCGTAGGAATAGGATGCCAATACACAGCGTGCCAGCTTATTCATAATATCGTGGCTGGGCGCTTTCATAATCATATCTTCTGCGAAACCATCGGGAAGACGTCTGCTGTCATCCAAGTATTGCGTAAATTCTTTCAATTGATTGGCAGAAGGAAGTTGACCGGTCAAGAGTAAATATGCACACTCTTCAAAACCGTAGCGACCGTTCGCGGCGCATCCGTTGGAGAAACGCTCTACGTCAATACCTCTATACAAAAGGCGTCCATCAACGGGCACCTTCTCATTCTCTTCCATAATGTATCCACGTACATCACCAATGCTGGTAAGACCTACTAATACACCGGTACCGTCTGCATTGCGAAGTCCGCGCTTTACGTTGTAATGCTCATAAAGAG
>JAFYOJ010000135.1 GCA_017560225.1 Clostridia bacterium
ATAAAGGAGCGATCAAATATGAAGAAGATTCTTCGAACACTTGTTATAGGATGCTTGTTGCTTACCTTATTAGTTCCATATTTATGGAATGGCTCGGTAACCGAGGTAAACGCAAACACAGTAGACGATTATACTTTTACATTAAATTCCTTAACGGCTACTGATGCGGTAGGTCGTACGCTTCCACGAGTTTCCGGCTATGAGGAAGATAAGCATGTTGGTTTGTTCTACTTTTTATGGCATGGACAGCATGCTGCGGATACACCGCGTAACGTGACAGAACTGCTGAAGACAAATTACAATGATTTGTTTGATGCATCGCCCAGTAACACCGTCGTGCCTTATGGATCTTGGCTCCATTATCAGGAGCCCTTATACGGATATTATAACAGTATGGACGAATGGGTTATGCGAAAGCATATCGAGATGTTTATTGCGGCAGACGTTGATTTTCTGGTGATGGACTTCACAAACGGCGTTGCGTATTTTAAGCCATTGGTTAAGTTTATGGATCTTTTGCTTGAATACCAAGCGGCCGGCTGGGATATCCCGAAGATTACATTCTATATCAATGTAGATCCTCAAACTGTAACAAAACAAGTCTATAATGTTGTATACAACAAAAAGAAATATAAGGATTTGGTTTTCTATGGCAACAGCGATAAACCGATTATTATTTCAGTTCCGCATCTTTTGTCCAATGATTTGAAGGAGTTCTTTGATGTACGTGCTTCCCAGTGGTATCGTGATCAAGACCCCACCCCCACGTTCCCGTATTGGACTTTCAGTCGTGATTGGAATGTGTATACCGATATGGTGAATATTTCTGTGGCACAGACAGGTACTGCGTTTAGTTATGCATTTGAAAGCTGGGACGGAAAGGAACATCCCGCGTGGGGACGTGGTTATTCTTCTTCTAATCCTAAAAACGGTGATGTGAATGCGATTCTTCGAGGGGATAATTTCCAAGAAGGATGGGATGCGGCGATTCGTTTAGATCCGGATATTGTATTTATTACGGGTTGGAACGAGTGGGTTGTTCAAAAGCGAAATTTAGGAGAGCACATGCCGGAATTGTGCCCCTACGATTTCCCGGACTATACGGATAATTTCAACGTAGAATATTCCAGAGATCTGGAAATGACCAAGGTTCCTACTTATGTGAAGGGGAGTGATGGCTCCTATGTCCAAGAAGGATACGGTGATAATTATTATCTCCAATTGGTTTATAATATTCGAAAATATAAAGGTATAATGTCCGGAAATACAAAGACGAATACAAAGGGCGTGACGATTGATTTAGACGGTTCTCTTTCTCAATGGGATCAGGTGTCTACGCGCTATGTGACGTTGTCCTCGGATAAGGTTGCTCGTGATGCGGATGGTTTTTACAAAAATACCCATTACACGCAGGCAAAACCGGATAATTTCATTCAAGATGTGAAAGTAACCTTTGATAATGAAAACCTCTATTTCAAGGTCACCACACAGGAGAATGTAACTGCTCATAAGGCGGGAAAGACCAATTGGATGAATCTGTTTATTGGTGTCAATGGCTCAAACCAAGGTGAATGGGAATCCTTCAACTATGTTGTCAACCGGAATCCTAAGTCTTCGACGGTAACATCGTTGGAGGTTTTTACCGGAACCAATACCTATGGAACCAAAGCAGTATGTGATATTCAGTACCGCGTACAAGGTAAATCGATCTTGTTCCAAATTCCTCGCAGCGCGGTAGGTCTTACAGGCAATGCATTTGGTTTTACCTTTAAAGTGGCTGACGGCATTCAAGAAGAATCCAATATTTTGGATTACTACGTATCCGGTGAATCTTTCCCGCTGGGCAGAATGGCGTATATCTATGAGACGGAAAGTGGTGTAGTGCCCGGCGGCAGCACCGCGGTACCCTCTGTGCCGGTACCATCTGAAACGCAGCAACCCGGAACAACCCAAATGCCGAATGAATCGCCATCTGCGGATATTTCGGGTGGGGAGCATGATGAATCGGACAATACCCTTTGGATTGCACTCATTATTGTCGGTGCCGCTTTGTTTGTAGGTATTGAAGTGTTCGTGATTATAATATTTATTCATAAAAAGAAGGAGAATGTTCAATGAAACGTGTTGTACTGATTTTATTATCATTGATTTTTGTTTTGATGTTAGGCACATCGGTTTTGACCGTTGGTGCGACGGATATTTATCCGGATTTGCTAGAAACTTCTTTTGAAGACGGTGGTGCTTTTAATTTTGCCACCGGGTCGGATATTGAACCGGAGAAGGACATCAATACTGTTTGGGATGAAACGGCACAAGCCTATTTCTTGCGTGCCTCTAAAGATGATCCGGAGAATTTTTTGGTTTCAACGGAAGCAACCAATGCACTTGCCAGAATGATTTTGGTACAAAAACAAAGTGAACCGGATTTGGATTTAAGTTTTGCCTGGGAATTTATGGTTCGTCTTCCTGAAATGCCTGAATCTATGACGTACGGTAGTGGTTATTTTGCTTCGGGTGGTTTTACTTTCTGTGCCGATGCGAACTATGGCTATTTCTTGGTTCAATCTGCTACCAGTGATGCGGATGCACAGAATCTTTATTTGCAATTCCCTATGGAAGCCAATAAGTGGTATCATTGCATGCTGGTTTACGACGATTTTGAACAACAATTCTATGCCTATGTAAACGGCGCACGCATTAAAGCAAAAGATAGTACAAATGATTATGTTTCTGTAAATCCATTCCGTTTATCTTATTTGTGGCATCATGGTCTTCAAATTGGTGGAAGTAACATTGAGTATAAACGTGTTGATCTTTCTCAAGATATTGCAATTTGTAATATTTACTCTCAGATTGTACCGGAAGAAGATTATCTGGAGATTTATGAAACAGCGGCTATGCAGTGGGGATTGATTCCAAAAGAACAGGCTACGAACCCACCTCAAACCCAGGAGCCTTCTACGGAAGTTCCTGTGACAGAAGCACCTTCTGCGGAAGCACCTTCCACACAGGCTCCGGAAACTGAAATTCCTGCTGATGAAACAGATACGGATCTTTTGCCTACGGCAACTTCGGGTGTTCAAGGAAACGATGGTGGCGTCAATGTGATTCTGATTATTGCAATTATCGCTGCGGTTTTAGTTATCGGTGGTGGCGCTGCCGCTGCATGGATTGTGATTAAGAAAAAATAATAGGTGAGTAGTATGAATTACGTTCATCAAATAACAATGACGGATGCGTTAGGAAGAGAATTGACGCCGATTTCCGGATTCAAAACCGGAAAATACGTAGGTCTTTTCTATTTCCTATGGCACGGACAGCATGCTGCGGACCGAGTACGCAATATTACGGAGCTGCTCAAGACCAACTATGACGATTTGTTTGATGCGTCTTTAGACAATAAAGAAGTGCCCTATGATTCTTGGTGTCATTATCAAGAGCCTTTATATGGATATTACAACAGTTTGGATCCTTGGGTTATGCGCAAACACATTGAGTTGTTTATCCACATGGGCATCGACTTTCTTGTAATGGACTTTACCAATGGAATTTATTACGATAAACCTTTGGAAATTCTTATGAATTTACTGCTGGAATACCAAGAGGCTGGCTATAAAGTTCCTCAAATCTCATTTTACGTGAATGTGAAACCTCAAGAATTGACGGAACGATTGTATCGGGAAGTTTATACAAATCCTAAGTATGAAAGCTTGGCTTTCTATGGGAACAGCGATAAGCCTATGGTAATTTCTGTTCCTCATATGCTCAATCAAGAACTGCGTGATTACTTTGATGTACGGGCATCTCAATGGTATCGCGGAGATTATCCGGACACCATTTTCCCGTATTGGGAATTCTACCGCACGTGGCATAAGTATAAGGATATGGTCAATGTTTCTTTTGCCCAATCCGGCACATCCTTTAGTTTTTCTTTTGAAAGCTGGGACGGTCCGAAACATGAGAATTGGGGACGTGGTTATACCTCGGCAACCAAGGAAAATGGCAATGTGGATGCTATTCTTCGCGGCGATAATTTCCAAGAAGGCTGGGATGCGGCGATGGCCTTGGATCCGGATATAATCTTTATTACGGGCTGGAACGAATGGGTCATGCAGAAAATGAATTTGCACGTGTTCTTTCCGGACCATTTTAAAGAAGATTTTCCTTGTTATACGGATAACTTCAACGTAGAGTATTCCAGAGATGCGGAGATGACCAAGATTCCTACTTACAAGCTGGGAGAAGACGGTACGTATTCGGAAGAAGGCTACGGCGATAATTATGTCATGCAGATTATGGAAAATATCCGTCGATTTAAAGGCATTCCCGGTGAGCCTGCAACGACTTTAGATACTTATAGAGCGGTATCTACCAAGAAAACGGCTCGTGATTGCGATGGTTTCTATGCGGGGACTCATTATACAC
>JAFYOJ010000136.1 GCA_017560225.1 Clostridia bacterium
ATTTTCAATCACCAAATCTTCAAAGAAAGTCCGAATCAACGGACGAATATCCGTTTCTTTAACACCACTCTTCGACTTCTTCATAATCATAATAGGTTCTTCCAAAGCAAGTCTTTCTCGGATTCCCGAAACAAAAGATGCCGGCGTTATACCTTGTACAGAGATGGTCAAACGATACTGACATGCACAAACGTATTTCATCACGGTAGCTTCTCGCTCCGCAAGTTTTCGAACCGTAAGAGGACGAATGCCTTCCGGAAGCACAGACGAAAGACGCTTCAAGCATTCTTCTTCCGTCAGATCTTCATCTAAAGACAGATCCACGTACTCCGCTTCACTGGTAACCCCCAAAGGCAAAGGCGCATTAAAAACCAATTCAGGATGAGGATTAAAGCCTTGAGAATAAGATAACGGCAAACGACATCTTCGCGCCGCACGCGAAAAAAGTTTAAGCAAATCCAAATGGGATATAAACCGCATACCGGATTCTTTACAATATTTCAAACGATACTTAGTCAATGCAAATCCCCCTTTTGTATGTAGTTACGCCGCATCCGGAACATTTTGCCCGACAATTGGGTGTCACTTCCGCTCTGGAAGCACGCTCGTACTCTCGAACCAGGAATTGTTTGGTAACACCAACGTCCACGTGATCCCATGGCAAGAATTCATCGACAGAGCGAGCTCTTTGATTAAACTGTGTAGCATCCAATTCATTCTTACCAAAGGCCGCCATCCAGCGATCGTAATCCATATAATCGGACCATGCATCAAAACGACCGCCCATTCTCCAAACATCATAAATGACCTTGCCAATACGACGGTCACCCCGAGAAATTGCCCCCTCCAGCACTGTCGTTTCGGGATCATGCCAACTGAAATTGATTCTCCGATTCAATGCTCGTTTAATCAAGTCCTGACGGCGACGAATCTCCGGAATATCAATTTGAGGTGCCCACTGAAACGGGGTAAAAGGCTTCGGCACAAAGGTAGAAACACTGACTGTAATTTCCGGTCTTCTGGCTTTGCGACCGTAATGGACTTCATCGTAGACTTTTAATACCTTACCCGCCAGTTCAGCGATACCAAGCACGTCCTCGTCTGTTTCAAAAGGAAGACCCAACATGAAGTATAATTTCACGTTATTCCAACCACCTTCAAAAGCAAGACGGCAAGAACGAAGCAAATCTTCTTCCTGCACACCCTTATTGATGACATCACGAAGACGTTGTGTACCGGCTTCCGGCGCGAAGGTTAAGCCGCTCTTACGTACCGCCGATACTTTCTTCATTAAGTCAAGGGAGAACGAATCAATACGCAAGCTGGGAAGCGCAAGACTTACGTGCTGGGGCACAGTGACCTCCAACAACCCATCCGTAAGTTCCCCTAATTTTGTATAATCACTGGTAGACAAACTAAGCATGGACAGTTCTTCATAACCGGTGGATGCAATCAACTTCTCTGCAAGGGCAATTAAACGCTCCGGCGAACGCTCCCGAACAGGACGATAAATAAAACCCGCTTGACAGAAACGACATCCGCGAATACAGCCGCGGAAGATTTCCAACATAATACGGTCATGCACCACTTCTACGTTGGGTACCACGAATTTATCCGGGAAATATGAGGTTTCAAAATCCTCCACAATACGTTTCCGAATTCGAGCAGGCGCCACGTCCGCAAATTCAGCTTTGACATCCATCCGGATTTGATTACCCGCGTCATCGTATACCGGTGTATAGAACGATGGTACGTAAACCCCTTCAATGGTGGCAATCCGGCGCAATGTATCCAGTCTGGAAAGGCCTTCTTTCTTGCATGTTTGATACATTTCCACAATTTCAGGCAGCATTTCCTCCCCTTCACCTAAATTATAGAAATCAAAGAAGTCCGCCATGGGCTCTGTATTATTAGCGGACGGACCACCTGCAAACACCAGCGGATCATTTTCCCCGCGATCTTTGGCATACAGCGGTACACCGGCTAAATCCAACATATTCAGTACGTTGGTATAACTCATTTCATACTGTAAAGAAAAAGCAATCAAATCAAAATTTCGAATTTCCTCTTGGGATTCTAAGGCAAAAAGGCGATATCCCTTCTCCCGCATTTGATCCTCTAAATCCGGCCACGGAGCAAATACACGTTCACACCAGATCCCCGCCCGTTCATTGAGCAACTGATATAATAACTTAAAGCCCAAATGGGACATACCAATATCATAGTTGTCCGCAAAACAAAGGGCCATTCGTACATCTACGTCCGAAAGATCTTTGATAACACTATTTAATTCCCCGCCGGTATAACGGCCGGGTTTCTCCACAACTTTCAAAATATCTTCCGGGATATAAAAATTTCTCATTTAATCAAGCCTCTTTCTTCCTGTTGGCATAACATTTTGATTATACCACATTTATCCCACAATCACCATAGGCATTGTATAATCCCGTCCGGCACGCATTACATTCTCCCCTGTAAAAGCAAGTCCGTGGATATCCTGGGCACGAATATCCGATTCCAACATCTTCTTTGCAACAGATCCATCCGTGAGCGTATCCCGATAAGCCGCCACCGATTTCACAACAGGAACAGAAGCTCTGCTTTCCAGCGCACCAAGCAGCGGGCTACTATCTTTCCGAAAACCCAACAACCGAGCATACGGCACCGGTTCTGTACACAAAGACATATCCAAATCCAGCAAAATTTGGGATAAAAATCGAGTAATTCGGGTCGTCATATAATATTTAGAAGTACATCGTTCCACTAATTCTGCAACGGAGCAAGACGTACAAGCATTATTATATACAAGAC
>JAFYOJ010000137.1 GCA_017560225.1 Clostridia bacterium
GAGCCTACCATTCCGTCTCAAATTACGTACTCTTTGGAAGAAGCCAAAGAAGCGGCAAAAGCGATTGGCTATCCCGTAGTCCTTCGTCCTGCTTTTACCTTAGGTGGTACCGGCGGCGGTTTTGCTTACAATGAAGCCGAACTGATTGAAGTGGGTATGAACGCTTTCAAGTTGTCTCCTGTACACCAGGTTTTGATTGAGAAGAGCGTAAAGGGCTATAAGGAAATTGAATTCGAAGTTATGCGTGACTCCAATGACCACGCCATCACCATTTGCGGCATGGAGAACGTAGATCCCGTTGGTGTTCACACCGGCGACTCCATTGTAGTAGCGCCTATTATGACTTTAAGTGCCCACGACCAGAAGATGCTCAACGACAGTGCCATTAAGATTATTCGTGAATTGAAGATTGAGGGTGGCTGTAACGTACAGTTTGCTTTGAATCCTAATTCCAGCGAGTATTTCTTGATTGAAGTAAACCCCAGAGTGTCTCGTTCTTCTGCTTTGGCTTCTAAAGCAAGTGGTTACCCCATTGCCCGCGTAACGGCGAAGATTGCTGTGGGTATGGCTCTTGAGGATATTGCCATTGCCAACACCAATGCGGCATTTGAGCCTGCTTTGGATTACGTCATTGCTAAGTTCCCCAGATTCCCCTTTGATAAGTTCGCAACAGCGCAGAATACACTGGGCACCCAGATGAAGGCAACCGGTGAGATTATGGGTATCGGTTCCAGCTTGGAAGAGTGTATGCTCAAATCCGTACGTTCTTTGGAGACCGGCGTACAACATTTCTACATGCCTAAGTTTACTCATTATACAGAGGATGAACTTTTTGAATACATTAAGGAATTCAGAGATGACTCTATCTTTGCGGTAGCAGAGTTGATGCGCCGCGGTGTTAGCGTAGAGAAGCTTCACGACGCTACCAAGATTACGGCGTACTTCTTAGAGGCAATCCAGCGGATCGTGCTGAAAGAAACAGAAATCCAGGCAAAGCCCGGTGACCTTGCCGTACTTAAAGAAGCGAAGAAGATGGGCTTCGGTGACTGGTACATTGCAAAATTGTGGGGGATGAAGGAAATTGACGTATATAACTTGCGTAAAGCAAACGGCATTTTCCCCATTTACCGTATGGTAGATACTTGCCACACCAACGCATACATCCCGTACTTCTATTCTTCCTATGAAGGTAGCAATGCTTCTATTTTGACAGACAAGAAGAAAATCGTAGTATTAGGTGCGGGCCCCATCCGTATCGGACAGGGCGTTGAGTTCGACTATTCTACAGTACACGCCGTAACTACCATTAAGAATTCCGGTTATGAGGCAATTATTATTAACAATAACCCTGAAACCGTTTCTACGGACTACACAACGGCGGACAAACTCTACTTTGAGCCTTTGACGCCGGAAGATGTTATGAATATTATTGAGTTTGAGAAGCCCGAGGGCGTTATTGCTTCCTTAGGCGGTCAGACGGCCATCAATTTGGCAGAGCCTTTGCGTGCCCGTGGTGTTAAGATCATCGGTACCGACTGCCTGGCAATCGAGCGTGCAGAGAACCGTGATAGTTTCGAGAAGGTATTGGAGGAATTAAATATTCCGCAGCCGAAGGGTAAGGCGGTTACCAAGATTGAAGACGGTATCCAAGCTGCCAGCGAA
>JAFYOJ010000138.1 GCA_017560225.1 Clostridia bacterium
ATTTCGGCGGCATGATATAAAGTGTCTTCCACTTTATAAGTAGCGTAACAACCGGTTTCGTCGGACCAGAAGATCTTATGGAAATTCTCTTTCGCAGAAGTATGTAACATCCAATACCAAGCGGCTGCTTCGCGGTAATCAAAATCATCTTCTGACTTGCGGGTTTTATTTAACCATTTTGCCAGATTCGCAGCGCTGTCGAGGGCCATTATGTAGAACAAAGTAAGGGGAGCATCATAGCCCATTTTACCCTCTACACCTTCCCATTGGAAGAAATTGCCGTACTCTCTGCCACTCCACGTACGCAGCACGTCTTGTCCTCTGGCGGAAAGCCAGAAGGTACGGAGAATCCGTTCGATTACGGGGAATACTTCTTCGGCCAGGACCAAATCTCCGCTATATAAAACGTATTCATATACGGCGATAATCCATATTAAAGTTTCTTCCGGCAACAATTTGTCGGGTGCCGCTATGCTGCGTTTCTCTAACAAACCATCGCTACGCAGGCGTTTGGCCAGAAATCTTAAAATGGTTCTACCGTAGTTATAAGCACCATACGTGTAATACAATGCCAACAATTGACTACGTAGATTCAGCATCGTAGTGCTCGCAAGCAGGACGGGAATTTCCTCTTGCATGCAAAGTACTTCTGTACGCAAAGCGGTTTGGTAGATCATGCGGTGCATGATATCGTCGCAGGTAAAATGGCCTACCGGTTCTTTATTAAAACGGCAGGGGAGTAAACCTGCGTAATATAGCATAAATTTCTTTGAAGCAATAAATAACTGAATATATCGGCAGGATACAGGGGCGTGGTAATAGGTGAAATGTTCTACTTTATCACCCTTGCATCGATAGACCGCCGTGTTTTGCTGTGCTTCCGGTGTTGTCTGTACACGAAGGTCGTCTAAGTGTTCGCCAAAAGCAATTTCCACAACCGTGCCTGCAGGTGCTTCCATTTCCAAGTCAAAATAACCTTTCTCTTGTGCACCTAAATCCAAGATGACATACATACCGTCACCGGGGATTTGTTCCGGTGCGATAAAGGTGAAACCGTCCTCGCAGACTTCCTGAATTTCCAGGCCTGCCAGATAGGCACGTTTCATATGAAGTGCCGGATTTTGAATTTCCGTATCCGCATTTAAATAAACGCCCTGTGCACAAATTTGTTCGTCGCAGCGAGGCAGAATGTTCATTTGGGGTTGTGTGCGCAGGTTGATCGTATGAATTTCTTCGCATTCGCTGGCCTGATCCCACTCTAAACGACTGCTTTCCAATGCATTATAATCAAACAGCATTGCACCGTTGTGATACTGGGTGCCTATGGCATACCGTGTATTCCCGGAAGATACCAACAACGTTTCATTTTCTGCTTTGATTTCAAAGGCTAAATTGGCCGTGTCTTGTTTCGTGGCGGTTACCAAGAACAACACTTGATTGCGTCCGGGCTGCAGTGCATGGGTGATATCTGCTTGATCAAACAAGGTGCCGGCAAAAGGATCTGTAAATTTACCGGTGGCAATAAATGTACCGTTTATCCAAAGAACATAACCGGAGTCGGCCGCCACCGTACAGGTTACCGGCTTGTCGGATATTTCTTTAGAAATTGAAAGTAAAGACAGCATTTCATATTCTTCTGAAGTAGAATCTTCAAAGCCTTCTAACTCAGGATCTTGAGGAAGATCAAAATAGTCGGAATAATAGACAAATGCCGTATCTTCTACCAAAATGCGTTTGTTTGCAGCAATCCAATTCATTGTATATGCTCCTTTAAGAATGTCTCCATGGCTTTTAATGCTTGTTTAATATGATCGATGGAATATGCGTAAGAAATACGGATAAATCCTTCGCCGCAAGCGCCAAATGCGGTGCCGGGCACTACGGCAACTTTTTGCTCTAAGAGTAATTTGGAGCAAAATTCATCCGAGGTCATTCCGGTCTTTTGGATGGAAGGAAAGCAATAGAAGGCTCCTAAAGGTTCAAAACAGGTTAAACCCATTTTATTCAGACCATCTACAATATACCGTCTTCGGTAGTTGTATTCTTTCCGCATCATAGCGATATCTTCGTCGCCGTTTTGCATGGCATCTACCGCCGCAAACTGGCTCATCGTAGGCGCACACATAATGGCGTACTGATGAAGTTTGGTTAAATACCCAATGATCTCCGGCGATGCACAGGCATATCCAAGACGCCAACCGGTCATGGCATACGCCTTAGAAAAACCACTGACGATAATAGTACGGTCAAACATACCAGGAATTTCGGCAATAGATACGTGACGTTCTTCTCCGTAGTTCAATTCTGCGTATATTTCATCGGAAATAACCATGATATTGGTACCTTCCAATATTTTTGCTATTTCAGTAAGTTCATCCCGCGTCATCACAGAACCTGTGGGATTATTTGGAAAGGGGAGTACCAATAACTTGGTTTTTGGGGTAATGGCTTTACGCAAAGCGTCCGGTGTCAGTTTAAAATGATCCTCTGCCTTCATATCAATATAAACCGGCTTAGCTCCACATAATTCGGCTAAAGGACCATAACATACAAAGCTTGGCAGGGGCACAATCACTTCATCGCCGGGACAGATAAATGCACGCATACAAAGATCGATGGCTTCTGATCCGCCCACGGTTACCAAAACACCTTTCTGGCCGTCGTAGGACAGGTTAAATCGACGCTTCATATAGCGGGCAATTTCCTCTCGAAGCAAGGCCAGTCCTGCATTAGAAGTATACTGCGTACGGCCCTTCTCTAAAGAGTGAATTCCGGCATTTCGAATATGCCAAGGTGTTACAAAATCCGGTTCACCAATGCCCAAAGAAATAACATCCTCCATAGTAGCCGCAATATCGAATAGTTTACGAATACCGGACGGGGGAAGATTCACTAATTTAGGATTCAGTAGGGAAGTGGGGGAAAATGAAGATTCGCTGTTCAAGCAAGAATCACCTGTCTCTCATCTTTGCTCGGTTGTTCAAACATTAAACCATCTTCTTTATATTTCTTTAAAACAAAATGAGTGGCTGTGCTGATCACTGTATCCATGGGTGCTAATTTCTCTGCTACAAACAATGCAACTTCCGAAAGTGTCTTGCCTTCAATTTGGAGAGCAAGATCATAACTGCCGGACATTAAATAAACGGACTTCACTTGTTCGTATTGATAGAAACGCTCCGCAATCTGGTCAAACCCTTTCCCGAATTGTGGTGTAACCTTTACCTCGATCATCGCTGTGACAAATTCACGGGATGTCTTCTGCCAGTTGATCATGACCTTGTTACCTACAATAACACCGGTCTTTTGATAAGCATCAATCTCACGAATGACGGTTTCTTCCTCAATTCCAAGCATAACCGCAATATCTTTGGGGGATAATTGGCTATTTTTGTCTAAAAGTTCTAAAATTTCAACCATAATAAGTTACCTCAACTTTGCAGATATTGTGGATATATACATTCGTAATTATAACATATTGTGGTTTTTAAGTAAATACTAAGATGGGGGGGACGTCCTTTTTCTGCCGGCTTTTTAATATCTAATTAAACAAAATGAGCGTTTTGGTCAAGTACCTTTTTTCATTGTTAATAATTTATTTACAATCACTTTACTATAATAAAGAAATTCACAAATTCACACTTCACTATATGGCGCGGAAATAAGGTGTGAATTTGTATTCAATTATTCATATATTTTTTCCAATACCTTTTCCAACGCAAATGGCAAACCAAGTAACCAATTAAGAAACCAAAAAGAAAAACAATAACAGGATTGCGCAAAATCAAATAAAATAAAACTAAATACAAAAAAATCACCTCTTTATAATTATGTCACAGAAACAAAACACTTTCAACCCCTATTATCCCCATTCTTGGGGATAAAAAAACACCTGCCCAACTGCCGTGCATCGGTTGTGGGCGAGTGCCTACATCAAGATAAATATGTAAAAACTTTCTCCCGCACTTCCGTTTGGGTTGCGGGGTTCTTTCCCTTTGATAAAGGGCAATCAAACGGAAAGCCCCCGCCGAGAAAACTAACTCTCAACAAGTGTACAAGGACGAATAATAGCAGGATCATCTAATTTATACTCAAAACCATCCTCACTCCAAGAATTAAACCATTTATAGAATTTTCTTCTTCTGAGAGTTTTTCTACCACCTAAAAGACGCGAAAGCATAATTGCAGGTAAAGACTTAGGAGCATCATACATTTCGGCGATTACATGTTGCTCGTCGTTAACATCCAAAGAAAAAGAAACACGCTGTAAAATAGAATTATTACGATTTAAAAGAGCCTTTTTCAAAAGCCAAATATGATCAGTACGCTGACGCAACTTTATATCGACGTCTACGGTCTGACTTTCCCAAATAATATCGCAATGCAAATGACGGTGTATCGCCCACAACCGATGCACAGCTGGGTCTTGCTTCATAGTATTACGATTATTCCAGTAAACACCAGCTTCACTCATAAGAATACAAGAACCACGAGCAGGCCGAAAATGTCCTAAATCTTTAGGATTATAATAAACAGTACCGAAAACAGAAGAATCATTACAATAAATAACGCTATAAGGAGCGCAAAAAGGAATTTTCTTCAAAAAGGGAATATAATTACACAATTTGCGCTTAAATTCATTTTTAGCCACAACAGAAGCAAGATATGTAGTCTTGCCAGCACCAGGCTTACCAAAAATACCAATAATAGACAAAAAATCACTCCTTGAAAAAAGGCAGGGCGGGGAAACCCTGCCCCGCCTTATCCTTTCGACAAGAAAACACCATGTATAATAGCCGTCAAAGCAAGAGCAACAACTACAAAAGATGCAATCTCTGTAACCATAAAGTTGACAAACAAATCATACA
>JAFYOJ010000139.1 GCA_017560225.1 Clostridia bacterium
ACATAAACAATCAAAGGGGGAGATGCTATGCACACGTTGGAAACGGCGGTGGTGTTGCCGTTGGTCTTTTTTATTTTTGCGGGAGGATTGTTCCTCTGTCTTCATACGGTGGGATTGATTGACCGACAAATAACCAAGTATGGGGAAAAGCCATATATGGAGGCTTCGGACTGTGTACAGGTTCTTCGCATTACGGAGGTGACGTATGACTTGTTGGAAGCGATTCAGTAACCGGAAAGGGGCAATCACTGTCTTTGTTGCCTTGGTGATGGTGCCTGTTTGTCTGGTGCAATGTGCCATGCTTGATTTGGCCAGAGGAATTTCCTTTCGTTATATCGGACAAGCGCGTCTGTCACTCGCCCTGAGCAGTTTTCTGGCTTCCTTTGACAGTCGTTTGCAGGATACATACGGTTTGTTCGGGGTAAATCAAGTGCGGGTGGGCAGTATAGAAGATACTTTTGCTGAGTATTTGGCGGGGGGAGATTTTCAGGTGACTGATTATCAATTACAGCTAACGGATCCGCTGTCCGTGCCGGACGTTCTTGGGGAACAAATTACAGAACGAATGAAGTTACGTACGCCTATTCGCGGGGGACAGTGGGTATTCGAGCAATTGGGGCTTATAGAAAACGCGGAAGAACAGGGGAAGGCCGCGTTGTTGCTGGCAAAAGGCAATGAACTGCTCAGTCTTTCGGAAGAAAAATTAGAATGGCTTAAGCAGTTATTGGAAGGTTTCTTTCCGGGAGATACGAATTGTGTCAATGGATATACCAAGGCCCATTGGCTTTATACGGAGCGGGAAACGATTTTGATGACTACTACGTTACCTGATTGGGAGGATGAGGACGTTGTACGTCGTTTGCTGAGTTCACACCGGGAATACCGTGCATTGTTGTTGATTTATTGCGAATATCATAATCAAAGCATAGGTGTTATTCGGGAATTGCAAGATTTGGCCGGACAAATACAGGCGCTCATTACCGAAGCAAAGAATCTGTGTGAAGATGATCCGAGCATCCGAGGTATGATTGCCGATCTTCGCAGTCAAGCGAACAAAATCTCTAATCGAAGAAATATGACGGGATTGGAGAAGAATTTACAACTATTAACTTCTAAAGTTACGGCGATAGAGTGGAATATAGAAATGTTGGACGATTTGGATACCTATACGTTGGAACCGGAGCATTTGGATACTTTTGTAGAACATATTCGTTTGGCCCTCTCTTTATCCGGTATTCGGGATGACTTTCACACAGATATGCTGCAAACTGACTCCTCGGACGTGCAGGCTGCAATGCCGGAAGGGAATTGGTCCATACCGAATGCCGGTGGGAAGGATTTTGAAATTCCGGCGGAACTCTATAAGACGCTGCCGTCTGTACTGGAAGGTGTGGCGCCCTCGGGTGTGGTCGACTGGATTGATTTTCAAGATGTCCATGCACTGTCTTCTTTTTTCGACGGGGAATCTTTTCTCGCCGGTATTGCGCAAGCGGGTGATCGTATGGTGGAAGACATACTGCTGACCGACTATATTCTGGATACGTTTGGAAGCCAAGCAGACATAGGACGGTATTTTACCGGAGAAATTGAATACATATTAGGTGGACATGCCTCTTATCAGGAAAATGAAGATTACGTCAAGCAAAAACTGTTTTTCTTGCGTTTTGTGTTGAATCTGACCCACGTACTCAGTGATTTTGAGAAAAGGGCTTTGGCGCAAGAACTGGGCTATGCCATTGCCCTTGCGGTGACGCGGGGAATTGGCGGGGACCTGTTTGCAATTTTGATTATGTGTACCTGGGCAGCGTGCGAAAGTGGCATCGATGTTTCGGATTTATTTTCCGGAGAGGAGGTTCCGTTGATTAAATCGAAAGAAACATGGAAGAGCTCTATTGCGGGTCTTTTGGAAAGTGGAGAAGGAGAGGGAGATTCGGACACGTCTTTGTTGGACTTTTCTTATGAGGATTATTTGATGCTTTTGTTACTGGTGGAGAATCCAAGGACGAAACTGCTGCGGGTGGCTGACGTGATTGAAGTGAATATGACGGAAATGACAGGACTTCGGTATAAACTTTCCGGTGTTTATACGGGGGTAGACGCCGTGGTTTGGTATATGCCGGATTATTTGACCGTTTCTATGTTGCCGGGAAGGAGGAAAGAATCTTATGTTATCTCCATGCAAGGTAGACAAAGTTACTGACAATTCCACATCCGGGTCGGTACTCATCGAAACGGCCGTGGTTCTTCCTGTTTTGCTGTTGGTGTTTTTATTGTTTATTCGGTTGTTACAGGTGGTTGCCTTGGGAAATTGTGTGGAACGGGCAACCCTTCAAACTGCAAAGACCATGAGCCAATATGCGGTTTTGTATCACGCATATGGCGTGGTTACTTTGGAAGAAGAAATTTTAAGTGCAATCGACGTTGAGCGCGCAGAGGATTTTATTGATCTTCGGGGCTATATTCAATCGGGAGAGGATGCTTTGTACAGTGGTGCGGCGCAAAAATTGGTGACATATTATCTGAAACAGGACCCTTTGGTGCGGAATGGATACGTTCGGTATACGGATTTGTCCTGCTATGGAAGCACTTTCTTCGCCAACAAAGATGACATTGTTTTAAGGGTTTCTTATAAAGCTTATCATTTGTTTCCTTTAAGCACGTCTTTGTGTTTTCGTGGGTGGGTCCGCGGCGATAGTCCGTTGTCGTCTTTGTTCGAGGAAGGCGTATCTGTATGGTCTTTTGATAATTTTACCCGCGGCAGAATGATACGGGATCTTTTCGGAGGAAATTTGCCCTATCATTATCCGGTGATTGCCTCTTTTGAAGAGGGGGTCGCTTTGATGATTAAGAGTATCGATGCTACCAAACCTACGTATCAAGACACGAACAGGCTGAAACAGGAAGTGCAAGAAATGTTGGATAAATTGCGAGACTTTCAAGGTGTCGACGGAGAAATTGAACCGGCTGCGATTAAAGCGAAGAAATTGTTGCTGGTGATTCCGGAAAATACGCCCTCAGAACAGACCAATGTGCTGCTTGAAATGGCGGGCAATCAAGCGGTGGTACAAGGTATTCAAGTGGAGGTGCAATTCTATCAGGAGTCTTGTCACTGACAGGATCCTGTGCTATAGTACAAAGGAGGTGTTGAAAGGGAGGACTTGTTTCATGCTTGTAATAGATGATCATGTTTCGGATTACTTGATTTATAACGGGAAGATGCAGGCGTGCACGCCGGGAACTTGTATAGGATTTGATTTTACCGGCCCTGTGATTTACGAGGTGATTCGTTATATTGAAAGACGGGGTTTGTTTAAGGTGGATCATTGGTTGCGCCTTCAGAAAAGTGCAGTGGGTCAAGGGATTGCATTACCTCTTTCGGAAGGCGAATTTGATCAAGGCGTAGAAACTTTGCTCCAACGCTGCAATCAAGTAAATTGCAATATCAAATTGCTGGTATGCCGGGGCCAATATGTGATTTATTTCAGTCGCACGTTCTATCCGTCGCCGGAAGTGTATGAAACCGGTGTTTCCACTGCCTCTATTTATGTGGAACGTCCTGATCCGAATGCGAAAGTTCGGCGAGAATCCTATATTGAAACCATTGCTGATTTCCGCAAAAAGCAGGATGTGTTTGAAGCGCTGCTGCTGAATCGCGAAGGTTTTTACACAGAGGGAAGTCGTTCTAATTTGTTCTTTGTGAAAAGGGGAGAGGATTGTATCTATACAGCGCCGTCTTCTATGATTTTAGAAGGCGTTATGCGCAGACATTTATTGGAAGTTTGTAAATCCTTGAACGTGCCGGTGATACAAGAAGCAATTTCTAAAGAAGAAATGCCCTTGGTGGAGGCGGCATTCCTTACGGGAACGTCTATTAAAGTACTTCCCATTGCGGTGATTGATGGCAAACAATATGAGTCGTCTGCTCATCCGTTGGTTCGGAAGTTAATGCAAGGTTTTGATGATTATATTGCCGGTGGAAAGGCTTAAGAAGAAAAGAGAGGCAACCTATGAATCAACAAGTTGGTATTGTATCGAATCAGGAAATTGGGTGCGTTTTGGCACAAACGTTGGGCGCCAACGAATGGACCGTTTCTTTGTTTCCTGAGGGTGTAGAGTTTCAAGATACAGAAGAGCAGATTGCTTTTTGTAACCAATATAATACAAAGAACGTTTCTGTAATGTTGGATATGGAATCTTTTCTTCTGTCATTGGAAAGCCCGAAACGGATCTTTCTGGCGGGAGTAGACGAACATTTTACAGAAGATTTTTTACGTAAATTGATGCCTCAATTAGAAGCCGGGGATATTCTTATTGACCTGTGCGATGCGAAGTTTTCTTCCGTGATGGATTTTGCACAACAAGTGAAGGAAAACGGTGCCCATTATTTATCTACCGGTTTTTTGCAAGGCGGGGAGTCCCTTACGAAAGGCTTTGCGCTGCTTCCCGGCGGCAGTTTCCCGGCCTACAATGCAGTGCGTGATATCTTGATGGTGTTGTGTGCTAAGATGGATGGTAATTTCTATTGCTGTCCCTATATTGGTCCCGATGGCTCCGGTCAATACGTGAAGATGGTGCACGATGGACTTGCGGCATGTCTTTTGCAAATTTATGTGGAAGCCATTTCTATGACGCGGGCGTTGCTGGGTTGCGATCACGATACCCTTGGCGAACTTCTTTCTGCGTGGAATGAACAAGAATGTGGCTCTTTCTTGCTGGATGTTCTTTGTCAAGTGGTACGCAAATATGACCGTGAAACGGATAAGGCCATGCTTGACGTGGTGATCGACAGTGTGGAAACCGGTCTCGGACTTCAATGGATGTTGGAAAGTGGCCTTTCTTTGTCAGTCCCCATGCCTACTTTATATGCGGCTAAAGAAATGGAGTTCTTCTCTAAACTGAAGAATGAGAGAATTGCTTCCTCGAAATTACTGAAACCTATTCCTGTGCGCGCCTTGGATTCTCTTTCCCAAAAGAGCTTTATGGAGGAGATTCAACGCACAGTTTATTTGGCTACGTTAAGTGCTTTTGCCCAAGGCTTTGCGCTGCTTAAGAAAGCATCGGATCACTATGCTTGGGAACTGAATTTACTTTCTATTGCGAAGGCGTATCAAGGAAGTTCCTATATTTGTTCAGAAGCCCTTTTCCGGGTTGTGGAAGCGCTGGATCGCAAAGGGGATTTGAATAATTTGTTTATGGATCCGTATTTCAAGTCGGTTGCGGAGAGTTATTCCGTTGATTTGCGCAGTTTTGTGAAACGTGGCATTTCCATTGGTTTATCGATGCCATGTATCGGTTCTTGTGTGGATTATTTAGATAGTTGTCGTGCGTCTGTGCTTCCTGTGGGTGCCGCGTCTTTGGTTTGGGACTACGTACTGGGCAGTGGTTTTGCCAGAAATGACCGCAACGGTATGTTCCGTGGAAATTGGCAGAATCCGGAACGATTCTTGGAAACGGAAGTATTTGAATAATAAAAGGCCGCTTACCAATTGCCGCCTCGTCCTCGCGTGGCTTCTTCGTAAAGTCGGTCTTCTTCTCGCTCTTTCTCATAGCGAATATCTTTTCGGATTGCGGTAACGGTGTATCCGTATAATTCTACGTGGAGCAAATAGAAAACACCCATCGTGAATTTCAGTGGAACGCCAATGACTCTGGAGAGGGTTACAATAATCGGTTGATATCCAAGGGTCCACCATCGAAAGAGCGTGAGTGCGCCGTCGGAGAATCCGGTGTGTCCGCTGCAGATAATATAACTCAAAAAGAAAGCGACGTATGCAAGTCCACCCACCAGTTCATATAGGAAAATGCCTCGCGCAATCCACCAACGCTTTTGGGCACGCAGAAAGATGCAGAAGGGAATGTGCGCCAAGAATAACCCCAAAGAACAAAGCCCTAACCACAACGGAATGGCTCTTGTTTCAAAGGTGAATCCGGTTAGCGGTGGCAGCAAAAAAATAAAAGTATTCAACGCAGCCAGCGTCAACGCGAAGATATACGACTTTTGTTTATCGGTGAAAGAATTCCATTTCTGCATAAAAGATACCCCTTTTCAGTAGAATATTATACAAGAAAAGGCGGTAAAGAACAATGAGAAGAATTTATCTTTTTTTGAAAGGGATTTTGATTGGTGTTGCCCTGGTGCTTCCGGGGCTTTCCGGCAGTTTGATGGCCGTTCTTTTGGGCATCTATGAAGACGTTGTTTCGTGGGTAGCATCTTTTGGTAAAAACGTTCGCAATCTTCTTGTGCTGGGTGTCGGCGCGCTGGTGGGGATTCTGCTTTCTGCAAAAGTGGTGTTGCTCCTATGCATTGCGTACCCGGGACCATGCAATTGGTTCTTTCTTGGTCTGGTGGCAGGGGGGATTCCTTTGCTGATTCGAAATGTAAAAGGGCGTAATTTCACCGGTTATGGTTTCGTCCCCTTGGTGTTTGGTTTTGGAATCATTTTTGCTATGGCTGTTTTTGCCGGAACACCGGGGGATTTTCGTGTGGCAATTCTTTCTGTTCGTACTGTCTTTGACGTTGGTATTTTACTGGGATCCGGTTTCGTTTCTTGCGGTCTTATGATGTTTCCGGGTGTCAGCGGATCTGTGCTGCTGATTTTGTTGGGGCAATACGGAACGGTGTACGGCGCCGTTTCGGAGTTTGCAGATTTCAGTCAGTGGCCTCGAATTTTGCCTGTTTGTGTTTGGTTTGCAATAGGGGGCCTTCTGGGAATTTGGTTGTTTTCCGCTTTAATGAAATGGGCCTTGGGGAAATTTCCCCGATTTGTACATTGGCTGATTTTAGGACTCACACTGGGAACTTGCGGATCGCTTCTGTGGGT
Organism: Clostridia bacterium; assembly: GCA_017560225.1. Taxonomy (GTDB): domain Bacteria; phylum Bacillota; class Clostridia; order UBA1212; family UBA1255; genus RGIG9099. Next base: position 6,822 of record JAFYOJ010000139.1, read on the forward strand.
GTGTGTCGATAGTTACGGGGAGCCGACTTTCTCTTGGGCCTGTTTTTTGTTCTTCTTGCTTGGCTTTGGTGCCGCCAGACTTACGGAAAGAATGGAATGTAAAAATAAGGCTTGACAACCGAGAAAGACTGTTGTATACTGCCAAAGTCCGTAGGGGAGTAGTTCAACTGGTAGAGCAACGGTCTCCAAAACCGTGTGTTGCGTGTTCGATTCGCGTCTCCCCTGCCAAGAACAAGAAGCCTACCCCATCGTGGGTGGGCTTTTTTTATTATCACCGGGGGTTGTTTATGATGAAAAAACGTTTATTTTGTTTGATTTTAGCGGTCTGCTTGGCCATGACTTTAGTTCTTATGCCCGTACAGGGGGAGGAAGCCTCTGCCGGCGCTACTGAAACCACGGAGCAACAGGGAGAGAACAACGGTTCTAATAGTTGGCTTTTCTTCCTGATTACCAGTGGTCTTAGCTTGGCTGTTGCAATTCCTCTTGCGATTCGTTCCGGCAACAAGAAGTATGGGAAATAAGCATCTTTCACATTGACTTTTTTCGTGAAATGTCGTACCATTAAATACAATGATAGACAGTGGATCGGGGAGGTATGAAGCATGGCGATTACATGGGAAATTTTGGAACAAACGTGCAATGCGTGTGCCCGTTGTCGCCTTGGAGAGAACCGTACCAACGTAGTCATCGGAAGAGGTCATCCCAGTGCTCCGATTTTATTTGTAGGAGAAGGGCCCGGACGCCAGGAGGATGAACAGGGACTTCCCTTTGTAGGACAAGCGGGGGAGCTTTTGAATCTTGCTTGCACGAGCCTGAATTTCTCACCTGAAGATTATTATATCGCCAACGTTGTGAAGTGTCGTCCGCCGGAGAATCGGACACCTTTTGCAGAGGAATGTATGGCCTGCTTACCTTATCTTCGTTCTCAATTTGCCTAGATTAAACCGCGTATTGTAGTTTGTTTGGGCAATGTTCCGCTGCGTTATTTGATGGATAAAGAGGCTCGGATTACGCAGGTTCGTGGCCAGTGGAAAGAGAAGCAAGGCGTTTGGTTTATGGCTACCTATCATCCGGCTGCTTTATTGCGGGATGAATCTAAGAAATTAGATTTCTGGCAGGATTTGCAGTCGGTTAAACAAAAGCTCGCGGAGATTCAGGGAGGGATCGGATGAATTCTTATGATTTGCAAGAAATGCAACACCTGAATGAGGATTTTCGCAAACGTTGTACCCGGGAAGTGGAGAAACGAAGGGACCAACTGAAGATTCCGGACGGTCCTTTGGAATTTGTGTATGGGTATGGACGTAATAGCGCCGGCATTATGTTGATTGGTGAAGCCCCCGGGAAAGATGAGGTCCGTATGGGCCGGCCTTTTGTGGGGAAAGCCGGGTCGATTCTTTCTGAAATATTAGAGAATACCGGTTTTGATCGGGAAGATTTGTATATTACCAATGTTGTTAAATATCGTTTAAGCCGGGAAGGAAAGCGTCCCGGCACGGTTGCTAACCGTCCGGCGACAACTTTTGAAATTACCAACAGTATGCTTTGGCTGATTGGGGAAATATTATTAGTCAGGCCGAAGTTGATTCTGACGTTGGGCAATGTTCCGCTGAAAGCTATGCGCCATATTGCCCAGTACTTTCAAGCGTCGCAGGAAGCGTGTGACTTAACAGAATTACAGAAATCCTACTATGAGGAATATTTGCAGATGAGCGAGATCGGCATGTGCCACGGACGGAAATTAACTTGTTCTTTTAAGAATTTTACCGCCACCCACATTCCTCTTTATCATCCCGCCAGTTTGATTTACAATCGCGGTTTGCGTAAGGCGTATGACGCCGATATGAAGGAGGTTCAGCAATGCGTCGCATTATTGTCCGAATGAAGAAATATAAGAGACAGGGAATTGCACTGTTTTTTTTGCTGTTGATGTGCAGTTCGTTTAGTGTGTTGCCGGTTTCGGCAGCTTTTTCCAAGAGTGCTGCAACGGATATCTATAAGAAAACTACGATTGATCAATTGCAGTCTAAATCGTATGCATCTGTGGAATATGAGTCCGGCCAAGTCATTTTGACCGGAGGGACGCAAGAACCGATTGTGATTGGCGGTCTTGTAAAGATGATGACGCTTCTTCTGACCTTTGAAGCAATTGGATCCGGTCGGATTACCATGGACACGACGTTTGAAGTGACGAAGCATGCTCAGAATGTTTCTGTGGGCAAGGCGCGTGTTTTCTTGGATGCAGGGAAACATGAGAGAATTACTGTCAAGCAAGCTGTGGAGGCTGTTTGTATTTCCGGTGCCAATGATGCGGCTTGTGCATTGGCTGAATTCTTAGGGGGAGATGAGGCTGCTTTCGTAGGGCAGATGAATGCCCGAGCAAGAGAAATGGGGCTTACCAATACCCGTTTTACCGATTCTACCGGCTTGCTTACGGATCAATACACTACTGCAACGGATTTTGTGCAGATTGTACACGCACTGATGCGCAATCATCCGGATTCTATTGCGTATTTGAATTTGACTTACGGAAAGTTCCAGCATACCTCTACCGGACAACCGGATACAGAAATGGTTAGTTATAACCCTTTGAATCGAAATAAATTCTATGAAGCGTCTGATGGTGGCATGATTGGATCTTCTCAGCAAGATGGATACAGTATTTGTGCCACGGTTTCTGAAAGCGACCAGCGGGTGGTTGGCGTTGTACTGGGTGCGCCGGACGAGAATACGCGGGCTGCTGAAATTCGTAAATTGTTAGAATACAGTGTATCTGAATATGAATTTCGTAAATTATGTACCGGTGGTATGTTTGTTCGGAAGATTGAAGTGAAGAACGGCAAAGAGAAGCGTGTGAAGACGCAAACTGCATCGGATTTATCTGTTTTGGTACACATTTCCGAAGTGAACAAGATTACGTCCACTGTTGAGATTACGGAGAAATTAAGTGCGCCGGTGGAAGCAGGTGCGAAAGTCGGTTCTGTGATCTATTCTATGAATGGAGAAGAAATTGGTCGCGTTGATTTAGTGACGTCCGAAGCAATGCCTAAAGCCAGTTGGCTTGTGCGACTGGTGCGTACCATTTTATCTTGGTTTGGTTTGTAATTTTACGTGTTTTGCACCAAACGGTAGTTTCCGCTGCGCAATACGGATATTAAGTCTTTCGGGGAGGCAATCACTTGATCGGTGAGGATGCCTCCCTTTGCTGTATCGTTTTCGCTATGGAAATCTGAGCCGGAAGTCATGGCTTTGTCATAATGGACGGCATACCGGTGTGCCAATTCGTTGCGAAAAGATTCTGTGTGACTGTTGTAGACTTCCAACCCGAACAGAGGTGCCGGATTTTGTACGGACATATTGTTTCGAAACGGGTGGGCCTGTACCACACAGACGTCTTTGGGCAGCGTTGCAATTAACGCAGAAAGATTTTCTTGACGGTGGAGCAAGGGAAGACGGTAGAAGTCATCTGCTTCCAATCCGTAGATGAGATAGTCGTTGGGACAGGAATCTAAACGTACTTCGGCACCGGGGAGTACGGTAAGCCCGATTTTCTCGCCTTCGTTTCGCGCCGCATAGTATCCTCGTAAATAACGATCCATAATGGTTTGATGGCAGTCGCAGAGCTCTTCTTGGAACCATTGGTGGAATAAATCGAAATAGTGATCTGTTATCACAATTCCGTGATATCCGGCGTCGTGATAACGGCGTACGATTTCGGCGCCACTCAACGTTGCGTAGGGATCGCACTCGGCAGTATGCACATGCAGTTCGTATTTTCTGTCCATCTTTCTAATAGCTCCTGTATCGTGGTGTTCTTTTTGTGAAAATAATGTACTATATCTATGGGAGGAAGTCAAATTTTCATATTGATAACACAAACGGTTGGTGCTATAATAAAAACAATATGTTACGTATTTGTTACGGACCGAAGAAATAGGAGGTTATTGCAACCATGAGTACAGAATGCACGTGTTGCTCGGATGAGAAGAGCAAGAAGTTGCTGGCAGTCATTGCAGCGGAGAAAGATACACCCGGCTCATTGATTCACATTTTACACGAAGCACAGGAAATTTATGGGTATCTTCCCATTGAAGTGCAGAAGATGATTTCTGAACATACGGGAATTCCTTTGGCAGAGATTTACGGTGTAGTTACGTTCTATGCCCAGTTCTCTTTGAAACCGAAAGGACAATATAAGATTTCAGTTTGTTTGGGTACGGCCTGCTACGTAAAGGGTGCTGATAAAGTACTTGACCGCTTAAAGAGTGAGTTAAAGATGGATGTGGGCGATTGCAGCGAAGACGGCAAATTCTCTTTGGACGCTTGTCGTTGTATTGGCGCTTGCGGCCTTGCACCGGTTATCACCATCAATGATGACGTATACGGTCGCTTGGACGAAAGCGAAGTGCCCGGTATTCTTGCAAAGTATTGATGCCTATGCTCCGCGACATTTCTTTACATATTCACGATCTTGCAGAGAATTCTGTGGCTGCCGGTGCGACGCAAATTGACGTTATGGTTTGTGCCAAGTCGGACGGATATCTCTACGTGGAGATTCAAGACAATGGTTGCGGAATGTCGGAGGAATTATTGTCTCGTGTTACGGATCCTTTTACCACGAGCCGGACCACCCGGAAAGTAGGGATGGGCATTCCGTTCTTTAAGATGGCCTGCGAGCAGGCGTCGGGTACCTTTCAAATTCAATCTGAAATTGAGAAGGGAACCAAGACTTGCGGCTCTTTTCAAATCCGGCACATTGATCGGTTACCTTTGGGTAATTTAGGGGAAACCCTTTCGATGTTGATTTTGGAGAAACCGGAGATTCGTTACACGGTGACGGCTTCGTCGGAGCAGGGGACATGGGTATTTGACACAGACACGGTTCGGGACGTGTTGGAAGACACGCCGATTCAGGAATATGAGGTGTTACAGTGGATTAAGGGGTATGTAGAGGAGCATACCCGGAATATATTCGGAGGTGTATTAGATGAAATCATTGGAAGAACTTAGAGCTTTGAAAGAAAAGACCAAAGCTGAAATGAATTTAAGAAATGAACAGAATGGGCTTCGTGTTGTCGTGGGTATGGCAACTTGCGGTATTGCAGCCGGCGCTCGTCCTGTTATGAATACGTTTGTAGAGGAAATTGCAAAGCGTCAACTGAATAATGTGAAGGTTACCATGACTGGTTGTATCGGTTTATGTAAATTAGAGCCGATTGTGGAAGTGATTGATCCTTCCGGCGATAAAGTTACGTATGTCAAGATGGATGCACAGAAAGCGGCTCGTGTTGTGGCAGAGCATTTGGTGAACGGAAAGATTGTGTCCGAGTACACAATTAAGGCTGAAGAGAATTCATAAGGAGGAGCACAATATGCAGATTTATAGAGCACACGTGCTGGTTTGTGCCGGTACTGGATGTACATCTTCCGGATCATCTGTTCTTTTTGATGAGTTTGAGAAACAGCTCAAAGATGCCGGGATTGAGAATGAGGTTAAGATGGTAAAGACCGGTTGTTTTGGTCTTTGTGCAGAGGGTCCTATTGTGGTGGTATATCCGGAAGGAGCGATGTATTGCCGTGTCACGAAGGAAGATGTGGCGGAAATTGTTTCCGAACATTTGGTGAAGGGACGTATTGTAAATCGTTTGTTAGAAGGTGCCGGGGAGGTGGCGAAAGACGAAGCTGCTGCTGAACAGAGCCATTTCTTTAAGAAGCAGATGCGTATTGCACTTCGTAATTGTGGTCATATTAACCCGGAGAATATTGACGAATATATTGCACAAGACGGCTATGAAGCACTGGGCAAAGCCATTACGGAAATGACACCGGAAGAAGTTATTGACGTTATGCTTAAATCCGGACTTCGCGGTCGTGGCGGTGCAGGTTTCCCCACTGGACGCAAGTGGGACTTTGCACGCAAGAGTCCGTCTGATAAGAAGTACGTTTGCTGTAACGCCGATGAGGGTGACCCCGGTGCATTTATGGACAGAAGTGTACTGGAAGGCGATCCCCACGTCGTATTGGAAGCTATGGCTATTGCCGGTTATGCAATTGGTTCTGACCAAGGTTATATCTATGTTCGTGCGGAGTATCCCATTGCAGTTAAACGTCTGCAAATCGCGATTGAACAGGCAAGAGAATATGGTTTGTTGGGTAAGAATATCTTAGGTACAGATTTCTCCTTTGATATTGAACTTCGTTTGGGCGCCGGCGCATTTGTGTGCGGTGAGGAAACGGCTTTGATGACCTCCATTGAAGGTAACCGCGGTGAACCCCGTCCGCGTCCCCCCTATCCGGCTGTGAAAGGTTTGTACGGCTGCCCCACTGTTGAAAACAACGT
>JAFYOJ010000140.1 GCA_017560225.1 Clostridia bacterium
CATCAAACATAGGGGGTGGCATTGTGTCATCAAATTTGGGCGCCGGTTTACGTTCCAGGTCTCTTCTGGGTTTGCGGTCCTCCCGCTTCTTAAAACCTTCTTTCCGATTCTCACCGGGCACGTCAAATACAGTGCCTTCTTCGCCCCGTGCCTTTAAAATAGCGGTGGCTTTTTTGATAGAAAGACGTTTCTTGCCATCGTGCTCCGTGCCCATACAAAGCACCTTCACGGTTTGTCCCATATGGAGCAAATCGCCTACGTTCTTCACAAATTCTTCGCTGATCTCCGAAATATGTACCAATCCGGAGGAACCATCCTCCAACTGTACAAAGGCCCCGAAGGGCATAATCGCGTTTACCTTACCCACTGCGATATCATTGATGTCCGACATACTAAAGTGCGGCCTCCCAAACTTAATGCTTTATATAAACAATTTCATTGCTCTTGACATAGCCGAGAATTTCTCTTGCTTTCTGTTCAATGTAGGCATCTGTCTCCAAGAGTTTCTCCTCTTCCTGAAGTTCCGTAAGCTGTGCTTCTGCACTTGCAATTTGTTGTTTCAATTCCTGATTGCGTTCCATCTTGGCAGTCAGTGTTCCCTGCTGATTGCAAAGCAAAATGGTCAAGTAAACAGCCAATGCTATAAAAATAACATTTTGCAAACTGAAAAACTTTCGCATACGGATCTTCTCCTTTCATTTATCTTTAGTAAAAAATACACAGATATATTATAAAACTTTTTTTTGCATTCGTCTACTGGGTAGTCAAAAAAAATTTACAAAGTGGAACAGGGACCATTTTTTGTGGTATAATGAGTCTATCAATTCAAATTATAAGGAGATTTAATATGAACGTTCATCAAATTCTCTCAAAAGTCGATCACACCTTACTGGCCCAAGATGCCACTTGGCCCCAAATCAAGGCAATCTGTGATGACGGTATGCAATACAAAACCGCATCCGTCTGCATTCCTGCCGCTTTTGTAAAGCAAGCGAAAGAGTACGTAGGGGATCGGCTTGCCATTTGTACGGTCATCGGTTTTCCCAACGGATACAGCACCACCGCCACTAAAGTTTTCGAAACCAAAGATGCAATTGAGAACGGTGCAGATGAAATCGACATGGTGATTCACATCGGCAGCCTCCGGGAGAAACAATATGACGCCGTACTGGAAGACATTCGCGCCGTGAAAGCAGCCTGCGGCGACAAGATTCTGAAAGTCATCATCGAAACCTGCTTACTGACCGACGAAGAAAAAATTGAAATGTGTCGCATCGTAGGCGAAAGCGGTGCAGACTATATTAAGACCTCCACCGGTTTTTCCACCGCAGGCGCCACCAAAGAAGACGTCGCCCTGTTTGCGAAATATTGTCCTAAACATCTAAAGATTAAAGCAGCCGGCGGTATTAAGACCCTCGAAGACGCAGAAGATTTTATTCGTTTAGGGGCTGACCGCCTGGGCACCAGCCGTATTGTCAAAATCGTGAAAGAGGCAGAATGAAACGTATTTTCTTAATTGTATTAGACAGCGTAGGCATCGGCGCCCTCCCGGATGCAAAGGACTTTGGGGACGCAGGGTGCAATACGCTTCAAAGTTGTGCCGGAACCGGCATTTTACAGCTCCCCAATTTGTGTAAAATGGGCCTTGGATCCATCGACGGCATCCATTACTTGCCTACCATCAAAGCGCCCACAGCCGCATACGCTCGGATGCAGGAGTGTTCTCGGGGAAAAGACACCACCATCGGCCACTGGGAAATTGCCGGCTATGTTTCCCGTCATCCCCTGCCCACCTACCCCAATGGATTTCCGGAGGAGCTGCTAAGGGAAATTACAAAGCAAACCGGTCGTGGCTATTTATGCAACAAACCCTTCTCCGGTACGGAAGTTATTAAAGTCTACGGGCAAGAACACGTGGACACCGGCAAGTTGATTATTTATACGTCTGTAGACAGCGTCCTGCAAATTGCTGCCCATGAAGACGTGGTGCCCACAGAACAATTATACGCATATTGTGAAGCGGTGCGAAAGATTTGCCAAGGAAAGCATGGGGTAGGCAGAGTCATCGCAAGACCTTTTACCGGCACTGCACCGAATTTTGTACGAACCCCCAACCGAAAAGATTTCTCTCTGGCCCCCCCGGGACGTACTATGTTAGATGCCTTGTCAGAAGCCGGTTTAGACGTGATTTCCGTGGGAAAGATTAAGGATATTTTCACCGGTCGCGGGATCACCAAAGCCATTGTGGCCCACGGCAATCAAGAGGCCATGGAAGCCACCGGCAAATTGGTGGGCGAAGATTTCCACGGACTTGCATTTATTAACTTAGTAGATTTTGATATGCTCTACGGTCATCGCAATGACGCTGTTGCCTATGCGAAAGCGCTCAATACCTTTGATGGGTGGTTAGGCACCATTTTACCCCAATTAAAGTCCGATGATATTTTGATGATTACTGCGGATCACGGTTGCGACCCCACCTTCCCCGGCACCGATCACACCCGGGAATACACGCCCCTTTTGATTTACGGCAAACAGGTGACACCGGGAAATTATGGTACGCGGGAAAGTTTCGCCCAAATTGCCGCCACCGTTTGTAACTATTTAGATGTACCTTTTGGGAGGGATCTGCCATGCGTATGTACGATTTGATTACCAAGAAGAAACAAGGGGGAACCCTTTCCGAAACAGAGATTCGGGAGATGATTGCCGGATTTACGGAGGGCACCGTCCCCGATTACCAAATGGCAGCGATGGCAATGGCCATTTATTTTCAAGGCATGACCCGAGAAGAGACGGCTTGGCTGACGGATGCCATGGCCCACTCCGGCGACACAGTGGATTTGTCTATGTTCGGAAAATGGACGGCCGACAAACATTCCACCGGCGGTGTTGGGGATAAGACCACTTTAATCGTAGCACCCATTGTTGCAGCTTGTGGTTTGAAAGTGGCCAAGATGTCCGGTCGGGGTTTAGGACATACCGGCGGCACCGTAGATAAATTAGAGTCCATTGAAGGATACCGTTCTTCCCTCTCCCAGGAGGAATTTCTGGCACAGGTGGAGCGAGTTGGTTTGGCGGTAATCGGTCAAACCGGTAATTTAACACCGGCGGACAAGAAGTTATATGCCCTGCGGGACGTGACGGCCACCGTAGATTCCATTCCCTTGATTGTATCTTCCATTATGAGTAAGAAATTGGCCGCAGGCAGCCAAACCATCGTGCTGGACGTGAAGGCCGGCAGCGGTGCTTTTATGCGAGACGGCAAGTCCGCGGGCGTGCTGGCCAGAGAGATGGTGGCGATCGGCAAGGCTTGCGGGCGTAAAATGGCTGCATTTGTTACCAATATGGATGTGCCTTTGGGAAAGAATATTGGAAATTCTTTAGAAGTAATAGAGGCCATTGGTGTTTTGAAAGGCGAAATTCACGGGGATTTGCGGACACTTTGTTTACATTTGGCCGCCGCTATGATCAGTCTTGGTTTAGAGATGGATTTTGAAACAGCGCTGCAGCAGGCGACCGCTTGTTTAGAGGAAGGCCGTGCCTTCGAGAAGTTTACGGCGTGGATCGAAGCACAAGGCGGCAACGTAGAGTGGGTGCGAAATCCTTCCCAATTTCCCGGGGCTGCGCACATTATGCCGGTACGGGCAGAACGAGATGGGTATATCGCTCTTATGAATACGGAGCAAATCGGTCTTTGCGCCGGTCTGTTAGGCGCCGGAAGAGTTCGGAAAGAAGACGCTGTGGATTTTGCCGCAGGTATTGTACTTAGAAAGAAAACCGGCGACTATGTGCAGGCAGGAGATGTGCTTGCGGAGCTGCATACGAATATTGCAACCATTTTACCGGAAGCTGAAAAATGCTTCCAAACTGCCGTCCTGATCCAGAACGCGCAGCCGGAAGCATTGCCTTTGATTATGGAAAGAATTGACTGACCTTTACAGGTGTTCCATCAGGAAATCGAAACCGAAGTCTTCGTGGTCCTGTTCATGAAGACCCGGGAATACGCGTAGTTTGCATTGATCTGCAGCCCCAAAGATTTGGTAATAGGGCGTTAGACGAGCATATTCTTCTTCCGTAACTTTGCTGTCAAATAAATTATCGTTGTCGCCCATGGCAATGAACAAGGCTCTGGGTGCAATCAATGCCGCTGTTTCTGCGGAGCCGAACAACTTCGCAGCGTTCCGGTAACTCCAATCCCCCCAAGAATGTTCGAAAGCACGGTTAAACCAACTGCAGGAATAACAGGCTTTGATCCGGGTGTCTACGGCCGCTAAATGAAGGGCGTACATACCGCCGTAGGAAAGACCCACCACACCGATGCGATCGGCCGGTGCTGTGCCTTCTTCAATGAAATAACTGATACAGCCCATCAGCAGATAAACTTCCAAGGCGGTCATAGAGCCATCTAACTGGCGCATTTTTCCGTCTAAGTGTAAGCGGTCATGGGGATTGCCGTAGGTTTCCACATTCCAAAGCAAAAGCTGAGGTGCAAATACGTTGGCACCGCGATCGGTCATACGCCGTGTTTGATGCACGTAATTAGCCGAGTCTTTATGTAAACTGCTGACCATTTCCGGCGTACCGCCGCCACCATGGAAACTGAGTACAAAAGGCGTGTCTTTCTTCGCATTTACTTGTTCAAAGTACATACCGTAGAACTTTAAATAGCCAAAGAAAGTAAACTGCATTCTGTAAATATTGACGTTGCCGTCTTGTGTGACGAAAGTTTTCTCCGTGAGGACGGGCGTTTCCACAGGTAAATTCAAAGGATAGCCCAGCATTTGCTTCAGGGCTTCTCGATAATATTCCGGGTTAGCTTTATATTGTTCCGGCGTGATAAACTGATCCCTTTGTGCGGTAGCTTTCCCATACTGTTCATATAGAAAACGATTTGCGCCGTCTACGTAGTCTTGTCTGTACCGCGTGTCCTTCCGGATTTCCTCGGTGTAATATTTCGATTGATTTGCATCCGCCATCTTACCCAACGCTCCTTATAGATGGTTAATTAAGAAGTCGAAACCGTAATCTTCTTTATCCTGCTCGTGTACACCGGGGAAGATACGCAGTTTGCACTGATCGGCCGCATCGAAGATTTGATAATACGGTTCTAAACGCTTATATTCTTCTTCCGTGGTTGCCGCAGCAAACAAGTTATCGTTGTCACCCATGGTGATGAACAAGGCTCTGGGAGCGATCATAGCCGCAGTTTCTACAGAGGTAAAAGTCTTCGCTGCATTTCTGTAACTCCAATCCGCCCAAGAGTGATCGAAGGCACGGTTGAACCAGCTGCAGGAATAGCAGGCCTTTACACGAGGATCTACGGCTGCCAAATGTATGGCATACATACCTCCATAGGAAAGGCCTACAACACCAATGCGATCTTCCGGTGCTTCGCCGCTTTCAATGAAATAACTAATGGTGCCCATCAGCAAATATACTTCCAAAGCCGTCATAGAGCCGTCTAACTGGCGCATCTTACCGTCCATGTGAATACGGTCGTGGGGATTGCCAAAGTTCGACACATCCCAAAGCATGAGCTGGGGGGCAAATACATTCGCACCTCGTTCGCACATACGCCGGGTTTGGTGGAGATAATTACCGGAGTCCATGTAGATGCTGCTGACCAATTCCGGTGTGCCCCAGCCGCCGTGGAAGCTGAGTACGAAAGGTGTATCCTTAGCTTTATTGATTTGCTCAAAATAAATGCCGTAGAACTTCAGGTAACCGAAGAAGGTTAGCTGCATTCTGTAAATGTTAACATTGCCATCTTGGGCCACGAATGTTTTCTCGGCCAAGGTAGGGGTTTCTGTGGGTAAGTTCAGCGGGAAACCCAACATTTGCTTGAGGGCTTCTCTGTAATATTCCGGGTTAGCTTTGTACTGCTCCGGCGTAATAAATTGATCCCGAGGACCTGCCGCTTGATTATATTGTTCATAAAAGAAACGGTTGGCACCGTCTACATAGTCTTGTCTGTACCGAGTGTCTTTCTCGATTTCCTCGGTGTAATACTTGGGTTTATTTTCTTGTTCCATTTTGAGTCGCCTCCTATGGGTGGATTATAGCAGTTTAGTTGTGATATATCAACCTATTTTTTGCCACCATAACGAATTGGATTGCGGCTGTCAGTCATTTTGATTATTTTGTTTTGATATTTTTCTATAAGGCCCTTTTCTTCATTATCCAAAATATCCTTTTTCGTAAAAAAGACTCGTTGACTAATACGTTTATAGTCTTTGTTTTGGTCATCCTTTTTAATATTTTTAATATTTTCAGGCCATTCCTCTTGTTTACAATCCCGCACAATTTTCCATTCAGTAGGGATATATGCGCCAACAACTATACCTTTATAGACCCCTATTACGCATTTTATGTCACATCGATTTTTTTTATCAATTCGCCATACACCACGTACGATGTCATACACTTCCTCTTCCGTCATACCAGAGCGATATAATTTATTTACTTTAATGATTAAACAACCAGGACAATTTGCCAATTCAATATTTTCTTTAGAATATAACTCATCAAAATCTTCCGCAGTTTTACAGCCACTGCTATTATGTCCTCCTTGAATATTTGACAATCCACATTCCAAACCAATTTCATTACATGTAAGTAAGTTGATCAGTGCCGCCTCTGACGCAAAAGCTTCCTCTTCCGTTAAACCCCAGTGAAGAATATAGTGCTTGACTTCTTCTCCAGCATTTCGAATTTCTTGAATCTTGTTTATTTTATCTGTGCAATTATCATTCTGTTTTTCCGCTTGTGCAACATGGCTAAATACCCGATTACCCGTACCTTTTCCTATATAAAAAGGTTTATTATCCCTCGGATCAACCAATGCGTAAACATAATATTCTTCTTTTATAGCTTCAATAGTTGCTTCAGAAAAATTTCCTTTCATATCACCAACTCCTAAATATCTATTGCTGCAATCACAAATTGATTTCCACTATCATTATTACATCCATACACCTTCCCGCTCCCGATTTACGTAGAAAATATCCGTCATGTCGCACAAATTGTGCAAAATGCGACTGAGGGCTTTCCGTTCCAATTGAATTTCATAGGGCCGTTCCTCCAAGATATTCAAAATATCTTGTTGGCGCAGCGGATGTTCTTCGCTGGAACGCTGTTTTAAAATAAAGTATACAAACAACGGCGCCATGCTCTTTCGCTTATTGCACTTCTTCGGACGGTACAGTTCGTCAATTTCTTCGTCCGTCATAAATTCTTCCGGGAAAAATTCGTCGTTTTCTACTTTCTTTTTGGCCATGTGTACCTCCCTTTTCTCTATTGTATCATACGACCCCTCATTTCCCAACTACTTTTGGGAAAAACTTTCCAAAAACGATTGTCATCCAATCGGTTTGCGTATTATACATAAAAGCCTGTACCAAATTCGGTACAGTCGTATATAAAAAGGGGGTTTTGAGGTATGTAAAAAAATTTTGTTTATTTCTGACCAAACGACAGACAGTTTTCAATCTCCCGATTGGTGGATATGAAGCAACACTGCTTCGGTTTCAGCAGGCAATTCAGTCAGGGTATATTCAACCGCATTTTCCAAATAACGAGTCTCCTGCAAGTAGTACACGCGGTGGTTGAAGCTCACAAACTGGTGGCTTCCTACAACAACAATACCTTCTTTACAAATAATCTCTATACTAAATTCTTGGGCATCCTTTACTGCGATTTTTTGTTGCAGCAAAGAGTCGATATCCATATTCAGAAAATTTTGTACAACTTGTTTTTCATCACTGAAAATCTTGAACGTTCGCTCTTCCCAATCGTCGTAATACCCTTCCAAATTGGCCCATTCTGCATAGTATGCAAGAATCTGTTTCCGCTCCTCCACAGGCGCAAACAACTGACCAAATGAATCACTGACCAAATGAAATCCCGGTTCATTTTCAATTTGGTAATAATTCCCGTTTTGGGAAGCATTGAAAAATCCTTTGTACTTGTACGTAAAGATAGGCGTAGAAAGAGGCTCTTCCTCACACACGTAGAGATCCAGAACCTCGTAAACAACGCCGTCTGCCGTAAATCTGGTACCTTGATATCCGTTTTCCTCTATGACGATATCCGTCTCCACAAAGTCTTCCGGCGGCGTGACATTCACAATAACAATAAATGAAATAAAGTAAACAGAAACGGAGACCGTAACAATGCCGAGGAATAATAAAACAGAAGAAACAACCGTCAAAATTCCCGGAAACAACTTGCCGTTTTTTCTTCGTTGGCGACGAATCACAAGTCCAACGATTCCGGCAGCAATAAGTTCTAATCCAGCTGCCAGCAGTAAAATAAAAAACAGAATTGGGAAAACAACACCCATATCAATATCCTTTCCTATAGTCGTAGCAATTTTGGATTTTTTCGCAGGTAAAATGGGTGGGCCCTACCCATTTTTAGAGGTAAAAAGTCCAAAAGGTAAGGCAGTTATGCTCGATAGAAAATAGCGACTTAAATTTTATATTTCGTTTCCATTTGTTTCAATAATTTTCTTATAGGCATAGGCAGAATCTTTAAGCACACGCTCTCCTGTGCGATAATCTACGTAAATCAAGCCAAAACGCTTATCGAAGCCTTCCGCCCATTCAAAATTATCCATAATGGACCAGTATTGATAGCCAAGAACAGGGACGCCTTCCTCGATTGCCTTCTTCAAATTCTGCAAATGGCGTTTCACGTAGTCCACCCGTTGCGGGTCATGCACTTCTCCGTCTGCCATTACAAAATCCAGATTCGCCATGCCGTTTTCCGTAATCATAACAGGCAACTTGTAACGTTCATAAAAGAATTTAGGCATCCAGTACAAAACTTCCGGGGTAATCGGCCAATCCATTGCAGTTCTCGGAAGTCCCGGATAAATATCAGGTTGGTTTGGACCATTCGGCCGCACGTAATTTTGAGAGTTGTACACGTTAAACCCATAGAAATCCAACGGCTGACAAATAATTTTAACGTCTTCCTCCGAGATAGCAGGCTTTAACACATCCGGAACTACACCTAAAATAATGGGATCTGCCCACCATATATTAGAATTGGATCTTGTTTCCAAGCTGAACGTTCCCATTTTGGCCTGTTCAATATCCTCCGGGGTGTTGCCAATCGGAGTGAAGCCGCTTCCTGTTGGTGCCATGCCAATCAAAAGTGGTTGTTTTCCATATTGGCGAAGCGTTTGTACAGCTCTTCCGTGTGCCAACATAACGTTTCTTGAAATGAGCAATTCCGATTCCGGGCACTGTTCGAAAGGTGCATGGATACCATATACGTATCCGCCGGCTATAAAAACCTGCGGCTCATTGATAGTAATAAAATACCGAACACGATCCGACAATGCTTCTGCGATTACTTTGGCGTAGAAAGCAAAGTCTTCTACAATTTCCTCGTTCTTCCAACCGCCGTATTGATAAGACCACATAGGGAGATTCCAGTGATATAAAGTTACAAGTGGTTCAATGCCGTTTTTCAGCAATTCATCTACCAATTGATTATAAAAATCAAGTCCCTTTTGATTGACCACGCCTCGATTTGTGATAACTCTGGGCCAACTGATGGAAAAACGATAGGATTTCAACCCGATTTTCTTCATCAACATGACGTCCTCTTTCATGTGGTGATAGTGGTCAGCGGAAACGTGTGCATTTTCATTTCGTACTACGTGTCCTTCGTATAACGCATCCCATATTCCGAGAACTTTCCCGTCTTCTAAATAGGCCCCTTCCACTTGATGTGCCGCACTGGCTGCGCCCCATAAAAAGTTCTCATCAAAACCCATAATACTATCTCCTTTTTCTATGTCGATCCCTGAATCTATTTTCGATCTCATTCTTTATACAATCATATTACTTAACAATATGCTTCCAACCGCAATCTTTCAGCAAAAACGATTCTAACGATTGAATATAATCAAGATCATCGTTGTAAAATGCCGTGTAAGCGATAGAACGTTGCTGGTCGTTTGTAGCAATAAAAATTATTTTCTTGGGATAATTGATTTTCATCGAGGATTCATCTTCAATGCATAACATACGAAAGAAATAATTTTGTATTTCAGCATACGGTGTGCACGTATAATCAAGCGCTGTCACAGGTTCTTCCTGAAATACATACCGATCGTCCAACAACGCTTTTTGCTTTTGGTATTCTTCGTCGGTGTAGGAAACAATCAGCGTGTCTGCATCGCAGGTGAAAATCAAACCGCTTTGCGAAAAATAATCGTAGTGCTCAATCTGAACGTAATCACCGATTTCTTTCATCGTTGGCATGAGATCAAACTCCGTACACACTTGGGTGTAATGCTTTCCAATCTCCTCATTCTTATAATAAGAAAACTGTTCAAACGTTCCAAAAAGAGATGAAACAAAGAAGGATACAACAAAAGCACCCAATACAAAAAATATCAGAATAATCTTCCCCAACTTTTTCTCAGAAGAAAAAATAATCAGCGCAAAGAAGCCGATAAACGCCACTGGAATAATCAAGTACGTAATTGCAAAAGCAAGATTAAATAACGTGTCTGCCAAAAGAAGAAAGCACCCTAGCGCCATAGCAAGCACCGGAAGCAACATGGATATAAAACAAGCAATCAGTCTTTTCGTAGTTATCTTTGGTCGATCCATATTCTCCTCCCCTTTTTTCCGTTTAACGGTTCAGCGCTACCACGCACTCAACGGTTGTGTTTTTGTCCCAACTAATCTTTGGGGTTTCCCCATTTTCGTAGATAATGGGAATTGCTAACTTAATGCTTTTGATAATTCTACCGTCGGCTTGCTTTTCGGGGTAAATCTGAATTTCGTCCACAATGGTGCGAATTAAGATTTGACGGTCAGATGGGGTCATAACATCATATGTTGGATTATTTCACATAATCGTAATAAGTAGTCCAGCCGAAGTTTTCTACTCTATCTGCATCAGAGATATATACTTCCAATACATAAGACTCACCAGGCTTTACTTCTTCAACATAACCAGTGTTTGTTTCAAAGAGTACCTTGTCAGAATCATAGAAAGATACATCAATGAACAAGCCAAATGTATATTCCGTGTTATTCTTCAATGTACAATAAATATTATAGCCACCCTTGCTCAATTTCCATTGGAAGTCATCAGCGGTCATTTGCTCTGTCAAATCGGCTTCGATTGCATTATAGCCGTTCAGAATATGCTGCTGGTCTTCAAGGTCCGCTATATAAGTGCCGATAAAGTCTGCATTATCCGTAAGGAAATCATAGTTTTTGTAGAGTTCATTTAGTGCTTCATAGCGGAGAACAATGCCCTTTTGCCACTCAATTTGATATTCCCACTTGCTTTCTTTTTTCAAGGCTTCTTTTTGTACTTTTAAGCCTTCAATATATTTTTCTGCAATAGCTTTCAAATTTGCATCATAGAAAGTTTTGTCTGCATACTTCTCAACATATGCCAGTTCGGTATTTACAATTGTATCTCTTTCAAAATTTTCTGTCTTAGTAGCTTCCATTCTTCCCAACAGAGATTTTTCAATATCTGCTAAGAATGCATAGTCTGCATTTTCGGTCATACCAACTTCTCTTTCACAGTATGCCGCCTTGTCCTTTGCATCTTCATATTCGCCCAGTTCGGTGTATATTTCCAAAGCAGCCTTATATTCAGCCTTTTCAAAATGAGCATTGGCAACTTCGTACATACATTTTTGTGCCTTATTTTGTGAGTCCTCATATTCACCGAGAGCGGTATAGATTTCTAATGCAGCCGCATAATCACCAGCAGCATAAAGTTCTTCAGCCTTCTTGTAGTCACTTGAATCACAAGCAACAATAACCAAGCACATAGCTACGACTAATAGCACCGACATAATCTTTTTCATAATTTGCTCCCCTTTTCTTTTATTGTTTGTACTGCATAAGTTCAAATGCTTCTAATACATCCTTGAAGCCTTCTTTTTCTTTCTTTGAGACGGTATAATCATAGATTTTATCATCGTCATCATTGCTAAAACGAATAACCGTGTTTTCAGAATTAATAATTGCACGGATTATATCAAGTTGTGAGGATTTTGGTTGAAAGTCAACATATTCCCAATGATTTTTCCTGTTGCTATCTCTTACAGTATCGTCATAGTTGCAATTTACAGAATATACCGTTCCATCAACATTGATAATTAACGCATCGAAGTATAGCCATTCATCGTCAACATATATTGTTCGCCACCGCAACCAAGGGGAACGACCCTCTCTATCGCCAATGTACAAGTAACTAACACAATAGTCATTTATGTATCGTGGCTCGCTGCTTGGCATATACCAGGTGGTTTTTTCCACTTCGTCATATTCCTTATTTAGCTTTTCTAAGGCAGGACCCAGCTTTTCGTTCACTTGCTCCTGCAGTTTTTGAGCCGCTTCGCTTCGTTTCTGTTCTATGGTTTCTTTGTTAGAAACATAGTCGGAATAATCATTAATAATTGTAACTGCAATTTCAACAACTGTACTCCATTCGCTGTTGTTGTAAGCATCTTCTAAACAGGTCATAAGATTTGAAAGTTCAGTTTCAATTTCTTTTTCCGCTTGCTTTTGGAGATTTTCTGCTGTTGTAGCCAGTTCAGTATCTGGAGCAATTTCACATATCTCTGTGCAGAGAGCGATAACTGTCTGCCAATTTTTATTTTGATACTCCGCTTGGGCATTTTCCAACAACTTGTTTGCATCTCCCAAAGATAGAGCTTCTTGACATCTTTTTTGAAGGGCATCAGCAGCGACGATAATACTGCTATTACTTGTTTTCTTCTTCACTGTTTGGCAAATTTCTAATGCTTGCTTACTTTTTCCTGCAAGCAATAGTTCCTCCGCTTGCTTCAAGTCGCACCGCAAAAGCAACTGCTCAATTTGATTGCTCAATTCACCATCATCGGTAACAATACTTCTTGCTGCTTTTGCCGATTCAGACCAGTTTCCGTCATTTAACAACTGTTTTGCCCAATGGTAGGTTGCTTCATCTATTCTGTGTTCAGAATCCTTGTAATTCCCCAATGCTTTGAATGCTGCAATTGCTTCTTCGTATTTTCCGTCCGAAAACAGCTTGTCTGCAGCTTTGTAGTCTGAGGAAGCACAAGCCGATAGGCAAGAGCAAATGCAGATAAGAGTAAGGAATATTGCGATTGATTTTTGTATCTTCAATAAAACCATCTCTTTTCTGATTGTTATGAATACATTATAACAATTTTTGTCGTTTTTTCAATACTGCTCTACTTTTTCATTCGCCAAGTTTATGGTTGGGACTTTTCTCCTGTGTGCCATTTCAAGTAATGTTCTTGTATTGCCGTGATGCCACACATAACAGATAATCATATCCGCTGCCATAACCATGTGTTGATTTGCTTTGACAATTGTGTATTGCCGTGGGGTGTTTTCTAACGGGGGATAATACGAGCCGTCAAAGCCGTTCCACAAGTCAACAGGCCGTTCTGCTGGATGGTAAGCAAGAAGTTGATATAATTTTATATCTGTGTACTGCTGCTTTATCCGCTTCACAGCTGTAGCAGCTAAGCTATCAAACCGACCTCGGCTACCAACATAAAAATCTGTTACACCGTGTTTTGAATAATAATCTTCAATTGCTTGTTCAAGTTGGGGCATAATACTGTCGGGGCAATCGGCATGACCAAAGAGAAAACATATTTTATTCATTACACCGCCATCCCCTCCGCATAGTGCAAGTCGCATCAATAGCACGATAATTACAATGCAGTTAGTAGGTTCAAGTCAAC
>JAFYOJ010000141.1 GCA_017560225.1 Clostridia bacterium
CGAAACCCTTGCTACGAAGTATGATATTCCTACGGAAGTTCGTACGTTAACCGGATTTACCAAGTTGGACCGCGCAGGTTTGGAAGGCTTTGTGAAGGAATACGGTCTTGCCATGGACGCAGATGATATTGCGTTCTGTCAAGAGTATTTTAAATCCGAAGACAGAGATCCTACCATTACGGAAATCCGTATGATCGATACCTACTGGTCTGACCACTGCCGTCACACCACTTTCTTAACTGTGATTGACGACGTGAAGTTTGAAGATGAACTCTTGCAAGCGGCTTACGAAGATTACATGGCAACCCGCCGTGATCTTGGTCGTACCAAGCCTGTATGTTTGATGGATATTGCTACCTTGGCAGTACGCTATCTTAAGAAGCAGGGCAAGATGGATAAGTTGGATGAGTCCGAAGAAATCAATGCTTGTACAGTAAAGATTGACGTGGAAGTAGATGGCGTTACGGAGCCTTGGCTTTTGTTGTTTAAAAACGAGACTCATAACCACCCCACGGAAATCGAGCCTTTCGGCGGTGCGGCAACTTGTATCGGCGGTGCAATCCGCGATCCTTTGTCCGGTCGTTCTTACGTATACGGCGCAATGCGCGTAACCGGTGCGGCAGATCCTTTGAAGCCTGTATCGGAAACCATTAAGGGTAAATTGCCCCAGAGAAAGATTGTTACTACTGCAGCGGCAGGTTATTCTTCCTACGGTAACCAGATTGGTCTGGCTACCGGTATTGTCGATGAAATTTACCATCCCGGCTATGCGGCAAAACGTATGGAAATCGGTGCCGTCATTGCAGCGGCGCCTGCTAAGAACGTACGTCGTGAGCGTCCGGCTCCCGGAGATATTGTCATCTTGCTTGGTGGCAGTACCGGCCGTGACGGTTGTGGCGGTGCTACGGGTTCTTCTAAGTCCCATACAGCACAGTCTTTGGAAACTTGCGGCGCAGAAGTACAGAAGGGTAATGCCCCTGAGGAAAGAAAGCTTCAGCGTTTGTTCAGAAATGAAGAAGCAAGCCGTATGATTAAGCGTTGTAACGACTTCGGTGCAGGCGGTGTATCCGTTGCCATCGGTGAGCTTGCAGACGGCCTTGAAATTGATTTGAATGCAGTGCCTAAGAAGTACGAAGGCTTGGACGGCACAGAGCTTGCAATCAGTGAATCCCAAGAGCGTATGGCTGTTGTGGTTGAAGCTTCCGACGTAGCTCGTTTCTTGGAGCTTGCGGGAGAGGAAAACTTGCAGGCATTCCCCGTGGCAAAGGTTCAGGCAGATCCTCGTTTGGTGATGCACTGGAACGGCAAGAAGATTGTAGATATCAGCAGAGAGTTCTTGAACTCTAACGGTGCTGACAAGCATATTACCATTACACCGGCGGCGCCTGCTTTGAAAGCACAGCAGGTAACCGGCGGCTTCGTAGAGAACTGCAAGCGTATTGCTGATGACTTGAATATGTGTTCCAAGCGCGGTCTTTCCGAACGTTTCGACTCCACCATCGGTGCCGGCACCGTATTGATGCCTTTCGGTGGAAAATATCAGCGCACTCCCATTCAGGCTATGGTGCAGAAGGTTTCTGTGGAGAAGAAGCACACTGATGATTGTTCCTTCATGGCTTGGGGTTACAATCCTTTCGTAACAGAGCAGAGCCCCTACCACGGTGCTTATTTGGCAGTGGTTGAGTCTGTTTCTAAGTTGATTGCTTCCGGTGCTTCTAAGGAAGATGTTTACCTTACATTCCAAGAATACTTTGAGCATCCCGGTAAGGATGGCAAGCGTTGGGGCAAGCCTTTAGCAGCATTGTTGGGCGCTTTCAAGGCGCAGAAGAATTTAGGCTACGGCGCAATTGGCGGTAAAGACTCTATGAGCGGTAGCTTTGAAGATTTGGACGTTCCGCCTACGTTGGTTTCTTTCGCAGTAACCACCGGCAAGGTACAGGAAGTTGTTTCTCCTGAGTTTAAGCAAGCCGGTAACAAAGTTGCATTGCTGGCACCTGAATATGATGAAAATGGTTTGCCGGAGACAGCCTCCTTGGTGGCTGTGTACGACCAAGTAACAGAGCTTCTTCGCAGCGGCAAGGCTGTGGCTGCTTATACGCTGGGTATGGGTGGTATCGGAGAAGCTGTGCTTAAGATGGCCATCGGTAACGGCTTTGGCTTTGAATTTGATGCAGGCTTGTCGGTAGAAGAAATCTTCCGCTACAATTATGGTAGCTTCTTGGTTGAACTTACAGACGATGCAGACGTGGGTACATTGGTTGGTACCGTAACGGCAGCGCCTAAGTTCGTACGGGCAGGGGAGACGGTTGATTTGGCTGTTATCTCTGATATTTACGAGGATAAATTGGAAAGCGTATATAGCTGCAATATTCCGGAAACCAAGACACCGGTGGAGAATTTCTCTTATGCGGTAGATACTTGGGCTGCACCTGCAATCAAAGTTGCGAAGCCGAAGGTATTGATTCCTGCATTCCCGGGTACCAACTGTGAATACGATTCTGCGAAAGCCGTTCGTGACGCCGGTTTGGAACCTGAGATTATGGTAATCAACAACTTGTCTGCTTCCGGTATTCAAAAGAGCGTAGATCGTTTCGCTGAATCTTTGAAGACGGCACAAATCGTGTTCATCCCCGGCGGTTTCTCTGGCGGTGACGAGCCCGACGGTTCCGGTAAGTTCATTACCGCATTCTTTAGAAATGCGGCTGTGAAGGAAGGCGTAACCGAGCTTCTTGAGAAGCGCGACGGTTTGATGTGCGGTATTTGTAACGGTTTCCAAGCATTGATTAAGCTGGGCTTGGTACCTTACGGTAAGATTGTGGATCCTACGGAGGATGCCCCCACCCTTACATTTAACACCATCTCTCGCCACCAGTCCAAGATTGTTCGTACCAGAATTGCTTCTAACAAGTCTCCTTGGTTGGCACTCACCAATGTTGGCGACGTATACAGCGTGCCGATTTCTCACGGTGAAGGTCGTTTCCTGGCAGACGAAGCGTTGATTCGTGAACTTGCGAAGAACGGTCAGATTGCAACCCAGTACGTAGATATGGATGACAATGCAACCATCGACGTTCAGTACAACCCCAACGATTCTATGTTTGCAGTAGAAGGTATTACTTCTCCTGATGGCAGAGTCTTCGGTAAGATGGGTCACAGTGAGCGTGTAGGTTCCGGTCTTTACAAGAACGTTCCCGGCAACTACGACATCCGCATGTTCGAGGCTGCTGCGAAGTATTACAAGTAAGATTGCTTTTTGGGTAAAATGTTACAGCCCCGGCAGGAATTTGCCGGGGCTGTTGTGTTGTATTCATGTGCTATTCTGATTTTGGACTTTTTGGGGCTAAAAATGGGTGGCTTCCACCCATTTTACCACCTGAAAAATCCAAAATGTTTACATTGACTTCCCGAGGGAAGAATGTTACCATATGAACACTTAAACTACAAAGGAAAAGCAATGATTTCTTAGGAGGACCAAGATGAAGAAATGGATTGTATCGCTGTTGTTAATATGTACACTGGTATCCGTTTTGTCGATTCGTGTTTGTGCCATGCAGCTGTTTGTCCATATAGCGTATGATGGTGGCAAATATATTACGTTGGAAGTTGAGCCCACAGATCGAATTGAGGATTTGAAAGAAAAGATTTTTGATCAAGAAGGTATTTCGGTTGAAGATCAAATTTTGATGTTCGCAACTGTGACTATTTTATTGGTTCTGCGGAAGAAACGGGTTACACAATGAATAAAATCAATGAGGTGTGTGTGGACAGGTGATACGAATTTTAGTTCCTCAAATCATTGGTTTCTTGGCAGTGGCTACATTCTTGCTTAGTTACCAACAAAAAAAGCGAAAGCAGATTATTCTGCTGAATGTTACGTCCCGTGTCTTGTATATCTTGCAATACGTTCTGCTGGGTGCGTATGCGGGGGCGGTGTTGGATATTTTAGGTGCGTTTTCCTCGGTCTTAGCCGGGAAGAAGCACACTCCTTTTATGCGAAAATATCTGAGAATCATTTTACCGGCCGTCACTGCCGTTATGGTAGCCGCCGGTGTGACCATTGCTATCCTCAACCGGAGTTACTTGGATTTGTTCTCCTTGGTGGGTGTGCTCTTGCATACCAGTGCCTTTTGGATGGATCGGGAGCGGGCGATTCGTGTGGTGTCCTTACTGGGTTCGCCATTTTGGTTTGTGTATAATTTAATGAGCCGAGCATACGGCTCGGCTCTGGGAGATATTCTTACTATGGGTTCTATTTTGATTGCAATGTTCCGATACAGAAACAAAGCATAAGAACTCAATCGACTTAAATGTACGGATTGGTGGATGTACTGGGCGTGGCCATTAAAATGGATATAATCCAGTAAATGATGTTAACCAAAAGGGTGACGCTGACACCTATAATAGAAAGAATCAATCCTGCTGTGGCGCAGCGGTTGCGTACGCCGGCCTTCTTGGAAATACCCATCCCAATCGCGCCGAAAATAATACCCAATATACCGCATATACAGGGAGCTATAGATCCTTGGAACGATAATGCCAGCGAAACAATTCCCAACACTAAAGATGCAATGCCGAAGCCTCTTCCGGAATTTTTGGAAATGGTAGATTGCACTTCAATCGGTGTGGGTGCTTCTTGCATATTCGTAATTACCTTGGTGCCGCAATTATGACAGAAAATTGTATCAGGCTTTAATTCGGTTCCGCAATTCATACAAAACATATTCAAAAACTCCTTTGATCATCAGTATGCTTATTATATCCGTGATTTACATGGCCGTCAATTCATAAACTGCAGACTTGTAATATTTCTGTTGTTATATTACAATAATGTCATACTTTTTATAAGGAGCATGACCGTGATTCAACGCATACGTAGGCGATATACTGATTTTATTTCTGTAAGAGCAAATCAATATTTCTTATTGATTCTGTTGTTGGGGATTTTTCTCCGTGTGTATCAATTCGGCACGTTGCCCATTGGGCTGAATCAAGATGAAGCCTTCGCCGGGTACGAAGCCTTCTCGCTGGCCCATTACGGCGTAGATTCTGCCGGATACCATAATCCGGTGTATTTCGTATCTTGGGGAAGTGGTATGAATGTGCTGGAAAGTTATCTGGCAATC
>JAFYOJ010000142.1 GCA_017560225.1 Clostridia bacterium
CCCGGTTGGTGGGCCGGAAGAATTTCCCTGGGCACCTACGGCGATACGGATCCGGCATTGATCTGCGCACTGGAATTGACCTATGCAGATGGCAGCAAAGAAACCATTTATTCTGATACCGATTGGCAGGGCACTTTGAACGGACCTGTGCGCTATGCGGATATTTGGGACGGCGAAGTGTATGATGCGAACTTCGATGGTTATGACGTGATTTCCAAAGCGGATTATCCGGCGGAATGCCTCAATAAGAAACCTATGGTTTATACCATGTTTAAAGGTGTGATTTCAGAGAAAATCGGTCCCAGCGTATGCGTGCGGGAAGAATTTGATATGCAGCCTGTGACCGCGACTGTGTTTGAGGGCACGAAGGATAACGGCTCGGATTTCGGCGTAATTGATGTTAAAGAAACTTTGACGGCGCCGGCCGCATCCGGCAAGATCGTTTTGAAGAAGGGCCAAGGGGTTAACTACGACCTGGGACAGAATATGGTAGGTTGGGCGCATTTTACCGTAAAAGGCGCGAAAGGCACCACCATCACCCTCCGGCACGGCGAGATGCTCAACGACAGCGGTTTGCTGTCTCGGGGAAATGATGGAGCGGAAGGCTCTTTGTACACGGCGAATTACCGTAGTGCTAAGGCAAAAGGAAAATACACTTTGAAAGGTGCGCCGGAAGGGGAAACGTACCGTCCTGCTTTTACATTCTTTGGTTTCCGTTATATCGAGTTGACGGCGGATGCGGATATTGAAATTGAGGCGTTCCGTTGCGACGTGGTAGGCTCTGAAACGCCGGATCGTGGCTGGCTCGAGACTTCCAGTAAAGATATTAATCAGTTATATAGCAATATCCGTTGGGGACAGCGGGGTAACTATTTAAGCGTGCCTACGGACTGCCCGCAGCGTGACGAAACATTGGGCTGGGCGGGGGATACTCAGGTGTTCGCTTGCACCGGGGCCTACAATGCGTATGTGTTGGAATTTTTCCGGAAGTGGTTGCAAGATGCCCGGGATAGCCAGAATGAACAGGGGATGTATCCTGACGTAATTCCTCATTCTCGCGTCATCGGCTACGGCAGCGGCGCGTGGAGCGACTGCGGTATTGTGGTGCCGTATATGATGTATAAGATGTATGGGGATAAGACTATTTTACAGGAATGCTACGATTCTATGGTGAAATACATGGATTGGCTGGGCACCACCAATTGCGAGGGTCCCTGCGCCGTGTATGCGGACTGGCTGGCTTACGAGCCGACGGAGCCTCGTTTTGTGAGTATTGCGTACTATGCCTACGATTTAACTTTGATGGAGAAAATGTGCCGGGCACTGTCTTCGGAGCCGGGAGACCGCTACGATTGTAAGGCGAAGGAGATGGCGGCACAGTATGAGAAGGTTCGGGCACATTTCCAGGCGGTTTATTTGGATGCTGAGGGTAAAATGACCCAAACTTCCCAAACGGCCTACTTGATGGCGCTGAAATTTGGTTTGTTGCCGGAGGACTACCGGGCTGAGGCGAAGGCAATTTTAAAGAAAAAGATTGTGGACAATGATTATACGTTAAGTTGCGGTTTTGTAGGTACGTCTACCTTGAACCAGACTTTGAGTGAGTTGGGCGAGAGTAATTTGGCGTATTCCCTGCTCTTGCAGCGCCGGGATCCTTCTTGGCTCTACAGTGTAGATCAAGGTGCGACGACTATTTGGGAACGTTGGAATTCGTATACCAAGGAGCGTGGTTTCGGCAACGTGGGGATGAACTCGTTTAATCACTATGCTTATGGCGCGGTGGCTGAGTGGATGTACCGGTATATGCTGGGTATTGATACTTGTGAAGACGGGGTTGGATTTAAGCATATTTTACTCCAACCAAAACCCGATTTGCGTACGCCTGCGGAGATGCCTGCAGGACAGGAGAAAGTGACATGGGTGCGTGGCTATTACGATTCCGTTTCCGGTAAGATTGAGGCTTCTTGGACGCTGGAAAATGGTGTGTTTGTATACTCTGTGGTAGTGCCCGCCGGGACGAAAGCGACGTTGCATTTGCCAATCGGCGCGGGAGAGGCTACGTATGTAGTCGACGGTGCTACTTGTGCGGCGGATGGCTGCCGGAAAGATGGGTGCTTGGTCATCGACGTGGTGCCGGGAGAACATCGGTTTGAGAGTCGGGTGTGAGGATATGCTTGTACCGATTTTAGTACAAGGTTGTGTGTATAATACTTTTACATCGCAGATGCGATAACAAAATTTTAGTTGAGGTGTAAAGATGAAGGACAAATGGATTTTGAAATGGCAAATTACCCGATTTGGTACAAGTGATGAGTACGATTCTTTTGAAGAGGCAAAAGCTGTTTTTCGTAACAAAATAGCGCGCGAAATAGAGTTCGGGAATTATTTGGATGTCATTGTGGAGAACTTGGAAACGCAAGATAATGGAGAAAAAATTGCGGATTTTTTAACCAAGTTTTTTGGAAACAGTCTCGAAGCAGAAGATGTTGTTGAAGGAAAGATAACAGGTGAATTTGAAGCCTCATTCAACGCTGATGGTTTTGCAATGAAAGAAAGCGAAAGTTATAGACAACAAGTATACCCTACCATTGAAACTAATTTTATTTTTATGGATGACCCCGAAAAAGAATATCGTTTTTATTTTAATGATCCTTATAATTGCAATGGTATTGACTATGATTTTGATGGCTACGACTATGAGCTGATCCTTCGCAAGAAAACAAAAGAAGATTGTAATGGGATGGGTAGAGATTGATAACGAAGATGGCACAACAAGTTATGTTGAGAAGTTACCTGACGATATAATTTTCTCCTGTTGTGCATAGTGGCATTATCCCTCTGTCGAGAAATTGGCAGAGGTTTTCGGAGATCGTGTGTGGTTTGTTGGCTTGCAAGGTTGTTATGCCCGTGGCGAAGCATGTGAAGCAAGCGATATTGATATGGTTGTTATATTGAATGAATTATTTGCCTTGGATATTCACGTTTACAATGCAATGTTGGATACCTTGCCCCATCGAGAACTTGTTTGGTTGGTGTAGAAAAAGGATTTAATTTGTAGTCTGGGTACAAACGCTATCAAAAAGTCGTTTGGTACCCAGATTTTTTGCGGTTTCTGGGTATATTATAAAGAAAAAGGGAAGAATGTACCCAAAATGCGGGATTTTGCGGGGTTTTGACAAGGTTTTCTGGGTACAAACAGGAGTAAAAAGCCACTTTGTACCCAGCGGTATAAAACCGCAAAACCAAAGGGCATAAAACAGCAAATTACCCCTTGCATCTTCCCTATGTATTTGGTATAATAACCGATGCTGTTGAAATACGCACGGTTTGCGATCTGCGACAGTCCTGGCGATAGACGCCCCGTTCGCAGAGATGACCGAACCGGAGGAATACAAAATAAGGAGGAAATTATTATGGCAGTCATTTCAATGAAGCAATTGTTAGAAGCAGGTGTTCACTTTGGACACCAAACCAGAAGATGGAACCCCAAGATGGCAGAGTACATCTTCACAGAGAGAAACGGTATCTACATTATCGATTTGCAGAAGACCGTTAAGAAGGTAGACGAAGCTTACTACTTCTTGTCCGATGTAGCAAAAGCAGGCGGCACCATTCTTTTCGTAGGTACCAAGAAGCAAGCGAAGGATTCCATTAGCGAAGAAGCAATCCGTTCCGGCCAATACTATGTAAATAACAGATGGCTTGGCGGTATGCTCACTAACTTCAAGACCATCCGTAAGAGAATTGAGAAGCTCAACAAGCTCAACGAGATGGAAGAGAACGGTACATTCGACCGTCTTCCTAAGAAAGAAGTTATTAAGCTTAAGGGCGAGCGTGACAAGCTTGAGAAGAACCTTGGCGGTATCAAGACCATGACCAAGCTTCCCTCTGCTATGTTCGTAGTAGACCCTCGCGTTGAGAAGAACGCAGTTGCAGAAGCAAGAAAGTTGGGTATTCCGGTTGTAGCGATCGTAGATACCAACTGTGATCCTGATGAAGTAGATTACGTTATCCCCGGTAACGACGATGCAATCCGTGCGGTTAAGTTGATCGCTGCTAAGATGGCTGACGCGTTCATCGAAGGTAACGAAGGCGAAGTTGCAGAGGTAGCTGAGGAAGTTGCTTCCGAAGAGACTGAAGCTTAAGTCCTAATTGAGTAATATTAAGGAGGATACAACCATGGAAATTACATTGGCAATGATTAAAGAGTTAAGAGAAAGAACCTCCGCAGGTATCAACGACTGCAAGAAAGCATTGACAGATGCGGATGGCGATATGAATAAAGCTGCTGACCTTCTTCGTGAGAAGGGTTTGGCTGCGGCTGCTAAGAGAGCAGGCCGTGTAGCAAGCCAGGGCGTAGTTGAGTGCTACGTTCACGGTGGCGGCAGAATCGGTGTTATGGTTGAAGTAAACTGTGAGACCGACTTCGTAGCACAGAACGAGAAGTTCAAGGCTTTCGCAAAGGACGTTGCAATGCACATCGCTGCATCCAATCCCTTGTACGTATCCAAGGACAATGTTCCTGCTGAGGATATCGAGAAAGAAAGAGCTGTTCTTCGTCAGAAGGCATTGAACGATGGCAAGCCTGAGAAGATCGTTGACAAAATCGTAGACGGTCAGATTGCTAAGTTCTACGAAGAGTACTGCTTGATGGAGCAGGCTTTCGTTAAAGATCCTGATATGAAGGTTGCTGATTTGCTCAACGCATTGGTAGCTGTTATCGGCGAGAAGATCACCATTCGTCGTTTCGTTCGTTTCGAGCGTGGCGAGGGTGTTGAGCAGAAGGAAGAGGAATAATATAGAGCCTCTTTCGGTATACAGTATCGTATAAACTGTTTTCAAAAGGGGTTTCCGTTTGGATTACCCCTTTTTTTGTAAAATTTTTCACGGAGGCGGATGCTATGAACCCTGTTTACAAGAGAGTATTGATTAAGATTAGTGGCGAAGCACTTGCAGGTAAGAAGCACGATGGCAAGGGCGATGGTTTCGGACTTAGCGCAGACATGTTGGCTGACGTTGCGGTTCATATTCGAAAGATTGTGGACATGGGTGTAGAAGTTGCCATTGTTGTTGGTGGTGGAAACTTCTGGAGAGGGAGTAAGAGCAAGTCTATGGACCGCACAAGAGCGGATCACATGGGGATGCTTGCAACCGTGATGAATTCTTTGGCTTTGTCCGATGCTTTGGAGCAACAAGGTTTACAGGTTCGTGTGCAGACTGCCATTGAAATGCGGCAGATCGCAGAGCCGTATATTCGCAATAAAGCAACTCGCCATTTAGAAAAGGGCCGTGTTGTAATCTTCGGTTGCGGTACCGGTAATCCTTTCTTTACAACGGATACGGCGGCAGCCCTTCGTGCAGTAGAAGTGGATGCAGATGCCATTTTACTTGCCAAGAACATTGACGCGGTGTATGATTCCGATCCGGCTAAGAATCCGGAGGCGAAGAGGTATGACCGATTGACACACGGCGAAGTGCTTGCCCAGAATTTGAAAGTAATGGATTCTACAGCGGCATCCCTGTGCAGAGATAACGACGTGAAGATTCACGTGTTTGCCATCAGCGATCCGGAGAATATGATTCGCGCTGTATGTGGCGAGAAAATTGGTACATTGATTGAATAATTTTGGAGGAATTGAATTACTATGAGTAATGAGAGAATTTATAATTTTTCCGCAGGACCTTCTGTACTTCCGGAAGAAGTATTGAAACGGGCGGCAGATGAAATGATGAATTTTGGCGGTTCCGGCATGTCCGTTATGGAGATGAGCCACCGTTCTAAAGTATATGACGGCATTATTAAAGGTGCTGAGGCGCTTCTTCGGGAAATGATGAATATTCCGGACAATTATGAAGTGCTTTTCCTCCAGGGTGGTGCCTCTACGCAGTTTGCGATGCTGCCTATGAACTTAGCAACCGGCAGCGGATTGATTGATATTGCGCTTACCGGTGTTTGGGCAAAGCGTGCCTATGAAGAAGCGGTACTTCTGGCAAAAGCCAACGTAGTAGCAAGCTCCAAGGATAAGACGTTCTCTTACATTCCTGAGATGCCTGCAAGTTGCTTTAGCAAAGATGCGGATTATTTGCACATTTGCTGGAACAATACCATTTACGGCACCCATTTTACCGAAATTCCCGATTGCGGCAATACCCCCATCGTTGCGGATATGTCCTCCAGCATTTTGTCTGAGGAAGTGGATGTTTCTAAGTTTGGTGTGATTTTTGCCGGTGCCCA
>JAFYOJ010000143.1 GCA_017560225.1 Clostridia bacterium
CAGTTGGGTACGTCCTTTAACTATGACCGCCATTGTCGGAACTTGTCTAAAGAAGAAGTGGAAGCGAATTTGAAGGCCGGTTTGCCTTACGTTATTCGTCAGAAGATGCCGGTAGACGGTACTACCACTTTCAGCGATCTTGTATACGGGGATATTACGGTAGAGAACAAGACGTTGGATGATCAGGTGCTTTTGAAGTCCGACGGTTTGCCTACGTATAATTTTGCAAATGTGGTAGACGACCATTTGATGAAGATCACTCACGTGGTTCGCGGCAATGAGTATTTGTCTTCTACGCCGAAGTACAATAAGTTGTATGAGGCTTTCGGCTGGGAGATTCCTACTTATATTCATTTGCCTCCTATTATGAAAGATGCGCATCAGAAGCTTTCTAAGCGGAACGGCGATGCTTCTTTCTTGGATTTGGTGGAGAAAGGATATTTGGTAGAGGCGATTTTGAATTATATTGCGCTGCTTGGATGGAGCCCGGGAGGCAATGAGGAATTCTTTACTTTGGCTGAACTGGAAAAGGCATTCCATTTGGATGGTCTTTCTAAGTCTCCTGCGATTTTTGATATTGAGAAGTTGAAATGGATGAATGGCGAGTATATTCGCCGCATGAGTCCGGATGCTTTCTTAGAGGCAGCGAAGCCTTGGTTGGTGGAAGGCTTGGGCGAGGAGTTGGCGGATAATGAAGCGGTGATGGCGAAGGTTGCATCGCTGGTGCAATCCAGAACGGTTATCTTAAGTGATATTCCGGAACGTATTTCTTTCTTCGGCAATTTACCCGATTATGATACGGTGTTGTTCTGCCATAAGAAGATGAAGACGGATGAGGAGAATTCATTGACCGCCTTGAAAGAGTTGCTTCGTTTCTTCCAAAATTACAAAGGTGTATGGGCATCCAATGACTTGTACGGTGAGATTTGCGGCTTGGCAGGTACCATTGAGATGAAGAACAGCCAACTTTTGTGGCCCCTTCGTACAGCGCTTTCCGGTAAAGATGTAAGCCCGGGCGGTGCTACGGAATTGGCAGAAATTTTGGGACAGGCAGAAACCATTCGTAGAATTGAAATCGGCATTGACATGCTGGGAGGCTAATAGATATGGAGAATACAAACTTTATTCATGATATGATCGACGAGGACTTGAAGGAAGGCGGACGTTATTACGGCAAAACCGTACACACCCGTTTCCCACCTGAGCCCAATGGTTATTTGCATATTGGTCACGCAAAGGCACTTTGCATTGACTTTGGTACGGCAGAGAAATACGGCGGTGCTTGTAATCTTCGTTTTGACGATACGAACCCCAGTAAAGAAGATACGGAATACGTAGATGCAATTAAAGAAGATATCCACTGGTTGGGTTATGACTGGGCGGGGGATGTGTATTATGCCTCTGACTATTTTACCCGTATGTATGAATGTGCTGTGTCCCTGATTAAGCGTGGCCTTGCATACGTATGCGAACTGAGCCCGGATGAGGTGCGTGAGTACCGTGGAACGCTGACAGAACCCGGTAAGAACAGCCCTTACAG
>JAFYOJ010000010.1 GCA_017560225.1 Clostridia bacterium
GGCTCATTCATCTGACCGTACACCAAAGTGGTGTTGGAAAGAACACCGGACTCCATCATTTCGTTATATAGATCGTTACCCTCACGGGTACGCTCCCCTACACCGGTAAATACAGATAAACCGCCGTGTTCTTTGGCAATGTTGTTGATCAGCTCCATAATCAATACGGTCTTACCAACGCCGGCACCGCCAAACAAACCAACTTTACCGCCTTTAGAATAAGGGCAGATTAAGTCAATAACCTTAATACCGGTTTCCAAAATCTCGGTAGAAGTAGAAAGTTCACTATAAGAAGGCGCCGGTCTGTGAATGTTCCATTTTTCAGCGGCAGAAGGAGCTACCTTATTATCCACCGGTTCGCCCAGCACATTGAAAATACGTCCCAACGTTTCACGTCCCACCGGCACTTGAATCGGCGCTTGCGTGTCCGTGACCGGCAAACCTCTTTGCAGACCGTCTGTAGATGCCATAGCAATGCAGCGAACCACATTATCGCCAATATGCTGTGCCACTTCAATGGTTAAGGTACGCTGGCCGTTCTTGACCGTAAGCGCATTTAAAATAGCAGGAAGATGACCTTCCTCAAATTGTACGTCCACCACAGGACCCATTACTTGGCAAATCACACCTGTTTTATTTTCCTGCATGGTAACCAACCTCCTTTAACTGCCACTACCTGCGACAATTTCTGTAATTTCTTGTGTAATCGTACCTTGTCTTGCCCGGTTGTAGGAAAGACGCAGTTCATCAATCATTTCCTGTGCATTCTTTTGTGCCGAATCCATAGCATTTCGTCTGGATGCCACTTCACAAGCAAAACTTTCTTTCACTTTCGCAATCAATAATCCGGTCACATATTCAACAATAACACGATGGAACACGGAAAGGGCATCCGGTTCAAACAAAATTCCCGACGCCGGTTTGTTAGACGTACGCGCAAGGGGCAAGATCCACGTAACCGTAGGCTCTTGGGCCATAATGGAAACAAACTGCGTCCATACAATTCCAATACGGTCATAGGTACCTGCCACAAATTCATCACACAAACGTTCTGCCAAGGCACGCGCTTGTTTCGGGGTAAAATGTTCCGAAGAACACATCTCCTCTCCACCGTATTGCTCCCATGCACGTTTGCCAATAGCGATCAAATCTGCGCCCGGATACGCCCGCAAGAAACGAAAAATATTGGCATTATATCCACCCGCCAAACCTCTGTCACCTGCTACAACCACCAAACAGATTTTATTTCCGGACGATTCCCGAACATAAGGACTCTTCTTACATTCTGAGTCTGAAATCATCAAATCTACCGCACTTTGGAAAGCAGTCATATAATCTCTGCTTTGCATCATCTGCAAAGTCGACTTGCGAATTTTAGACGAAGCAACAAGCCCCATTGCCTTGGTTAAATGCAAGGTAGAATTCACACTCTTAATTCTGGTTCGAAGTTGTTTGATTGCTGCACCCATGGGGCATTATCTCTCCATTTCTCCCAAAGCTTTCTCTAACAAAACAATATCATCGTCGCTATATGCACCGGATTCAAAACGGCTTAATAATTCGCCGTATTCATTCTCCAACTTGCTATATAACTGTTGTTCATAGTCTTTCACGCCGGATACCGGCACCTGATTCAAATAGCCATTAACTACTGCATAAACAATGGCCACTTGGAATCCCACACGAAGAGGACTGTTCCGCTTCTGTTTCA
>JAFYOJ010000144.1 GCA_017560225.1 Clostridia bacterium
AGCCATAACTTTGGCGATGGTTTTGCAAAAGCTTTTGACATTCAGTATACCGATAAGGACAATACGTTGAAGTACGTGCATCAGACTTCTTGGGGCCTTAGTACCCGTACCATTGGTGCGATTATTATGGTACACGGTGACGATAACGGTTTGGTATTGCCGCCGGCAGTTGCACCGATTCAAATTGTGATTGTGCCTATTGCTGCGCATAAGGAAGGCGTTTTGGAACGGGCTCGTGCTTTGAAGGATGAGCTTTCCAAGAAGTACCGTGTGAAGTTGGATGATTCTGACAAGATGCCCGGCTGGAAGTTTGCTGAGTACGAAATGAAAGGTGTGCCCCTTCGTATTGAAGTTGGTCCCAGAGATTTGGAACAGAATCAGTGCGTAGCTGTTCGCCGTGATAACGGTGAGAAGACGGTGGTATCTTTGGATGAGATCGGCGAGAAAGCCGGCGAATTGCTGAATACCTTGCATGATGCTTTGTATGAGAAGGCGCTCGCTATGCGTGAGAATCGTATCTACGATGCAGTGGATTATGATACTTTCAAAGAAACCATTGCTACAAAGCCCGGCTTCGTTCGTGCCATGTGGTGCGGTGACAAAGAATGTGAGCTGAAGATCAAGGAAGATACCCAGGCTACATCCCGTTGTATGCCTTTTGAACAGGAAGAATTGTCTGATGTCTGCGTTTGCTGCGGCAAGCCTGCAAAGAAGATGGTTGTTTGGGGCAAGGCGTACTAAGCATTTAAGTGATGGTAAAATGAAATTGGGCGTATACGGAAATTTTGCCGTATACGCCCAATTTTTGGGTATATATGAAATTTTTTTGGCTGTACGCCCAATTTCTCTTACATAGTACGTGTATGGATGATGTTTCCCTCAAAATCTTTCCAAATAAATGTACCATCTGCATACAGGATGTACCCGTGATGGGAATTCTCCTTGGGGATAGATATGGAACCGGGATTGAATCGGTTGTTTTGCCAAGTAGGCACATGGGTATGACCGCTCACCAAAATATCGCCCGGATTCATAGGCGGTTCCGGCAAATGACCGTGGGTGGCATATACAGTTACGCCGTCTAAAGAAAGCAGTGCATAGCTGGCCATTACCGGGAATTCCAGCATCATCTGATCTACCTCCGCTTCGCAGTTCCCCCGTACACAAAGAATCTTCTCCTTGATTGCATTCAACATCGCGGCAACAACTTTGGGATCGTATTCTGCAGGCAGTGCATTTCGGGGCCCGTGATAGAGAATATCGCCTAATAAAAGAAGCTTGTCTGCTTCTTCTCGCTGAAACGCCTGTACTAACTCGCCGCAGTAAAGTGCGGAACCGTGAATATCCGATGCAATCATTAATTTCATAAGAACACTCCTTCTTAGTAGAAAAGACCACCTGAAGATAAGGTGGTCTTCTGAATGTGGTGGAAGTAGAGAGATTCGAACTCTAGACCTTTCGCACGTCAAGCGAATGCTCTAACCAGCTGAGCTATACTTCCAAAGCCAGTATAATATAACATATTCTTGGAACATCTGCAAGCACTGTGGGTATTTCTTGATGATGACGGTGCTTAAATACCCGGAATAAAGGATATTCTGGGTATTTAAGCGATGAAATAATACGATTGTACCCAGAAAAAACGAATTTGATCCCCAAAATGGGTATTTGAAGTCGAAAAGGTCATACAATACCCAGTGGGCATAGAACAGTACCAAGAGGTGTTTCTATGACCATTTTACCCTACGACCGAAACACGGCGGTTCGTTGAAGAATTGCAACCTGGATAGACCGCTTGATAATTATACCTTCTCACTGCTCCGCGGTCTCAAAATTCAAGGCGTTCGAAAAATGAAATGAAAAATGAGAAACAAAGAGAAAAAGAGAAAAACACAGAGAAATAGCAAGAAAAAGAGATATATTTTGATTTTAACATAAAAAGGGCTTGCGCACGGTAAAATGTTGTGGTATTATATGACCCGTTGCCTCGGGAAGAGGCAGATTATCAATAGGAGGTATATCAAAGTATGGGAACATATGTAGCAAAGGCAGCGGATCTTGCCGCTTCCAACAAGAAGTGGTATCTCATAGATGCAAAGGGTAAGACTCTTGGAAGACTTTCCACAGAGGTTGCCAAGATTTTGATGGGTAAGCATAAACCCGAATACACACCGAACCAGGACATGGGCGATTTCGTAATCGTTATCAATGCAGACAAGGTTGTATTAACAGGTAACAAAGTAAACGAGAAACTGTACCGTCATCACACAGGTTATCCGGGTGGCCTCAAAGAGGTTGCTTACAAGGATATGGTGGTTCGTCACCCCATTCTCCCTGTAGAGGAAGCTGTTCGCGGTATGCTTCCGAAGAACGCTTTAGGCCGTCAGATGTTCAGAAAGCTCAAAGTTTATGCAGGCGCTGAGCACGAGCATCAGGCACAGAAGCCGGAAGTTTACGAGATTTGATGAAGGGAGGATACAGAAATGGCAGATCGTTATTTTGCAACAGGTAGAAGAAAGAAGTCGGTCGCAAGAGTTGAACTTGTATCCGGTACCGGCGTAATTACCATTAACGGTAAGAGCATTGATGAGTACTTTGGTTTAGAGACATTGAAGCTCATCGTTCGTCAGCCCTTGGAGTTGGTTGGCATGAACGGTAAGTTGGATGTTAACTGCAAAGTAGCAGGCGGTGGCTACACCGGCCAAGCTGGTGCTATCCGTCACGGTATTTCCAGAGCCCTTCTTGAATTGGATTCTGAGATGAGAGCTGACCTGAAGAAGGAAGGTTTCTTGACCAGAGACCCCAGAATGAAGGAAAGAAAGAAGTACGGTTTGAAGAAAGCAAGAAGAGCACCTCAGTTCTCCAAGCGTTAATCAATCCAGTACGAAGCGTACAAGTATTATATTTGTATATCAAGAACCCCGGAAGGTATATTTCGGGGTTCTTATAGCCTAAAGAGGCGGATAAAGAGGAAGTACCAATGGAACCAATTGTTCAAATTACAACCAGTGAAGCAGAAACCACCTGTTTGGGCACGCGTATAGGCAGTTGTCTGAAGGCAGGCGACGTTGTGCTGCTAACGGGGGACTTGGGCGCAGGAAAGACACATTTTACCGGCGGAATCGCTCGGAGCATGGGAATCTCTGACTATATCACCAGTCCGACCTTTACGGTTGTCAATGAATATGAGGGCGGATCGCTTCCCCTTATTCATTTTGACATCTACCGATTGGGTTCTTACGATGAACTCTTTGAAATCGGTTTTGAAGATTATTTAGAGCGTGGTGGCGTCTGTGTCATTGAGTGGGCAGATTTGATTCCGGAAATTGAAGAACAGGCGGCTCGCATTTTCAAAGTAGACATTCGTCGGATGGATGACGTATCGCCGACACAAAGAGAAATTACCATTGTACTACCGGAGGGGGAACGGTTATGAAGATTTTGGCAATTGATACAGCTTGTAATTTAGCAAGAGTGGCACTAACAGAAGACGGTACATTGTGCAAGGCGATTACGGTAGATGATAAGCGGAGACATTCCGTGAAACTTTTACCGGCCATTGAAACGCTCCTGGCGGAGTGCGGTGTGGCACCTAAAAATTTAGATTTAATCGCAGTCACAAAAGGACCGGGATCCTTCACGGGACTTCGTATCGGCGTTGTAACGGCAAAGACCATGGCCTATGCACTGCACATTCCGCTGGTAGGGGTCAACACGCTGGATGCCATTGCGGCCTCTTTTGCAAAGGAAGATGAAGTTGTGTGTCCTTTGATTGATGCACGCAATACACGGGCTTATGGTGGCTTTTATCAAAAAGGAGAAAGTGTGGGCGCTCGGTTTGTTCGGCCCTTACAGGACACGGTAGAGGCCTTTTTGAGTGAATTTCCTACAGAAACTTTATTGGCGTGTGGAGACGGCGTCTTGAATCCTGCTTTGGTGGACATTTTACAGCAAGGATTGGGCGGCCGATGCCGGATTGTAACCGAAGCGGAGCATCCGGGTAAGATGGAAGACTTGGCAGCGCTGGCCCTGTCTATTTACGAAGAAACGGCGGATAAGACGGTTTTTGACTGTAATGCAATTGATATAGATTATATGAAAGATTGGGGCTAAACGCGATGATTGAGGCAATTGCGGCCATTGAACAAACTTGTTTTGAGGATCCTTGGTCTTCCGGCGTTCTCGCAGAATGCTTGGAACAGCCTCACTATATTTGGGAAACTTATACACAAGACGCGCAGATGGTGGCATACGCCTGTGCGTCTGTTTCTTTCGAAGAAGGGGAGATTCTGCGCATTGGGGTCCTTCCTGCGTACCGCCGGCAAGGG
>JAFYOJ010000145.1 GCA_017560225.1 Clostridia bacterium
AACCAATGTACTTCTTAATCTGGTAACCAAAGATATCGCTGGCAAGTTTCGCAAGCTCATAATTCTCAGAAGATGGATCTGCAACAGAATCTTCCAAATCACGCTTGTCACTGGAGAAACCATCGGTCATACCCAAGAAACCGCACTTCTTGTTCAAGTATTCGCTCATAGCCTGACCGTGAAGACCGGTAATCTCTTCCATCTTGCAAACAACGCTTGGATCCAAGTCGCCGCAACGGGTACCCATTACAACGCCGCCCAAAGGAGTAAGACCCATGGACGTATCAATACACTGACCGTCCTTAACAGCGGTAATAGAAGAACCATTACCCAAGTGGCAAGTTACAATCTTCAAATCCTTTCTGCCCAGCACCTGTGCAGCCGTTTCAGAAACGTACTTGTGGCTTGTACCGTGTGCGCCGTAGCGACGGATTGCGTGATCACGATAGAAAGAATAAGGAATACCAAACATATATGCCTTCGGAGGCATGGTCTGGTGGAACGTAGTATCAAATACAACTACGTTAGGAATATTGCCGAATGCCTTCTGCGCACAACGAAGACCCTGTACGTGAGCAGGATTGTGTACCGGTGCCAAAGGAGAAATTTCGTCAATCTTTTGGATGATTGCTTCGGTCGCAATTTCAGACTTCTTGAAGAACTCTGCACCCTGTACCACGCGGTGACCGATGGCGGTAATCTCGCTCTTATCGTTTACAACCTTAGACTCGCCGGAAGTCATCATCGCAACCAACTTATCAAAAGCTTCTGCGTGTGTGGGGAAAGCTACCTTCTCTTCAAACTTCTTATCTGTCTTGTAAGTAATGCTGCTGGCATCCGGCTGACCGATACGGTCACAGATACCCTTACACATTACGCTCTCATCCTCCATGTTAATAAGCTGGAACTTAAGAGAGCTGGATCCACAGTTAATAACTAAAACTTTCATGGAATAATCCTCCTCTATCTTACTGTGCCTGAACAGCAGTAATAGCAACAACGCCTACAATATCTTCTGCAGAGCAACCTCTGGAAAGATCGTTGACAGGACGTGCGATACCTTGAAGGATCGGTCCGTAAGCTTCTGCCTTTGCAAGGCGCTGTACCAACTTGTAACCGATGTTACCGGCATTCAAATCCGGGAATACCAATACATTGGCGTGACCTGCAACCGGGCTACCAGGCGCCTTAGACTGACCAACGGAAGGAACGATAGAAGCATCTGCCTGAAGCTCGCCATCCAGCAACAAAGAAGGAGCCTTCTCCTTCGCAATAGCAGTTGCACGAACAACTTTCTCAATCAGTTCACTGTGTGCGCTGCCGTATGTAGAATAAGACATCATAGAAACGATGGGCTCTGCGCCAACCAACTGACGGAAGGAAGCAGCAGACTCAATAGCGATATCCGCAAGGCCCTGATCATCCGGATTCTCCACCAAACCGCAGTCAGAGAAAGCAAACGTGCCTTCGTGACCGAACTCGCAGTTAGGTACACACATAATAAAGAAAGAGGAAACCATGCTGGTGCCGGGTTTCGTCTTCAAAATCTGAAGTGCCGGACGCACGGTATTTGCTGTAGAATGACAAGCACCGGAAACCATACCGTCTGCCTCGCCCATCTTCACCATCATGGTAGCGAAGTAAACGTAATCCTGCATTGTTTCTTGAGCCTTCTCCGGAGTCATGCCCTTAGACTTTCTCAACTCATAGAACGCATTTGCGTAATCAGCGGTCTTCTCATAAGTAGCGGGATTTACAATTCTGCACTTAGAAATATCCAAGTCCCCTGCAAGTTCCTTTACCTTCGCCTCGTCACCTACCAATACGATATTGGCAAGCCCCTGTTCCTGAACCATCGCCGCAGCCTTAATGGTACGGATGTCTTCGGTCTCGGGTAAAACGATGGTCTTCATATCGCTCTTTGCTCTTTCGCTGATGCTCTTCAAAAAATCCACTTTGTAGCGCCCCTTTCAAATGTAACAAAATCATAATTTCAAATGGACATAGTCCACAGGGTATTGTAGCACTTTAAGGAGGCGGAATCAAGGGGTGGCGGGTAAAAAAGGGATTAAATGTCTTTATCTCAGAAAAGCAACAAGGACAAGTAGCTTACTACCTGTCCTTGCAACAATCTTTCGCACTTGGCATGGCGAAACACGCACGTAATCAAATTGGGCCAAAACCGCTGTTTTTTTGGGGTATACTCCCCCTATTTTACAGCCATTTTGACCCAAAATCACAGATCACATTTTACTCAATTACTCTCATGTGCTTTTTGAAGTGCCTGAGCCACCTCCGGCATAGGGGCTTGCTTAACCGGGTACCAGCCACGGGCTTTCATCGCATTAAATACTTCAAACTGCACCTGCTGGCTCTCGGTAATAATGCGCATCAGCTCACCGCGGGTATTTTGGCACGCCGCCTCAATTAAGAAAGTAATATACAAGGAAAGCATCTGCTTCTCATCATACAAACAATCCTTGGTCATATCCTGTTCGGTCAGTTGTGTTTGATCCATTTTACAGCCCTCCTTAGCACATACCGCCGGCAGATGGTGCCGGCTTATTCCCGGCCACCAAACAGCCGGTCAAAATATCTTGGTGACGGTGGTGCATCAATTCCGCACGCTCAAATAAAGCCTTCAAATTGGGATCCGAAGCTGCCATACCGTACGCCTTATACTTCTTAACCATCAATTTTTCATAATCAATCAGTTCAGAAGCAAAGCCCAGCTCCTTGGCGGGCATTACAGAGTCCTCCGGCTTACACGGCTGAGGAGGCTGTTGGTTGTTGTTGGGTGAAGTTTGAACCATTCAATCAAATCCTTTCAGAAAATTTACCGGTATTTTCTGCGCCAAACGCATATTTTATACCTCAAAAGCCAAAATAATTGCACGAAGGAGGTTTATTATGGTCGGTTTTGCACGCACAATTATTATGTATACACTGGTCATCATCGTAATGCGGTGTATGGGCAAGCGACAAATCGGCCAGCTTCAGCCCTACGAATTTGTCATTGCATTAATGATTTCCGACGTTGCCTCCATTCCCATGCAAGACATCGCCGTCCCTTTGTGGAACGGCATTATCCCCATCTTATCTCTACTTCTGCTACAGCTAATCATTTCATTTCTAATCCTCAAACATAAAAGCATCCGAAATTGGGTTTGCGGTCGCCCTTGTGTCCTCATTCGTCGCGGCACCATCCTTGAAAGTGCCCTCCGAAACCAAATGTACAATTTAGATGACTTATTAGAGGCGCTCCGGGTAAAAGGTTTCCCAAAAGTGGACGATGTGATGATGGCTGTGCTGGAAAACAATGGTGAACTCAGCGTCCTTCCCTACAGTCGCGCCGAGCCACCCCAGCGTTCCGATTTCGGCCTGCAAACCGCAGAGAATCTTATTACCGACTTAATTGTGGGCGGCTACGTGATGAAGGATAATCTGGCACTATGCGGTATTTCTAAAGAAACGCTCAAAGGGGAAATCGTAAAATGCGGCGGCAAATCTTTCGA
>JAFYOJ010000011.1 GCA_017560225.1 Clostridia bacterium
ACACAAGAGACATTAAAAATCCCGAACTTGATCAAATGTCAGGGCGTTTTTCTCACCAACGAGGATGGTTTGGTATGATTATGTGTAGAGGGTTTGATGATAAAAACTTATTCATCCAACGCTGTAAAGATACAGCATCGGATGGTAGAGGCATAATCATATGCTTAGATGATACAGATATTAAAACGATGCTTCAATTAGTGGCGGATGGAAAGCGTTTTGAGGTGGATAAGTATATGATTAACCGATATCAGCAAATTATTTCGTAGTTTCTACATAATTTAGCTATCTGGAGTATGCGTTACGTGGTCTTTTGGTTTCGATTCTTTATTCTAAAACAGTAGTTTAAGTTTATTTCTAACCCTCTCTGCGGGTAGGCAGCTATGAATAATGGCTGCCTATTTTAATTTCGTTTCCACCCCTCTAAACAAAAAATGCATCCGATCCACCCTTTTATCCGTATGCCAATGCCCGCAGTACCACGCCTTGTAGTCCGCCATCTCCTCGATTTTGTCCAGCCATTCCTCCGTGCTACTGTCCACTTTGCTTTGGTTAATGCCGGGGAGAAACATCTCGATGGGCACGTATTTAAGGGGGCAAGTGTGGGAGAGGATCACGTCAAACGCTTTTACCCGCACTTGATCTTCCACGTACCCCTTGATTTCCTCGGAGGGCTCCTCATCTTCCCACCAACCGTCGCCCTAAAGCTGGCGCCGGGCCTTATCCACGCTATAGGCGACGCCGAATTTTTGTCTTATACGTAGGGATGTGCCACGGCCGCATTTCGTGATTGCCGTGAATGCAGAGGATGGTGGGCGCCAGTTTGGCCAGCGTCGCCTTAAAGAGGGTATCCCGCTCGTTGGTAAAATAGTTGGCCCCCACATCCCCAAGAATCACAAGAGTGTCCTCTTGGGTGGGCGTAAAATGGTTACAAAATGTCACGATTTCCGTTGTGGAACCGTGAATGTCGCCTGTGTAATAGATCATTTTACCAACATCCTTATAAGAATTATTATAGCATATTTGGCATAGAATAGTACCGGCGATATTTTCGCCTATTTGGGCGATGACCGCTTGACAAAGATGGGTTCCGATTGTACAATAGGGTTGTAGATAGGAATCTATCGCAAATGTTTGTTGCTACTCGATACGCAACTGAAAGAAGGTCGAGTTCAAATGTTTGTCGCTACTCGATAGGCGACTAACCAAAAGGTCGAGTTCAAATGTTGAGGCTTCATTCTAACAAGAGTGGAGCCTTTCTTTTTACTGGGGGAGGTAAGATGATCATGAGAACGGGACATTTTTATTACATTGAGGATCAATATTTTATTGATTTTCCGGATGATAAGCTGATGCGAAACAAGGATCGCATTGGCGGATCGCTACATGACCGACCGTGCTTTTATGCTTTTGAGGATGAAAGTACAGGACTTTTTTGGATGATTCCGTGTTCTTCTCGCGTTCAAAAATACAAAGCGTATTATGAAGCAAAAGTTGCACGATATGGTAAATGTGATACAATTACTTTTGGCGAAATACTGGGTTTTGAGAAAGCTTTTCTGATTCAAAATATGTGTCCCGTTACGGAAAGGTATATTAAAAATGAATACATAGATCGTCGTACTTCCGTTCCGGTAAGAATTGATGGAAGACTTGAAGCGGAACTTACCGGTAAGGCGAAAAGGGTATTGGCCTTGCAGCGACAAGGCGTTAGACTTATCTTTCCGGATGTATTGAAAATAGAGAAAGAATTATTAGATAGATGCGAAGGCAAAATGTCTACGTATAAGGACAGGTACCAATCATGAAGCAAACCTTATTTTTCAACAATGCAAAACTTTTAGCCGAACATTTTACCATCGTATCCCTTCTGTACGGGTCGGTGGGACTTGCCTACGTCACGAAAGAAGCGCTGGAGAGGGGCGTGTTGCATCAAAGTCCGTTTTATGGTACAACATATACATTACAATATGCCCGTAAACCATTCATTCGGAAAGAGGCGATTTTGGTGATTCCTAAATTAAAGAATATTCTTATTTATGCAGGTGCCGTTGTGATAGGCGTAGTGGTATTGGCGCTTTTGTACCAAATCTTGCAGTATTTGTTTGTGGGAGCACTCTTACTGCTGGCGTGTCTCTGCCCGCCATGGTGGCGATGAAGCATTGATATTATATAGAAGGAGAATTCAAATGATGAACGTATCAAAAGTTTTTACGGAAGCATTAGTCGAG
Source organism: Clostridia bacterium (assembly GCA_017560225.1). GTDB lineage: Bacteria > Bacillota > Clostridia > UBA1212 > UBA1255 > RGIG9099. Next base: position 2,232 of record JAFYOJ010000011.1, read on the forward strand.
TATCAAGAAAAGCACGAAGGCTTGGAACGGGGTTATGACGAGAGAAATGACTATCTAAAGAAAGACACTTCGTGGGCTCAACTTCGCAAGGGAATGAGTCCGGCTCATGAGAAACAATTTGGTGCAGGGAGCGGGGGAGAATTAGAACCTAAGGATGGTAAACCACCTAAGATGGCTGCGTTTGCATCTTCCAGTCGCATGATTTATACCTTGTCCACGCAAAAGGACGATATTCCGGGGATTCGCTTTGAGGAGAAACTATCCACGACCATCGGCGGAACGGCGAATATGGACGGCTATTTGGAACAGGATGGAAAATATATCTTTGTAGAGGCCAAGTGTCGAGAACCTTATGATCATACTACGGTGCAGACGGTGAAGACTGCCTACAAAAATCTGTACGAACAATTACGAAAAAGCATGCCCGGAATCTTTTCCTGTGTCATGGAAGAACGGGAGGAAGAAAACGACATGCGCGTGGTGTTCCTGTGTCAAGGAGAAGCCGTTGCGTATTTTGATATCAAGCAAATGATTTGTCATCTTTTGGGCGTGGCAACCAAGTTTTTGAAACCCACTGATTGCAAAGGATTGTATTTTCCGGAATTTGAACAGATTCAATTCCTGTATTTATTGTATGACCCTTCTTCCTTAGCACTGACTGGCGCGAAGCGAGATGCGGTGATGCAAATCTACCGGGATACATGCAGAACGGCACAGGCTTATCATTTTGAACAAATGTTTGCCCACGTAGTTGATTATCTGGTTGCCTACAAAACAAAGAAGAATAAACCTGTTCCCGATGAAGTTTATTTGAATCGATTGAAGAAAGCGTTTACATTTCATCTTTGTAGTCAAGAGGATTACAACACCTATTTTATCTGATTCACCTGAATCAATGCACAAAGAAGGCACCCAAAGGGACACCTACCATAAAGCAGGTAGGTGTCCCTTCGCATTTTTGTTGATTGGTTTGGATGCGATTATGAATTGTAGTAAAATCAAAATCTAATTTTGGAGGATACTACAATGAAAAAGAACTTTGAATCCCTTTATGAAACCCTCGGAGGAACCTACCGCGAAGAAAACGGACACCTTATTCCTAACGTAACCCTTCCCGAACAAACCGACTATCAGATCGGCAAGTACGGACGGATGCACCTTGATTACATCAAGCAGCACCGTCGCGGAAGGTATACTACGCTTCTGACCGAAGGCAAGTTGAACGCTCGGTTGCACGAGATTGACCTTGAAGCAAACGAAATGCTTGAAACCATCATTCCACGCCTTGCTACCGAAATAGGTATTGACGAGGACTTGAAAGCCCGTGATATGCTCCGTTGGGTTGCCGAGATGAACAATATCAAGGCGAGCGCGGAAGAAATCGTTTTGCAGGAGGTGGTGTTGGTATGAAATCGATCATCAACGAACTGTGGCACGGAAACATCGTACCGCAAGAGGACAGTCGCACTAACTCGCCGGAAATGAAAGAACTACTCAGTTATATGGCGCGTCACCACGAGGACTTGGAGAAACGCTTCACCGATGAGCAGAAAGAAATCTTCGAAAAGTTCCACGATTGTTGGAGTGAGTATATGAGCTTAGCGGAGGCAGCAATCTTTGAGTATGCTTTCAAGCTCGGGATGCAGATTGCTATTGAAACTTTAACTGAATAACATACGGCGGCGAGAGAAATCTCGCCGCTTAATTATTCCTTGACAATTAAAAATAGGAATGATGTTTTTTGAAAGTTTATGAATACCTATTGATATTATTCCTAATTTGTGATATAATGTACCTTGTAAGATTGTATTTAACTTAGGAGGATGCTCTGATGGAATATATTAAGGTATCAAAAGCCGCTGAAAAATGGGGGATTTCCGCACGTCGCGTTCGCGTTTTGTGCGCGGAAGGCAAGATTGACGGTGTAATCCGCAAAGGAAATCTTTATATGATCCCTGCTAATGCAGCTAAACCTATGGACGGAAGAAAAGGCAGAACGGGACTTTTGCTTGATATTGAAAAGAAGCGTGATCTTCTTTCCACTAAGCGTCCTTTGACGCCCGGCGAGGTAGAAAGACTCGCACAGGAGTTTATGATTGACTTCACTTATAACTCCAACGCTATTGAGGGAAACACCCTCACATTGAAAGAAACCGCTTTGGCTCTTGAAGGTATGACCATTGACCAAAAGCCGCTGAAAGACCATCTTGAAGCAGTAGGACATCGTGACGCTTTCCTTTACGTGCAAGAGATAGCCAAAAATGAAGTTGAACTTTCGGAATACGTTATCAAAAACATTCACGCGCTTGTTTTGATGAACCGTCCCGAGGATAAAGGACAGTATCGACGTATTCCCGTTCGAATTATGGGGGCGTACACCGAACCGGTTCAACCGTATTTGATTGAGCCGAAGATGGGCGAATTACTTGCTACTAATGAAGAACGCAAAATAGGAATGACGACAGTCGAACGTATTGCCCGCTTCCACCTTGAATTTGAGGGTATCCACCCCTTTATTGATGGTAATGGAAGAACGGGACGTTTGATTCTCAATCTTGAACTGATCCGCAACGGTTTCCCACCCATTAATGTAAAGTTTACAGACCGCAAGCGTTACTATGATGCTTTTGACGCTTTCTACCGCGACGGCGATGCAGGTAGGATGATAGATCTCATTGCGGAATATGTAGACGAAAGACTTGATGAATATTTAAATGTGTTATGGTGAGAAATGGTTGCCACGCATATATTTTGACAATAGATATATTAGAAATGGTTGACCTTTTGAAGAGGTCATTGGTGCAAAAAACAGACACATGTTATACGAACGGAGTAAAAGATGAAAGAAAGATTATTAGAACTAATATCAAATATCGATCATATCGAAACGCTTTTTCACACTGAGGGAAGTGATGTACGCGGACTGGCTGTACCTTCTTCCAAAATGATCGGTGATGTTCAAGAGTTTCAATTGTGGATTCAAGAACTAAAATTGGAACTTCAAGCGATATATACCCAGACACAAGATGCTTATATTAAAGCAGCATTAGATGATTTGTCAGTTTATTTTGATGGATGGACCGACAAAAGAAAATTCGATAAAATAAAAGGTTGTTTGTTAGCGATACAACGCAATATCGACACTTATTATCCGCTGAAAAAAACAACTACTTTGGAGGTAATTATGCAAAAATCCCCTAAAATATTTATAAGCCATGCATCAAATGACAAAGCGTATGTACAAGAAATCGTTTCTCTTTTTGACGATATGGGTTTAACTGATGACCATATTTTTTGCAGTTCTATTCCTGGGTATGATATTCCCGTTGGTAAAACTATATTCCAATACCTTTGGGAGCAGTTCCATGAATATGATCTACATGTAATTTTTGTGCATTCAAAAAATTATTATATGAGTCCAGTTTGTTTAAATGAAATGGGTGCATCATGGGTGCTCAAAAGCAAATACACGTCTGTTCTTTTGCCCTCGTTCGGTTTTTCAGAAATGAAAGGTGTTGTGAATAATTCTGATATAGCCATTAAGTTAGATAATGATGAGGACGAAGTTAAGGATAAATTGAATGAATTGTATGAGCAACTAATTGAAGAGTTTGAATTAAAAAAGAAGCCTGCTATTATTTGGGAAAAGAAAAGAGATGCATTTATTGAAAAAATAAAAAGCATTTCCGCCAAGGCCGTCGCCATTAATCCTGAAGAAAGCAAGCCATTGAGTTACGAGGCGTATACTATGCTTCAAGAAATTTCTGGCGAACAGCATACCGAAATAATAAGGATTGCTACCTTGTCCGGAAACCATATCCAATATGGAAAACAGGCTATTGAAGATACCTTGGGTCGTCGCGAATTCGCTAAATGGGATGCGGCCATTGATGAATTGCTATGTCTTGGACTTATAAAAAAAATAGGCAAAAAAGATGATATATACGTAATAACTGATGCAGGTTATAAACTCTTGGAAACTGGATGCTAATATAAACCCAAGGTGTTCTGAAAACTGGAATATTCTTAGGTTGTTATATCCATTAAGTCTATAGGAGGAAATATGATTTATACATTAAAAGAGATTCAAGAACAATTTAACAAAATCAAGGATAATAAAGCTAAAACATCCAAGAAGGTAACTGAATTTGGTGAGATATTGGCATCGGCTTATAGAATAGATGCAGACATAGCTGATGAAATGTGGCAATATTTGGTTGATGCCAATGTTAAAAACACCCCGGAAAATGCAAAATTTTATATTGCTCAAGTATTTTATCAGTTGACCAACCAACTTTCCGATGAAGAAGCTTCGGAATTGTTAGCATTGACCCCCGAACGTGTAGAGCTGATGATTTTACATGGATATGTTGGATGGTCTCACGTTTGGTTGTGTTTTTCAACTTTGTTGAAGGGATTCCTCAAATTAGACTCCATCAACAACTGTGTGTACGTAGTAGAACGCTTTTTTGAAAAGATACACATGATAGATCCCAATAGAGATCAGTTTGTGTCGGTTATAGTCAAAAGCGTAGAGTATGCTAACGAACTATATCAAGAAAACGATGAGTATGAAAATGTAGTAAACGATTTTCTGCAAACACTGAAAACAATTGACAATGAAAGAGCGGCTGCGTATGTGCGGATACATATGCGACTTAAAGATTATGAGGACAATAATGATTTAGATGAGCTGATTTCTTTGGCACACAATTTTAAGTTCGCATCTGAATTTATTGAACTCCTTTGGATAATGCACGATTATATATCTGAAGACGAATTTGCGGATAAGTGGTATGCTTATCTGAGTGAATTGGATGATGAATATCATTATATTCCTTACCCCGATTTTGAAACCGAAAAGGAAGAGTTAGCAAAACGCAAAAAAACGAATAAGCCTTATTA
>JAFYOJ010000146.1 GCA_017560225.1 Clostridia bacterium
GTGGACGATAAGGACTCGTTAAATTAAGGATCGGCTGCGACGGCGCGCAGCCGGCAACGCTCATCCGCGTTGCATTTAGATTATTCGAGTCCTTTCGTCCAAAACCAAAAAAGAAAACCCACACCGAATGGTGTGGGTTCTTTTTTGGTGGACGATATAGGACTCGAACCTATGACCTTCCGCACGTCAAGCGGATGCTGGATACGTTGCCCTATACAAAAAGTTCGTAAAAGCATTGGAAAACACTTATTTATTGCCCTTTTATTATACCATAAAGTTAGGAGTAAATCAAGCGAAACATTCAAAAAACGCCCTTAAATTGACCTTTTGTTGACCTAAAAAATGGTCAATAAAACAAGGAGAATCAACACCTTTTTATGATAAGAGAACATCTTTTGTTGACCTTGAACACACCGGGAACACGATTGCACAAGAAATATGGTGCGCTAGTGCGAAATAGTGTTCCTGCATATCCTTTATATTTAGAACACTCGGCGGCGGTTAAATCCGCAAAACTCCAAGAAAACGGAACTTTTAATCACTTAAAACCACGAGGTTGACGTCTAAGTCGGCATCTTTACAAACAATTAGCATCGTGTTATAATACAGACACAAGGTAAGTGGCCACTAACCTTTCTGAAAAATTCAAATTTGCGGTCAAGCACCGCCAACGCCGATATGGCAGAAAGGATAGTTTACCTATGAAAACTTATAATTATCGTGTCAATTTCGCTGATGAAGCAATCGAAATCTCCAAAGCATTTGCTACCGCCGCACAAAAGGCAAATTCTCCCGCACACAAGCAGTTAATGGAAATCCGCAAGGCATATCCCGGTTATGGTATTAAGGTCTATACAACCAAAATCACACAGACCAAGCAGAAATACAAGGGTTTGGGATTTGACGAAATGCGCCGTTGTATCATTGAATGGGACGGCGAAGGCTCTGCCAACCTTGCCACACTCGACAAGGCAATCGCAGACAAAGTTCCTTATCCAAAGGTAAAGCAATGGTATTTGAACATCTACGGCGACCGCTATAAGCGCCCCACCGATGTTTCTATGCCTATCGAAGAAGATACCGCCGCCGTTGGAAATGCCGACACCGCCGCAGCAAACTGCTGATAAGGAAAGGAGAATGGACAATGGATAACGTCAATGTACGTCCCGGCTACAAGTTCGACCATATTGGTTGCAGAATCATCATTACCCGTGAATTTCATAAGAAAGCAAACGTGTTTGATAGCGAAGAATATAAGACCCTTCAAAAGCTTCGTAAGGCGCTGCCAAACTACGCCGTGGTTTTTACTGCGCCCCACCGGAAAACCTCTGTAAAAAGCCGTATGACCCTTGACCGGATGATTCGCTTTATTGAAAAGCAACCGGAATCCGAAAGCATTATGGCAGACCTTTACAAAGTGCGATTCCCGGAAGATTGCGCCGTTCCCGCCCCCTTTAGTGTGGTTAAGCAATGGTTTTTCTGTCGTTTTCCCAACTATGGACGGATGACCCCTTTTGACGAGAACGGTCAACTGATAGAAAACAATATGGTGGCGGCAACTGTATGACCGCCCATATAAGACGAAAACGAGCAGTTCTTTTTCTGAACTGCTCGTTTTCCATTTATATTGTAAAGCGGTCGAGTCGCTTTCGGATTTCCCGCATAATGTTGTCCGCTATGACCCGTTGCGTTTTCTTGTCCCGGAATATGGTTTCTCCGTTATGGAGTGCCACTTGCACAACTGTTTCCACATCAAAAGCAATGGCACGCAACAATTCATCCCTTGCTTGTTGCAATGCTACCGCTTGTATTTGCGGGACGATGGCGGCAATCTTTTGGTCTGCAATTTCCGCTGCAATCATCCGCATTTCTGCCCGGTGTTCTTCGGCTCTGCCGCCGTGTCCGTCCTATGTATCATCTGCCATATATAAGATTTTCTCGTTGGGGCGTAGTTGATAACCGCCTATATAATTCATTTTTACTCCTCCTATTGGTGGCGGGGCGGTTTTGGTATTGGCAGAATTGCCGTTTTCAAAACGCACTTTTCCCGGATACATCGTTTCACGAAATAAAATTGTGGCGGCGGCGTTCGGATTTTCCGCTTGCCGCCAATACCTTCACATACCTAATTCGTTTGGGTATGAAGCCCAAGTTCTTTTCTTCGCTTCTCGTTCCTCTTGTCGCTCCAATTCTGCCCAGTATTCCCAATCATTTTCCGGTTTTTCCGACGCTTTATTATCTTTTATTATTCTTTTATTATTTATATTATTTCTCTCCGGGTTTTCCGCCGTTCTTCTCGGTAAATCATACGTCGGTTTCTCGATTTCAGAAAAATACTTCTGGTTTTCCGTATGATAATAATTTATTTCTCCAAAAGTCGGATTTTCCGCAAGGGCGTTCTCAAAGAAAAGGTATATATTGCTGCCCAGTTTGGATGGGCGCAAATACCCGTTGTTCTCTAAATCCTTTAGACCATCATAATAACTGTCTTTCTTGATGCCCCAATCCTCGCACGCCTTCCGGCTCAATTCAAACTGATACCCGTCTTGATTTTTATTGATGTAAATCCACATCTTCAAGCCTGACCCTTTTAGTTTACACATCGCTTGTTGTAAAGCATTTTGATTATACATTGCGTAAAGATGTTTCTTGTCCCTTTTCTCTCTTTGGACAATTCGGACTACTTTCTAATTTGGTACGCTCATTCTGCGATACCTCCGTTTCATATATTTTGAAAAGGAGGCGGAGCGGGACATTCTGAAATATATCGGTGGCGGGATTCGGATTTTCCGCCCCGGCGCATATTACGTATTTATATAAGTATTCCTTCTACTTATAAGTATACATATATGTAACACAGTAAACTAAATTGCTGCCATCTGTTAAATCCGTGGCGGCGTGCGCTTTTTCAGAAAGTCCCTGGCTCATTGCCTTTCCTTTTTCTTTCTAAATATATTATACCACAGATTTTCTGAAATTCCCAATTTTGACCCGTATCAAATTCTCTGCGCCCGCTGCGTTGATATAGAAATGCCCTCCCCGTGTTGGGGAGGGTCTGCTTATAGGTATAGCGAATCACCAATCGTTACGTTTAGTTTCCCGCCTTCTGTTCCATAAATATTAAGACGAACACGGTTTCCGGCTTTGCCTTTTAAGCCTTGTCCTGCAACCTTAAATTTCGCCGTTTCACCAGTAATATGACTTTTCAGAATCACTACTTGTTGACCATAGATATTTCCTCGAACAACATTTCCTTTAATTTCAAATAACCGCTCGGGATGTTCGGGGTTGGGTGTTACCTCGTCTATCAACATATAAACCGTATGTGCTTGCGGGATGTTATCGTGCTGAACATTGTTCGGAGAAATAGGCTTGGGTGTGGCAGAAATGGTTGCATTAATATTTTCTGTATTTTTGCCTGTTGTTTTTGTGGTGCTATCAATCGTGTTTTTCATTACTGCCATTCCTATATATAACACTGCACCGGATGCTGCCATCAGAATACCAAGAAATGTATAATTGGAATATGTGGTCTCATCAAACGCAAAGAAACCCCAACCGTCACAACCAGAACACCCTTTACCTTCACACCAAGCACAAATTTCGGCATTAGCCATATATTCAGTATCCGGATTAGCAAGGCCAACAGCACCAAGAACTGCACCAACAAGAATAAGACACGCCGAAATACCAATGACAAGTTTTCTTGAAATATTTGCTAACTGCTTGTCATGCTCATTAGCATCTTGATGTGATGCCTTTTTATGTAATATATACATCACATAAAGCACACCACATACAATTCCAATTGTCAGAATAGAGTACAGCCAACCGACCTCAACACAAGCCCAAATCACCAACAATGCTAAAAAACCAATAATCCACGGCAATGCCTTTTCCACCAGTAGTCATCCTTTCTTTCTATAAAATAAAAAAGTGCGCCAACCGAAGTTAGCGCACCGAAAAGCGCAAACCCCAATTGTCGCCAAACAAATCAAATCAGAATGGAAGTAGTTTCGCACCCTAACTCGTGGAATTTGCGTTTTTACCAAATTCATAAGTTAGAATGCAAAAAGGGTATAGTACCCCCTTGGAAACTACAATTTCTTCTGATTATTTGATTTGTTTGGCATAAGTATTATAATGCTATTTTCTCCATTTGTAAACAACAAAAAGCGGCGTTCTGAAATGCCGAATTGCGCTCAATCACATATAAAAGATGTGCCGGGATGTTCAACCATCCCGGCACACGTTCATTATAGTCCAAAGGCGTTTGCAAATTTATCTGTGGCGGCTTTCATTTGCTGCACGTCAGACCGCACATAGAAATTAAGGGTGGTGTTGGCGTTGGTATGCCCCAGTATTTCCTGCACACTTTTTATGTCTGCGCCGCTGCCCAAAAGCAAGGTGGCGCAACTGTGGCGGAGGTCGTGGGGTGAAAGGTCAGGCAAGTCGTGGGCGGTCATAAACCGCTTGACCCGGCGGGTGACGGCGTTAGGGTCTTTGGGGTCGAATATACCCTTTTCCCCGTGGAAGATAAAACTGTCTGAAATGTCCACGCCGGGGTTCTCCCGCCGCCGTTGCTCCCTTAACAAGCAGAGCAGACGCAAAGTGCTTTCCATAATGGGAATGGGGCGGCGGCTCTTTGCGGTCTTGGGAGTGTTGACCACAATTCCGGTTTTGGTGGTGTATGTTACATTCCGCTGCACCCGCAGCAGCAAACTGTTTTCGTCAATATCCCGCCATTGCAAACCCACACATTCGCCCCGGCGCAATCCGGTGGTAACGAGCAAGGTCAACAAGCACCGGAAATCTAACGGGCAATCGTGAATCTCCCGGAAAAAGTCTGTTGCTTGTTCTTGGGATAGTGCGTCAATCTCTTTCCGCACCAATTTCGGCGGGTCTACCTTGTCCATTGGGTTCTTTAGCAGTATATCCTGCCGCACCGCATAAGAGAAAATCATATTGAGTGTGCGGTAATGGTGGTGGACATTCCGGGGCGAAAAGCTTTTTTCTGTCCGAAGGTAGATAAGGAATTTCTGAATTTCCGCCGGGGCGATTCTCTGCATATTGCACCCGGCAAAATAGGCGGTGATGTTCTTGGTGGTATCGTTGTAGAACGATATGGTTTTCGGCTTATGTTCGCCGTCCTCGATGCAGATGGGAAACCACACGTTTTTCACGAAATGCACAAAGTCGGTTTTGCACTTTGCAATCTCCCGTTGCCTTGCCCGTTCTGCGTCCTGCAAGTCCTTTTCGTATTCTGCCCGTGCGTCTTGCTCCCACGCCGCCGCTGCCTTCTCTGCCGCCTTTACTGTCTTGGAGGGGACAAGACCCGCCGGGACTTTCCACGTGGTACACCGGAACACTTGCTTTCCGCAATCGTCCCGTCCCACGCAAGCCTTGAACTTGTAGGAAACGATTTTGCCGTCTTTTTCTTTGGGGATGATAGATGCCATTTGATAACACTCCTTCTTGTGTTACCAATGCTAAATCACGTTCAAAATGGACGATTTGTTGACCTTTTTGTTGACCTACCCTTCGAAAGGCTTGCGGAGGGTCATAAAAATCGTCCAAAAAGTAAGAAAAAGCACCGAAAACCAACGTTTTCGATGCTTTTACTATGGTGGACGATATAGGACTCGAACCTATGACCTTCCGCACGTCAAGCGGATGCTCTAGCCAGCTGAGCTAATCGTCCAAGCGCAAAATGCATTATAATTGGACAAACCTGTTTTGTCAATAGTTTTTTTCTCTTTTGTAAAAATATTTGCTTATTTTGAAGCACTACTCCAATTGGGACAGCAATTATCGTTGCAGTTACAACATTCTTTTGGTGTGTGGTCGGCTATGCAGCACAATAAATAGTCACATTCATCACAACAACATTCTATTGTCGGGTTTTCTCCGTTGCCGGGACAATCCCTTCCGCAATTTCCGGGGACAAGCGGTATACCTGTAATATCAACGATCATAATAACCCCCTGTGCAGGAACATATTGCTAACATTATATAATGCAATAGTCTATATGTAAAGTGGAAAATTAAGATACTATCTCATCAATACATGAGAGATGGGAGCGTGTCTTATGATTAAACTCAATGTGCTGGAAATTCTGAAAAAACAAGGGAAGACCAAGTACTGGTTATATAAACAGTTGGGAATGAGTTATCAGAACTTCAACAAGATGGTCAACAATCAGACAAAGTCTATTCAGTATGAGAATATTGAGACAATGTGTTTGCTCTTGGATTGCACACCAAACGAGTTGCTTGTAATTACAGAAGAATAAGTGCTGTAAAAGCCGCCCTTATGGGCGGCTTTTCTGTTCGACATTTATTGACAAAAGGTGGAATACCCAGTACAATATTATTAATGATAGCAACCGCTATCAAATAGAGAGGAGTGTTTTTGTTATGTTGATGAAAATCTATGGCAAGGCATACAGTGTTCTGATGAAGAAGCCCCTGAAGCTGTGGGGTATTTCTCTGCTGTACATTCTGCTGGCAAGTGTGTTGACTGCTCTGTGCGGCGCAGCAATTCCCGCTCTGGGTATTGCGGTTACTCTGCTGATGGGCACCTCCATGACCATGATCTTCCTGTTCGGCTATCGCGGTGAGGAAGTTAAGGTTGTGCAGCTGTTCTCTTGCTTCAAGGATTGGCAGACCATTAAGCGCGTGCTGCTGGGCATGTCCTGGATGGCTCTGTGGATCTTCCTGTGGTCCCTGATCCCCGTTGCAGGTCCTTTCATTGCTTTGATCCGTATGTATGAGTATCGTCTGACTCCCTACATTCTGGTCACCGAGCCCGATGTCTCCATTACCGAGGCTATCGAGGTCTCCAAGAAGAGAACCGACGGCTACAAGCTGCAGATGTTCCTGGCTGACCTGCTGGTGTACGGCATTGTCTTTGTTGTGAACTTAGTTCTGGGCCTGATCGCCGGCCTGTGCGTGGCTTATGTTCCTGCACTGGGTGTTCTTCTGTTCTCCCTGATCCTGATCGTTTTGGATATTGTGATCTTTGCGCTGGTTCCTCTGTTTGTGGGCCTGGTGCAGGCTGCATTCTACGAAGAGATCCAGAGCGGTAAGGGCAAGTTCTGCGGCAACTGCGGCGCTCCCTTGGGCGAAGGCGCGAGATTCTGCACCTCCTGCGGCCAGACCGTCAACTGATTTCTTACATAACCTCATAAAAACACCTGCTTCGGCAGGTGTTTTTTATTGAAGAAATCGGAAAACTGTGGTATGCTGTTTCCAAAGAAAGGGAGGAATCGGCATGCCTAAAATTACATTTGCAACCCCGGATCATTGGGGAAAGGTGGAAGGCTTCGGTTGTGCGACCCAGCGGTTTGCGGGAACATGGTCGGATCCCCAGACCTATGGATACGATTTTTGTGGACAGATTTTTACCGGCACTTACGAGGAAATTCTGGAAGCAGTGGAAACTGTGGGAAAAGCAGATGTGGCCATTGTGTTTTTCGGTAATGCCGGCGGTGAAAACGCCTTTTTGCAAAAGCTACAGGAGGTTCTCCGTTGTCCTATGGTTGGCGGCGGCGCAGCCTTTACCACAACGCCGGGTTTGGTAACCGGTGGGGGAGAGGCAGCAGTGCTGGTGATCTGCGATGACCGCTACACCTTTGAAACTGTGACCCAATGCGTCCACAGAGAACTGGTGGAAGA
>JAFYOJ010000147.1 GCA_017560225.1 Clostridia bacterium
CCAAGCCAAGATTACAGACGGATTCAATCTGCCGGCAAAATATATCATCCACACCGTAGGAACTATTTATCTGGATGGCAACCACCAAGAAGAATTGTTGCTGACATCCTGCTATCGGGCATCTTTGGCGCTTGCTAAAGCGTATAAGTGTAAAACGGTTGCTTTCCCACTTATATCGTCCGGCGCTTATGGCTACCCCAAGGATCAAGCGCTGCAAGTGGCGATCAATGCCATCAGCGAATTTCTCCTGGAAAATGATATGACAGTCTATCTCGTGATCTACGATAAAGCAGCCTATCAAATCAGCGAGGCACTATTTTCCCCCGTTGCCGCCTACATTGACGCCCATTATGCCTACGAACCCATTGTTTACCATGTTGTGCGGGGGTGCGCCGGTGATTGCGAAAGTCTCCGCCCTATGCAAATGGATTTAGATGCCAAACTAAAGCAACTGGATGAAAGTTTCTCCCAAATGCTATTGCGCAAGATTGATGAAAAAAGTATCACCGATGCCGAATGCTATAAAAAGGCAAACATCGACCGCAAACTTTTTTCCAAAATTCGCAAAGACGTGCATTATAAACCCAGCAAACCTACCGCGATCGCCTTTGCAATCGCCTTAGAACTTTCTCTGACCGAAACGGAAGAACTGCTGCGCAAGGCAGGCTTTGCATTGTCCCACAGCAATAAATTTGATATTATTATCGAGTACTTTATCAACAATGGTAATTACAATATTTTTGAGATCAACGAAGTATTATTTGCTTTTGATCAAAGTTTATTAGGTGCATAATATTTGTCGCTTGCCAAGCGACCAAGCCTCTCTTTCACAGATGTACAATAATGACATCAAATGAAAGGGAGGTTTTTCTACAATGGAAAACAACACAACAGAATTAGTATTTATTTTAGACAGAAGCGGCTCTATGGCAGGTTTAGAAAGCGACACCATCGGTGGTTTCAACGGGATGATTGAGAAGCAGAAGAAACAGGACGGCGATTGCTTTGTTTCTACAGTCCTTTTTGATGACGAAAGCGAAGTGCTCCACGACCGGGTAAACCTTGCAGACGTTCCCAAGATGACTGACAAGGACTATACGGTGCGCGGGTGTACGGCACTGATTGACGCCATCGGCGATGCCATTCACCACATTGACACGATTCACAAGTACGCACGCCCGGAAGACGTGCCGGCCCACACCATGTTTGTCATCACGACCGATGGACAGGAAAATGCCAGCCACCGGTACACCAATAGCCAAGTCAAGGAGATGATTGAACGGCACAAGGCGCAAGACGGCTGGGAGTTTTTATTTATCGGTGCCAATATCGATGCAGTAGAAACGGCAGCCCGGTACGGCATCGACAAAGACCGCGCGGTAAACTATCACGCAGACGGCAAAGGCACCCACGTTCTGTACGCTTCTGTGGAGAAAGCCATCCGCACAGTTCGAGCGAGTGAACCCCTCAGCAAGGATTGGCTGGAAGACATCGATGCAGACTATCAAAAACGGGGAAAAAAGAAACATTCTTGAATATTTTACTGCCCAAACGCTCATACTACCTTCAGTAATATTCTTTTGGAGGTTAGAATGATGACACGAAAAGTACGCATGCGCACTGCAATTTGTTTATTGATGCTGTGTTCACTCCTTTTCACAGGAACCTTGCGGAGTTTGGCAACAGAGGATGAAGTGATGCCCATTTCCCAAGATGAAATCACTGAAATTGAGGAGAATCCCGGTACGCTCGTCCTACCGGAAACCTATTACGGCAACGCCACCGTCAACGTAACGGCCCTCAATTTGCGCGCAGGTCCGGGCACACAATACGATATTATCGGCACACTGTCCCAGTCACAGCCAATTTTAATGATTGGCAAATATGAAGGTTGGTACGTGATCTATGACTATGACAGCGGCAAGATTGGCTGTGTCAACGGCTACTATATTACCCCTGTCAGTGAAGATTCTATGGATGATCCCAAGCTTCCCGGCGAAGATTCTCCTTCCACGGGAAATGGTACCGGGCAAAACACGCCCCAAACACCGGACTCCAACACAGAGGGTATGAGCGAAGATGCAAAGCGCCTGATGAGCCTGGTAAATGACATGCGCACCCGACACGACGTGAGCGCCATTTCCTACAGCCACGCCCTTTCCAAAGTAGCCCAAGATAAGGCAGAAGATATGGTTGCAAACATGTATTTTGATCACCAATCCGACCTCTACGGCACACCTTTTGAGATGATGCGGGCATACGGGATTACTTTTACCTGTGCAGCGGAAAATATTGCCGGCAACCAAACGGTGGACGGAGCTTTCTATGCGTGGATGAATTCCGACTCTCACAAGGCCAACATTATGAATGGAAATTACAGTCAAATGGGGATCGGTGTCTGTGTCAGTCCCATTTACGGTAAAATTATTGTGCAGATGTTTGCAGGGAATTAAAGGTAGGCATATTCACCGAAAATCCGGTGGACAAATAAAAGTTTGAGCAGGCAGCACTTGCTCAATAGGTTGATCATGAATCCGGCGGGCGCCTTGATAGTCGTCTGCCGGTTTATAGCAATAGGCCCATAACGCTTGATAGCGATAGCCTAAGCGGCGATTTTGGGTTTCTACCCCATATTTCCCATCCCCTGCCACCGGATAGCCTAAGAAGGCCAAATGGGCTCTAATTTGATGGGTTCTGCCCGTAAACAGCAATACCTCGATTTCAGAAGTATCTTTCTCAGCGTCATACGCCACAAAACGAAGGGCGGTTCGAATGGGTTTTGTGCCCCGGCGAGGTGCCGCATAAATATAAACCCGTTTATTGCGGCTGTCTTTAAAATGGTGGGCTTCGTACAGGGTAAAATTGTCTTTGGAAGAAATCATTTTACGAATATCCCCCAATACAATCGCCCGATAAATTTTCTGATAATAGCGATCCGCCAAGCAGTCAGAAACCGCTTGGGTATAAGTGGGTTGTTTACATAAGAACAGAAGACCGCCGGTATTCCGATCCAAACGATGGCATAAAGCACAGTCAGGATACTTTGCTTGTACTTGTTCCAAAACAGAGGTTTCCCCCTGGCCGTCCGGTTCTGACAATAAGCCTTGGGGCTTCTTGCAAAGGAGAATCCGGTCATTCTCATAGACCACTTCATAAGAAAGGGGTTTAGGCACCACAATATAGGCGGTTACTTGATTGCCGGCAGACAAAGGAACATTTTGACCGATGCGTTTTCCGTCAATGCGAATATCTTTCTTCCGCAGCGCCTTATAGAAAGCCCCTCCGGGAAGATCCGGATAACGCTTCCAAAGAATACGATCTAACATCATTCCATTTTCTGACGGTTCAACTGTAAACTCAATCATAGTATGCCCCTACCGAAATACAAAAGGCCTGCGACATGCGCAGGCCCTTCATTCAATTCAGCAATCAATTATCTGCCAAGATCACGGAAATCTTTCAACATATCAGCGAAAGTTGCCTGTGCAGCATCCCAGTCAGCAGCCTTTGCTTCACAAGTAACCAAGAAGAACAAACCACCTTCAGAAGCAGGTGTTACATGGTAAGAACCCTTCCAGTCCTCGTTGTCCAAAGTGAAGTCGTAATTAACTTCAAACCAGGTAACCTGAGGAATGTATGCCTTCTCTGTGTACGTAGAAGAAGATACTGCGAAGTCACTTCTGAACGCATCCTTTTCTTCAGTGAAGTAGTCGTTGAACTTGTAAGTTACACGATCACCGGTTTCCATCAAGTTGCCCATCCAAGTAGAAGGTGCTACAGCAGCAGCGCCGGTTCCGGGGTTATACTTATAAACGGTGTATATTAAATTGGGGTTGGTCTTGGAAACAAACTTCGTTACCAACCAGCCTACGCCTTTACCGGCATAGAATTCACGCAACTCAGCGCCACCTTCACCCTGTGTGTAATCCCAATCTTCAGGATAACCTTGGCTGAAACGGTAACGATCATTTACCAACTGATTCTCAAATACTTTCTCATCCTCAGTCTCTTTCTGCTCAGGTGTACATGCGAACATGGATACTGCAAGAACAGCAATCATCACTAAGGAAAGCGCAGTCTTCAATACTCTCTTAAAATTCATAGCAATTAACCTCCAATAATGTAAATATAATTACAATAATCCTACTTAATTTTATCAAATGTATCCAATACAGTCAACCGACAATCTACGTAAAAGCAGAAAATCATTATTAACTTATTGTTACAATTGTGTCAATTTCCACAAAAACCGGCATGCTTTTACGACTTCCCAATATCCCGGTGCGTCAGAGACACAGGGAGTTCCGGCGTGGAAAGACGCCGACAAATTTCATTGGAAATAGCTACACTGCGGTGGTGTCCGCCGGTACAACCAATGGCAATCACCAAAACCTCTTTCCCTTCCTCTTGGTACTTCGGCAGCAGGAATTTCAGCATATCCTCTAACTTCTGTAAGAAATTATCTGCACCCTCGCTATTGAGTACATAAGAACTGACCGCTTCATCATTGCCGGTTTGATTCCGCAATTCCGCTACGTAATAGGGATTGGGCATGAAGCGCACGTCGAACATCAAATCCGCCTGTTCCGGCACCCCATGCTTATAGCCGAAGGAAATTACATTTACTTTCATACGACTTCTCGCATCATCCGCGGCAAAAATTTCATGAATGCGTTTCTTCAATTCCCAGATAGATGTATTCGTAGTATCAATGACATGATCCGCATGTTCTCGAAGACCGGATACCAATTGACGCTCCCTGGTAACCGCAGAAAGATTATCTCCATCCACCGCCAAAGGATGTAATTTCTTATTCTCTTTATGACGGCTGATCAGCACTTTATCCGCACAATCCAAAAACAAAATTTGAACCGTAACGCCCATTGCCTTCATTTTGTCGGTGAAAAGGTACAAATCCTCTACAAAATCGCCGCCACGCACGTCCATCACCAGCGCAAATTTATGCAGATTCATCTCGTTCTTCTCGTATAGTTCGCCAAATTTAGGCAAGAGCAACGTAGGGATATTATCAATACAGAAATATCCCAAATCTTCCATAAACTTTGTAACCTGCGTCCGGCCTGCACCGGACATTCCGGTAATAATTACAAATTCCATCCGTCATCTTCCTTTATCATCTTAATCTCAGGTTCCAGTAAAATGCCGCTATCTTCCTGAACCCTTCTTTGTACTTCATCAATCAATGCAAGCACCTGGGCACAAGTTGCATGGCCCGCATTGATCACAAAGCCTGCGTGTTTCTCAGAAACCATAGCATCCCCCACGCGCAGCCCCTTCAATCCGCTTACTTCAATCAAACGACCGGCAAAATCCCCCGTCGGGCGCTTAAACGTACTGCCCGCGCTGGGATATTCCAAAGGTTGCTTTTCCTTACGCCGCAGATTAAGTTCTTTCATTGTCCCCGCAATCTTCTCCCGAGACGGTTCCGGCGTCAAAGTAAAATACGCGCCCAGAATAATATGATCCTTCTCTTGATATACAGAGTGGCGATACCCAAACTTTTGCGCCTCTCCTCGATATTCTTTGATGTAATTTTCTCCCGCCGTCAATGCCCGGATATCCAAATAGTCGGACGCCGTTACACACTGGGAAAGCTCTCCGCCATAAGCGCCGGCATTCATCAATACACCGCCGCCCACGCTACCCGGAATGCCCGAAGCAAACTCCAGTCCGGTAAGACACTGTTCACAAGCAAATGCCGCCACTTTCGCCAAAGTAGTACCGGCTTTTGCGTAGAAAGTGCGGTCATCGATTCTTTCAATGCCGGTAAAATGGTTGGCAAGCTGAATTACGCATCCTCGAAAACCATTGTCATCAAACAGCAAATTACTGCCGTTTCCAATGACTATCACAGGAACATGATGCATCTTACAAGCTTCTAAAATATGTACGAGTTCCGTTTCATTTTCCGGCATCACAAAATAATCCGCCGGTCCACCGATGCGAAAAGTAGCATGATTTGCCAAAGGTTCTTGGAACAAAACCCGTTTCGGATGATTGATAATTTCCAGCAAAGCTTCCTTCATACGTTTGCCTCCCGATCCTTAATGATACGGATCTACGTTCACACTGCCGCCCTCTAAGGATCCACCTTCAAACACACGGCGATTCAATTCCTTCGCCGCATTATAACCCATCATTTTTTGACGGTTATTCATCGTAGCCACTTCCACAATAACCGCTAAATTTCGACCGGGCATAACCGGCACGGTCACGCAAGGCACTTGAATGCCCAAAATATCTTTATAATGGTCTTCCAAACCCACCCGATCGTATTCTTTCCCCTCGACCCGGTGTTCCAGTTCAATGACCAACTGAATATTCTCTGTGAGTTTGACCGCACCCACGCCGTACAGACGTTTCACATCTACAAAACCCACTCCCCGCAACTCGATTAAGTGGCGAATAATCTCAGGAGACGTACCCACCAACGTTTTATTGGACACACGGCGAATTTCCACCAAATCGTCCGCAATCAAGCGATGGCCTCTCTTAATCAATTCCAAAGCGGTCTCACTCTTACCAACACCGCTCTCTCCCATAATCAGTACACCTTCACCGTACACTTCAATCAAGCCGGCATGCACGGTTTGACGAGGTGCCAACTGCACACACAAATAGCGGTTCAATTCACTATATAACGCCGTGGTAATTTCCTGAGTTTGCAAAACAGGAATATTGTAGGTAGCAGAAGCCTTCAGCATTTCCTCAAAAGGCTCGATTCCCCGTGCGATAATCAAACAGGGAAATCCATATTGGAAAAGCCCGTCAATCTTCTGTTGACGCTCTGCAGTATCTAAATCTCGAAGATATTGCATCTCAACTTTGCCGGCCAATTGAATACGGTCATTGGCAAACCCGTCTAAATAACCGGTTAATTCCAATCCGCATCGGTTCAAGTCCGGCGTATGTATAAAGACTTCATCAATGCGTTCTTCCCCGGAAAGAATCGAAAGATGCATTTCTTCTACAATTTTACGCAAACATACGCTCGATTGACATTCTTTCTCCATAACAGCCCCTCCTTACACCAATACAAAAATCAACAGAAGCACGGCAGCTCCAATCATAATACCGCCGCCGACCCGTTTATAAATGGTCATATCCTCCCACTTAGGATCTTCCTCCGGGCGCTTCTTCTCCACAATATGCCAAAGTTCTTCTGCATAGAAGATAATCAGCGCGCCTGCCGCCGCAATAACAGCCACAATCACCGCCTGGGGAATAGACACCAAGGGACTGCGACCAAACATCATCGTCAGGAACATTTTTTGAGAAAAACGTTCAAAAGGTTCCTCTTCAAAGGTGTCATCAAAACCTTCTGCATACGCCCACGTAACTTTGCCGTCTTTCAGACTGTTTCCCGTAATAGAATAGACGTATCCGTAAGGTTCTAATTCATATTCCTCCCCTTTCGGCGGAATACGTTCATAAATGGTGATAACCCGCGTACCGTCATCCGCTTGTCTCAGATGACCTTCCATCACACGGTCGCCTACAAAATAGAAAGAATATTGAAGCATGGTGCCGTCCTCTGTAACTTCCTGAATATAGCGCACCCGATCCACCACAGCGGTACGCTTCGCATCCATCTGCCGCGTCAAAAATGCCAGCAAACTGAGGGATAACAAACAGGCCATTAAAATTGCGAGGTTACGTCCTTTGTTCATATTCTGTGCTTCTCCTTTAATCTAACGCATTGCGCGCTTCTGCTTTTGTATATAAATCTCTGGCTGTTTCCGGACTGTCTTCACCGGATTTATTCTTTACAGGGGCAAACTCAGTTTCTCTCTCTACGCGTAAAATGCCCATCTCATCATACTGACTGAATGCATCGAAAATAAATGCTTCAAATTTGTAAGCGTTGGGACTCTCCGGCGTAATGACTTCGCCATTCTCCCCTACGTAAGCGGCCTTCTTCACTGCCACGTGATACGGAAGTCCTTGATCGCCCATGGCTTCCAAAGCATCAATGCGGAACATATTACAAAGAATGTGGGCATCGCCGTAAACAAAAGTGCCTTTCTCATCCCGAAGCTCTGCCATTTCGTCAGAAATTTCCGTATATTCCACTACGTATGGTCTTCCGTCTCGTTTACAGAATACGCCTGCTTTCTCCTTGGCATCCCGCTTAATCAAAGACTTACCGCCTAAACGGTAGCCATTCTTGGCAAGGAATCCCACAAAAGTAGGATCGCACAATTTAACGAGTACATTATCAATACCGCCAACGAAGATCCACTCTACGCCGCGCTTGCGCATATCTTCTACAATGCCGCAGGCCGCCATGGCTCTAAAGATACCGCCGTGGCCGTCTGCGCCTTCTTTCATAGTCGCTTTACTGTCCATCACAATCTTACCGTCAAAATCAATCATCGGCAACATAAATTGGCGGAAGAACAAAATATCTTCTTTCTTATAACCAAAATAATTATGGGCTTCAAAGAATGCTACCGTATCCGGATGATTCTCCCGGCTGGTCATAATATACCACGGAATGGAATGACCGCAAGCTTCGCTTCTTCTCTTTAATCGGTCACATTGAATTTGAAAGAGAGAGGCACCGCTTTCCAACCCAATATCATACGTCCCTTTCGGTCCGTTGTGGCCTAAACGAGTACCTTGTCCACCTGCCATGGTAACGGCCGCAAAACGACCTTCTCGCATCAGCTTCATACCGTAATCTTCCCAGGCCTTTAACACATCCTCTGAAACATTTTGCTTCTCGGTAACAGCAATAGGTGTAATCGCACCTTCTCCGGCCACTTCCCCTTGCTTGGCCATTTGATAAAGGCGCTGCATTTGTTCAAAATCAATACGCAGCACCGCTTCTGCCAAAGCGTCTTGCTGAGCAGATGTAAGTTCATCAAAATAACGGAATATATGTTCTTGACCATATTGAATTGCTCTTTGTTTTGCTTCTTTATATGCAGACATAATAATCTCCTTTATATAAACAAAATTCCAAAATATATTGTACCCCAAACGCGCGTGAAATACAAGGGTGCAGTGGTATCCAAAATCCCGTAAAATGGGTATTTTTATACCCTATTTATGCGATTTGGATACCGCCATTTTACAGGAGCCCATTCTTATGCTATCATTAGGGCTGCTATGCGACATATAGATCAAATTAAAATTTCAATAGATGATTTACAGAAAGCCCCGGAAGGAAGTGCGGCTTTCCAGGATGTGGTGCGCCGCAAAATACGAAAAGCAGATAAATTCAGAATCACCAAACGGTCCTTTGACTTTCGAAACAAGCAAGAACCTTATATGGTGCTATCCGCTGATATATATGCCCAAAATGAAACGATTCCGCCAAGGCCTACCCAGGAAGAACTTTGGAATCCCCTTTTGCCTATTGCAAAACCCATGACAGACAGACCCATCGTAATCGGCACCGGCCCCGCGGGACTTTTTTGCGCTTTATATTTAGCGAAAGCAGGACTCTCTCCTATTGTGTTCGAAAGAGGGCACGATGCGGAAACGCGAACAAAAGACGTTCAACACTTCTGGAATGGCGGTTCCTTAAATCCAAATTCCAACGTACAATTCGGAGAAGGGGGCGCCGGCACATTTTCCGACGGCAAATTAACCACATTAGTGAAAGAAAAGAACGGCTTAGGCCGGTTGGTCACGGAAACTTTTATTGCCCACGGGGCACCGGAGGACATCAGAATCGCCAGCAAACCCCACATCGGCACCGATTTGTTGCGGGAAGTTGTGGTTAATCTGCGGAAAGAAATTATTCGGTTGGGTGGAGAGGTTCATTTTAACACCACCGTCACAGAAATTTTGCATCAAAACGGACAGATTTACGGCGTTCAAGCAGGCGATCGAATATTCG
Organism: Clostridia bacterium; assembly: GCA_017560225.1. Taxonomy (GTDB): domain Bacteria; phylum Bacillota; class Clostridia; order UBA1212; family UBA1255; genus RGIG9099. Next base: position 9,872 of record JAFYOJ010000147.1, read on the forward strand.
AAAGCACCAAAGTATTCCTTTGTGTAGGACACAGCGCCCGGGATACCTTTGAGATGCTGGCACGAAAGGGCGTTCAAATGGAACAAAAGCCCTTCTCCATGGGCCTTCGGATTCAGCACCCGCAGGATTTAATCAATCGGGCGCAGTACGGTCCCCATGGGGATCTTTTAGGCACGCGCTATCCGGCAGACTACAAATTGTCCTATCACACCGCTTCCGGCAGAGGCGTGTACACCTTTTGTATGTGTCCCGGCGGGTACGTGGTAAACGCGGCATCGGAAGAAGGCGGCATAGTCACCAATGGAATGAGTAATTACGACCGGGCATCCGGTGTAGCCAATTCTGCTGTGTTGGTCAGCGTTACGCCGGGGGATTTTGTTCCCTACGGTTCGGACGTATTGGCAGGTATGCGCATGCAGCGTCATTTCGAGCAACAAGCCTTCTTGGTCGGCGGTAAGGATTACGCCCTGCCTTGCCAGACAGTGGGCGATTTTTTATCGGGTAAAAAGGCGCCGCTCCCCTACGAAGTTGCCATCAAAGGGCAAACAAAAATGGCGGACTTAACCACCATTTTACCCAACTATATTGTGGAAGCCTTGCGAGAAGGACTCCCTGCCCTGGACTACAAACTCAAAGGATTTGCAGATCCGCGGGCCACGTTCACCGGCATCGAATCCAGAACGTCCTCTCCCATTCGCATTCTGAGAGACAGTCAAACGGGAGAAAGCAACATTGCCGGTCTATTCCCCGTTGGAGAAGGGGCCGGATACGCCGGCGGCATCATGTCCTCCGCCATCGATGGCATCCGAATCGCCGCTTTGGCTTGCAAGGCTCCCCTTTGAGCGCCCTGTAAAATACATCAAAATGCCCACACCTACAAAAAGGGTACCAAACACAACGGTATTCAACAAATAGGCTTTCTCATTGTACCAGTTAAAGACAAAGATCAAAAGAATCCAAGGTGTATTAAAGCCTATGTGTGCCATCACCGGATACCAGATCGAACCGGTTGTCTCCATCAGCCATACAAGAATCAAGGATAATAAAAAGCAGTACAGTGCTTGCAAGGCGTTGCCATGGAACCAGCCAAATACCGCCGAAACCAACACGGCTGACACGACGATGCACAAAGGACGATTGGCAAAAATCGGTGCTTTTCGAAGGCTATTATATACAACGCCGCGGAAGATCAATTCTTCCACCAAAGGTGCCGCTAAAGACTGCGCCAATAACATAAGGAGCAAAGCGCTCTCGCTAAAAGCACCCACACTTTCCGCATTGTCCGCAATCCATTTTTCCGGAAAAGGAATCAACGGAATCAAATTAGAAAGAAACATACTGAAAGTGGCACCTAACACGAAAGCACCGGGCATCCAAATCCCCGGATTTGGGCGACGCTTCATCCCCAGAAAATCTGCAAAAGAATTTCCCCGCACCACTTTATAAAGCAACAGGCCCGCAACCAACAAGGCCGCATAGCCCCAGGCCGAGATTAAATAAACCTCCGCCATGTGACGTTCATACACGGACATCATTTGCGTTGGATCTGCCCCTAACCAAATACCGGCGAAGACCATAAAACAGATCATAACAAGGGTTTGAAATAACACATACCCAAGGAGCGCACCCACGCTGACCGAAACCGCCAGCCCAATTCGTCCAATTCTCTTTCGCGTCATGATTTATTCCCGTCCTAAGAAGAATGCCGTAAAGAAACCGGCCACGCAAGTAACCACAGAAACAGCAACCGTGCCAAAGCTAAATGTCAACGTAGGCAATTCCATGCTGATCAAAAGGGCGGCCATAGAACCAATCAAAAGACCGGTAATACCTGCATACGTAGCCGTTTTACACTTGCGCATCAAGAGTTCCGTCAGTTTTGCAATGGTAAAAATACCAAATACAATGCCCAAGCCCATAGGAATAATGGATACAATAGAGCGAATCATCAAATCCGGATTGCTAAATTCCATCAAACCGGAAATAGCGGCAATCACATTGTCGTATAAACCGATCAATACCATCACCAAAGAGCCGCTGATACCGGGAATCACCATTGCCGCAGCGCCCAGCATACCGCCGAAGAAATAGAAGAAGGCATTGCCCACACTCATAGGCGGCAGTGCTGTCCCCACGGTCTCTCCGCCACCCAATACATACGTATTGACAATCGCCAAGGCAATAACCGCTGCCATAGCCAGCAAGAAAGGTACAACATGATAGAATCGAATCCGACCGGCTTCCTTGGTCTTCTTAAAAATCAACGGAATACTGCCGATAACCAATCCCACAAAGAAGAAATTTGTAGGAACATAGAACTTGCCCAAACAAAAATCCATCACTTTGCTCAGACCCACAACACCTATAGCGGCTCCCAATCCAATGGGAATCAGGAACTTCAAATTCTTCTTAAATTGCTTAAACAAGGTATTCAGCGCTTCGATCAATCGATCAAACACGCCGGTAATGACGGCAATGGTACCGCCACTGACACCGGGAATCACGTTGGCTACGCCAATCACAATACCCTTTAGAAATAAAATAACACCGGCCCAAAAGCCTTTACGCTCTTTCTGTTCCTCCACTTGCGTCTTCATCCTTCCGTATAAACTCAATCTTTGCGACGGATACTTCGTATACTGTCTTCTCTACAGCAGTGCCGTCCGGAAATTTTTTCTGATAAACGCGGCTTTGCATACGACCGCTGATGCGCACCTGATCCCCTACGACACGTTTGCCGCAGAAACGGGCATTTCGGCCCCAACAGATGCACGGTATATAGTCAGATTTATTATACCCACGATTCACCGCCAACAAAAAGTCTGCAATTTCACGATTGAAAGGCGTGGTGCGGTAAACAGGCGGCTTACAAATAAAGCCATTTAATTCTACCACGTTGGTATCCTGTTCCGGTTCTTCCTCGGAAAATACAACCTCGCGGGCAAACACGGTCAGAAGCAAGCGAACTGCATTCCCCGGCGTAGCCGAATTATAGGAGCGGAATTGTCCCTCCACTTCGATTCTTCTTCCAATTTGATACTCGGATAAATCCGTTAAACGTTCAGAAACAGTAACAGGAATGGTGTCAAAACTATCACTTAATCTGCGTACTTTAATGTTAAAACAGTAAAAGCCTTCTCCATACACTTCGTGACTGAATACCGGCTTATCTATGATTACGCCAGATACCGACGCACTATTATTGTCGCTCCGGTTTCCTACTATATTCATAATGAACTCCCTTCGATGCTTTTGTATTTCTTTGATTGCAGTATATGCATCATCTTTCGTACAATAGAACATACACACTGGGATTATAATATACTCCGTAGGATTTTTCAATGTTTTCCCGCCATATTCAATAAGAAAGTTGGATTCTTGTGCGGAAAAAGTCACAAAATAGGGGTATTATAGGTGTGTATAAAGAGAAAGGATCCTGCCCCTATGAACGAACAGCAAGATAATGTAACGGTCATTGTACCCACAACACAAACGACACACACCGATTCTTATACACCGACGGATCACACCCCGCCGGCTTCCTCGGCTCCGATCAAGCCAAGTGTAGGAATTCCGGGTTTAATTGTCCTGTGTCTACTTTGCAGTATTGTAACGTGTGTGGTTTGTCTGCTGTTGTTTAATTTCTTTGGCGGAAACGAAGGCACGACTTCCTTACAGGGATCTACGCCTACACAAGGTACGACTTTATCCAATCAAGATGGGCATACCGGCGACGTCACCATTCAAGTAGAGAACGTCACCTCTCCCGCGACAGCGGTTGCTAAGAAGGTATTGCCTTCTATCGCAGGGATTCAGATTACCACCACGACAAATTCTTGGCAAGGTTCTTCTACCCGTGTAACCGGAGAAGGATCCGGTGTTGTATTCTCACAAGACGGTTATATTATTACCAACTACCACGTGATTCAAGACACCCTTACTTCCGCCGGAGAAGTAGCCTCCAACGTAACATTAAATGTTTACTTATATACCGATCCGGAGACTGCGATTCCCGGAACCGTCGTTGGTTATGACATCGGTGCCGATTTAGCCATCGTGAAAATTGATCGCAGCGGGCTTACCGCCGTAGAATTAGGCAATTCTGACACCTTACAAGTAGGTGATATTGCCATTGCTTTAGGCAATCCGGGCGGTTTACAGTTCTTAGGTTCTGTCAGCCAGGGAATCATCAGCGGTCTGAACCGAACCATTCAAACGGAATCCGCCTATGAGAATTTGTCCCTGATTCAAACAGACGCAGCCATTAACCCCGGCAACTCCGGCGGTGCATTGGTAGATGTGTCCGGCAAACTAATCGGCATTAACAGTGCCAAGTTAGTCGCAGAAGAATACGAAGGAATAGGCTTTGCCATTCCGGTCAATGATGTAGTTGCTATTTGTACGGAAATCATCAAGAACGGCAACCGGAAGACACCCTATTTAGGTGCAGATATCAGCGACGATTACACCGCAGAATATTTAGAGCGCTTGGGCTATCCCGGTGGACTTTTGGTAGAATCCGTAGCAAGCGGCAGCCCCGCGGAAGCCGGCGGTATGAAAGTAGAGGATATTATTGTATCCTTTAACGGCACGACCGTTCGCACAGCCGCAGACTTAATTGCGGCTAAGAATGCAGCGAATCCCGGCGATACTGTCATCATTCGCGTATATCGTTTGACGCAGCGCACGTATTTCGGCCGTTACGAAGGCGAATATATTGACATTTCCGTAACCCTTGGATAGAATGCCATCAGGAGGTGGAAGACCTGATGAAAGTAAATCGTCTGTGTGCGCAAGGAAAAAGGTTCTTGTGCCTTTTCCTGGTATTGCTGTTATCCGGGCTTCTTTCCGGCTGTAATTTAATTTCCCTTTTAATCGGGCCTTGGGTATATCCGGAGCGTACGGCCGTTTCCTTCAGCGAAATGACCTACACAAGACCGGATGTGGATAGTTATTTGGCACAGGTTACTTCTGTAACCAATACCGTCAAAGAGAATAAGATTGCCTACAAGAAACAGCTAAGCCAGCTTACCGGCATAAACGAGGGCTACTGGAATTATTATAAAATGTACACGCTGGCCTATTTGCGATATGCCATCAACACAAACGACACCTTCTATAGCGAGGAGTATATTTATTTAAGCAACGCACAGCCGCAATTAAGCCAAACCATCGAGAATTTGTATGTAGCCTGCAGCCAATCCGAACACAAAAATAACTTCGAAGCAGATTATTTCGGCACCGGATATTTGGATCAATACACAGGTGGTGGTACCATTTCCAATCAACTGGTTGCCTTATTCCAGCAAGAAAGACAGTTGATCCAGCAATATGACACACTGGTTGCAAATCCCACCGTTGCGTACAAAGGAAAGACCGCCTCTTTGCAAGAACTGTTGGCAAGTGCCATTTTAGAAACGCAAAGGCAAGACATCATCAACGCCTATTACACCCAATCCAATCAGCAATTGGGCAAGATTTACGTAGAATTGGTGAAGGTCCGGATGCAAATCGCACAAGGGCTTGGCTACGCATCCTATACCGACTATGCCTATGAAAATTACGACTGAGATTACACCGCGCAAATGGGTGCAGAATTTGTGGTACAGGTCGAAGAATCTCTGGTCCCTTTATTTAAAAGGCTTTGTCTAAACGGTTATACCCAGCACCCTACTTTAGGTAGAATGGCATGGCAGAACGTAGCAAGTACCGTAGGCACAGCCGTATCGCGTATGGATCCTTCTATCAAAGAAGTTTACACATACATGGATAAATACGATTTGTACGACATTGCTCCCACAGCCGGAAAAGTTTCCTATGGTTTCACCGGATATATCCCCGTATACGAAGCACCGTTTATTGTAATGAGTGCCCGTCAGAATCAAGAAGACTTGCTGAGTTTTGCCCACGAGTTTGGGCATTTCACCGATATGTACTTGAATTACGGCAACAATTCTGTGTTAGACCTTTCCGAGTGCGCCTCTCAGGGTATGGAATTCTTGATGCTGTCTTATTTGCCCCAAAGTCAGAAAGATTTGCAAAATTTACTGGTAGAATACAAGATGTATGACACGCTATACGTATACGTGTTGCAAAGTGCCTATACGGCCTTTGAGCAAGAGGTATACGCTTTGCCCGCCGGTGAAGTAACACTGTCTAAGATCAATCAAATAGCGAGAAAGATCAGCACACGGTTTGCTTTGCAAGAAGACGACATAAATTTCAAAACAAATTGGGTCCAAATCCCCCATTTCTTCCAAGAAGGATTCTACTGTATCAGTTATTGTGTATCCGGCGACGTAGCCTTCCAGATTTACCAAGCAGAATGCGCGCAAGCCGGCAGTGGTGTTGACTTGTATTTAGATTTGATTCACTGGAATTCAGAGCAAACTTTTTTGGAGAATTTGCAGCGGGTAAATTTAAAGAATCCTTGTGAGAAAACACGGGTGCAGGAATTGGCACAATTCTTATCCGATTATTTCACTCAAGAAATGAGCTTAGCAGCATAATCAGGAGCCGGAACAAGATCATTGCATCATCAAATTGAAATAGAGCTTGCAAGCCTCTTCTTGCAGGCTCTTTTTGTAGAATTTTCCATGGGCACCGTACACGCCTGCGCCGGAGGTGCAAAGGGAAATGTCGCCGGAAAGTCTTAACAACAATCCTGCAAGGCAATCTGTTTCCTCTATTTTCCAACCACCAGGCAAGCACGACACCACCCCGTAATGAAGGTCCTCCCCGTCCCGGAAAAACACGAGCTGACTATTTCGGCGCAAATCTTCATAGACCAATCGAAGTTCTTTCTCGCCCCAGGAAACAGCCCCGTGCATCTTCTCCAGATGCGCCGTCCGAAGATTGCGGAAAGTTTCAAATGAGCCGCAAGGTTCCCAGGTGGCCGCAGGGGCAGGACGGGTAAAATGTTCTTCCCCCAACGTAAGTACCGGCGTCATGCCGAAGGCCTCTACCACACTTTTAGAAGTATCCAATGCGTGCAAGATTAAGCCATCAATTCCATGCGCCATACAATGTTGTTCCGCAAACGCCAGCATACGCCGTAAATTTCCTTTCCGGCGATGATCGGGATGAGTACACATGGCATAAATATACAAAAGCGTGCCCGTGCTGTCCCCGACGCGATACGTACAGGGAAGCATATATAAAGCAGATTGAACCATCCCGTCTTGCACCACACAAACACCCTGTTCCGGGCAAAAATACGTTTCCAGGAAGAAGCGGGCAAATCCGCTTGCATCCTCGGGAAAACACGTCACCCACAGGTCTTCTAAGGCTTGCTTGGAGACGTTTGTTGTATATTGTACGGTCCCTGTGTTCTGTTCCACAAATTTCTTCCTTTCGGGCAAATTTCCTACCTGTCATCATATAGGAGAAGAAAAGCCCTTGTCAAGGTCTTTCCTGTGAAAAATCCCCTTGCGAAAGCACCCAATCCGTGATAGAATGAATTGTACTTTCATATAGGACGACATAACATACTTAAAGGGAGACCAAGTCGTGGAGAAGTTCATTATCGAAGGAGGCGTCGCTCTTAAGGGAGACGTTACCGTAAGTGGTAGCAAGAACGCCGCAGTTGCGATTATTCCGGCAGTGTTGCTTTCCGACCTGCCTTGTACAATAGAAAATTTACCGAACATTCTGGACGTTCAGTTGATGATCGAAATCTTAGAGAAGTTGGGTGCTGACTGTGAGTGGTTAGATCCTCATACTGTAAGAGTAGATGCATCGGGCGTCGAGAATAGTTCTGCCACCTTTGACGTGGTCAGCAAATTGCGTGGATCCTATTACTATATGGGTGCGCTGCTGGGTCGTTTCGGTAAGATGAACGTTGCCCTTCCCGGCGGTTGCAGTTTAGGCACCCGTCCCATTGACCAGCATTTGAAAGGTTTTCAGGCTTTAGGTACTGAAATTCAAGAATCCAGAGGCGAAGTACAAGCAGTTTCCACGAAAGAAGACGGTTCTTTAACCGGTGCCAATATTTATTTGGACGTAGTGTCCGTTGGCGCTACCATCAATTTAATGTTAGCAGCTTGCCGTGCAACGGGACAAACCATTATCGAGAACTGTGCTAAGGAACCACACGTAGTAGACGTAGCCAACTTCTTAAACGCTATGGGTGCCAAGATTCGTGGTGCCGGTACCGATACCATCAAAATCACCGGTGTCCCCCGCATGCCCGGCGGCATTACATACTCGATCATTCCGGATCAGATTGAAGCGGGCACATTTATGATTGCGGCAGCCGCAACCGGCGGAGACGTCACGGTGCGAAACTTAATTCCCCGCCACCAAGAGTCTTTGACCTCTAAATTAGAAGAAATGAACGTTGGTATCGAAGAAGGCGAAGATTGGATTCGAATTTATGCCAACGGTCCTATGAAGCCTACCAATGTAAAGACACAGCCGTACCCCGGCTTCCCCACAGATATGCAACCGCAGATGACCGTGCTTCTTGCCCTTGCACAAGGTACCAGCAACGTCACCGAAAGCGTAACAGACTCCCGTTTCCAATACACAGAAGAACTGCGTCGTATGGGCGCCGATATCTTAGTAGCGGGCAAGATGGCCATTGTAAACGGCGGCAAGACTTTAAGCGGAACCTCCGTTCGTTGTCCTGACCTTCGCGCAGGTGCGGCCCTTGTAATTGCCGCAATGGCAGCAGAGGGAGAAACAGAAGTCACCAATCTTCGTTGTATTGATCGCGGTTATGATGAGTTCGACGATAAGTTGCGGGCATTAGGCGCTAAGATTCGACGCGTTGAAAGCGAAACACCGGATTTATGATTAAATTTTGCAGTTTATATAGTGGCAGCCAGGGAAATTGTATTTTCTTGGGCACCGATCATACGAAAATACTGATTGATGCCGGCGTAAATGCCAAGCATATCCAACAAGGACTGCAAGCCATCGGCGAGAATCCAAAAGCGATTAACGCCATTCTACTCACCCATGAACACAAAGACCATATTCAAGGCGCCGGCGTTTTCGCAAGAAGATACCAAGTGCCCATTTATGCAACCCACAAAACTTGGCAAGCAATTACGTCCTGCATAGGACCTCTTTTCAACACGCAACGATGCGAGATTGATCCCCACGATCGGCCATTACAATTCAATGATTTGCAAATTCAAAGTTTTTCCATCTCCCACGATGCAGCAGATCCGGTAGCCTATACCATCTTTGCAGAAGACCGACAAATTTCCATTGTAACCGACCTCGGTTTGATTTCTCCGGAAATTCGTGCTTTCGTACACGGCAGTGATGCCATTTTACTGGA
>JAFYOJ010000148.1 GCA_017560225.1 Clostridia bacterium
ATCCTCAAATTTAGGCCACAACAGTCCCGGAGTATCCAACAGAGAAATTTTATCGTTCATGCGAAGCCATTGTTTGCCTCTGGTGACACCCGGCTTGTCCCCTGTAACCGCCACATTCTTGCCGGCAACTTTATTGATAAAAGAAGATTTACCAACGTTTGGAATGCCTACTACCATAGTCTTTACGGTATACATACGCATTCCTTTCTCTATCTTTCGTTGAATCTTCTCTGCCATAACGTTCAAAATCGCTTGTTGCACTTCTTTGACGCCGGCACCTTTCTGACAATCTGTATAAATCAAGGGAATTCCTTGATCTGCAAAATACTGCTTCCAAAATTTACACTGCTTCTCATCCGCCAAGTCTCGCTTGTTGGCCACCACCACACGTGGCTTTTGATTCAGTAAGCGGTCAATTTCCGGGTTTCGACTGGAAAACGGAATACGGGCATCAATCAATTCTACCACACAGTCCACCAATCCTAAATTCTCCGAAAGCAAACGACGTGCTTTGGCCATGTGGCCGGGAAACCATTGAATATTACTTTCGCGAATGCAAATTTCTTGTTCATGCTGCATTTCCTTATCCTTCTGCACGGTTTGCCACCTCCTGTTCAAATTGATCAATGGGCCGATAATCTAAGATTTGATTGCCCTCATACTGAAATTCTTTCAATGCCGGCATAGTGAGTATTTCCGGCACGTAATGAATTCGATTGATGCGGACATTGAGCACTTCTAACGCTGCGTGATTCTCCAGCGCTTTCAAATCCAATAAATTATTATTCTCCGCAAGTAGTGTTTGAAGATTTGCGCATCCCGCAAGAGGTTCCAAACTCATTACGTAATTTTGGGTAATATCTACATACTTTAATTTCGACAATTGCTCCACACCCTCTAAGGTGGCAATGACATTATTGGATGCAATTAAAGTATGCAAATCGGACATATTTCCTACAAAACGAAGATCCGCGATCCCCTCCTCCTGTAAGCCTGTTGCATCCAGATGATAATTAGAAGCAATGTTCAAAGATTCTATGCCCGTACAAGTAGCAAGGGCAGACAGATCGGTTAAACGGTTGTTCTGTACATCCAAAACCCGCAGACAAGCAAGGCCCGCCAGCGGTGAAATATCCGTAATCATATTGCCGGAAGCGTTTAATTCTTCCAACAACACTAAATTCTTTATTGGCGCCAAATTCAGCCCCTTTTCTCGATCACCGCTCAGCAATGTGAAATTTTTAGATATATCCAATTTCTTTAATTTTGTGAGACTACCCAAAGGTGTTAAATCGGTAATTCGATTTCCTTTCAAGTCCAAACTTTCCAAGTTGGTAAAATAGATAATTTCACTAATATCTGCGATACCGCAAACGCGGGCACTGAAACTGGTTAATTGCTGTACATCGGAAACCAAAATACTTTCAAAATCCTTCTTTCCCAGCGCTTGAGTTACTGCATTGCGGAAATTGACATCTTTAAAAATAATTTCCTTGTTTTCAGAAACAGCGGGGGTAGATACAACACTCCCCGAAGAAGAATCCGGCATAGCCGTGGTCTGCGGAAATGTTTCATAGGATTCAATGGGTGGGTTTTGTACGTTACACGCAGTGGTCATCGCGGTCAGCAACAACCCAAGCACCAAGCCAATCACACTATATTTAATTCGCTTGCCGTGGATGGGCAATAATTTCTTTCCCATGGAATCTCCTTATAATGCAATTGGTACAGCATAAATCATACCGAATGTTCCAATTTCTGTTGTATGTGTCTTATCCCACGCATATAACTTGCCATCGGACGTATAGAGCACAAAATTCATCTTCTCGTCAAAGAAAATCTGTTGGCCTACATCACCGCACAGACGCTGCATTTCTCTTCCTTGTACATAGTCTAAGGAAATACGGTTACTTCCGTAGGTTCTCATCAAAAAGAATCGATCTTCGCGAAGTCCGTATAACTGAACTTCATTCTTACCGTCGTATTGGCGAATGGAATTATCACTGTGTACTAAATAAATTTGCTCACCATTTTTCGATTCATAGCCCACAAAAGGTTTATTGGGATACTGATATAAAAGACCCGTATTAGACGCTACTTTCACAGACTTTTGCTTGACATCATAGATATTGTAACGGTACAAGCTACCATCTGCCAATTGATAATACAGATAATCGGACTGACTATCAAAAAGGAACTTCGTATCCGGACTGCAAGATAACTGCGCTTCTCCCTTGCCACCTTTCATGCTTCGATAAACTTTCATAGAACCATCCTGTTGGAGCATCGTATACAAAATCATATCCCGTTCTTCTGAATAATAAAGAATCCGTTCAATGTCTTTTGCAATTTCTTTTGTGCCCTCCCCATTAAAATACCAAAGAGGACTTTGATCGCTTTCCAAGTTCTTCGTTACAATATAGTGGTCCGAAATAGACTGGTAGAAAGACACATATTGGGTTGTGCCACTAACTAAAGTTGCCTGTACAGTGTCAGCAACAGCGGTTCCCTCCTCAAAGCGAGCCAATATCTTGCCTTGCTCATTCATCACACAAAAATCGTTTCCTTGATAGAAACAAATGCGTTTCCCGGAAGTATTAAACCCGAAAATTTTATCCCCATTGACACGCAGATCATATCGTTTAACTTGTCCATCCCCATCGGCCAAACACAATTGTGCCGTTCCGTCTTCCCGATTATAATTCTCTAAGAAAAGCAAACGGTTATTTCCGGATACATAATACTGCTCGGGCAAAGGATCTTTATATTGGGAAAGCAAGCCGGAAACACGTCCATTGTAATACTTAAGGTTGCCTGCACAATCTACATAGAATATAGTCTTGCGTTTATCCGTCAAGACAAAATCCCGCACATCTTGCAACAATTCCTGTCGTGTATTGCTTTTCATATCATAGCGATACAAAATATCATTTCGAATATAGTAAATTTGATCGGTCAAACTGTCAGAAACACACTGGGAAACAGAGTCATCAATTTCGGAAACAGCCATTGTATTGTCACGAACTACATAGAGGAGTCCCTCTTCATTGGTAAAAACAAAGGGAAACATTTCAAGACGTCCCACACCGCTATTGTCCAAGCCACCGGTATGCACTAAGCGCCCCGGCAACAAGGACAAAATGGCAACAACAATCATGGCAACTAAACAAACGGTAACAAAGAAAACAAGATTGCCACGTCTGTCTTTCGCCACAAAGCCTTTTCTTGGCTTTACAGACACATTCGTATTCTCTTCCATCATCATTCCCCTTTTCTATCCGGCTTATAATTGGCATCAATTGCAGAAAGATCAAAGGGCGTAGCTTGATAAACATAGTAATTCAGCCAATTTGCATACAACAAATATGCATGGCTCCGCCACTGATGATAAGGTTTTTGCGTCGGATCGTCATCCGGAAAATAATTATCCGGAACTGCAATTTCTAACCCTTTCTCAACATCTCTTTCATATTCTAATTGCAAGGTTTCCCGATCATACTCCAAATGCCCGGTAATAAAAATCTGACGTCGATCGTGTGAAGCGCAAATACAAAGTCCCGCTTGATCGGATGCCGCCAAAACATCCAATTCCGGCATATTCAGCACTTGAGTCAAATCGTTCCCTGTATAACGAGAGTGGGGCACGTAAAATATATCATCAAAACCACGAAGTAAGCGAGCACTTTTGTGCATAACATGGTGTGGATATACACCGAAAAGTTTCTTTCCCAAATCAAATTTCGGCACACCGTAATGGTAATACATACCGGCCTGTGCACCCCAACAAATATGAAGTGTCGTAGTCACATTTTCTTTCGACCACTTCATCAAACGGCAAAGCTCCTCCCAATATTTCACTTCTTCAAATTCCATATTCTCCACCGGTGCGCCTGTAATGATCAAACCATCAAACTTTCGGTCTTGAATATCTTCAAAGGTTCTGTAGAACGTATTCAAATGGCTAATTGGCGTATTCTTAGAAGTATAGGAAGCCGGATGAAGGAGTGTAACCTCCACCTGAAGAGGCGAATTACTTAAAAGACGCAGCAATTGTGTTTCTGTCACAATCTTCGTTGGCATCAAATTCATAATTGCAATCTGCAGCGGCCGAATATCCTGGGAAAAAGCCATTGCTTCATTCATCACAAACACGTGCTCATTTCTGAGCACTTCCATAGCAGGCAAATGATTGGGGATCTTAATCGGCATATTCTTCACTCCTATTAATTGCATATACAGATTTATTGTACACTTTTTATCGTAAAAAAGCAATTACACGCATAAATTTATTCTATGTTTGTTTTAATTTTTTCTTTTTTATTTTTAACTGCCTTCATACTTTGCGCCCCTTCTGCCATTCCGGAAACTGCAGAGGCGTTAAAAACTTTTCTCTTTATTGTGCTTCCCTCTGTATTTCCGTTGTGCGTTTTATCCGATTGGCTCGTGCGCAGCGGTGCATTTCGAATTCCGAGTCGTTTCTTAGGACCCTTGATGAATCCTCTTTTTGGGGTTTCTGAAATGGGGGGACTTAGCGTAATTACCAGTTTAATCGGCAGTTATCCTACCGCCGCAAAGACAACCGCACAGTTGTACAAGAATGGGGAAATCACGAAAGAAGATGCTTTAAGACTGTCCGCATTTACCAACAACGCAGGTCCTTTATTTATTATTGGCGTACTGGGAACCAACATATTGAAAGATACCTTTTTAGGCGTAATAATGTGGCTCTGTCATATCACAGCATCCATTTTAAGCGGTTTAATTATGGGAAAATGCTCACATAAAAAACAAACAGTCTCTCCAAAATCAACATATTCTACATCCCTCCAAAGGCCAAAAGCGTTGCTCCAATTATCCTCGTCCATTGCCTCTGCTATGGAAACAATGGTTCCTGTTTGTGGCACGGTGCTCTTTTTCGCATCGATATGTGCAATTTTAGAGAGTCCAATATTTGCTTCTATTCAACCACTGAGCAGTGTTGGAGGAATGTTATTGGAAATGACAACAGGCTGCCAAACAGCAGCCAAATTAACATTAAATATAATCCCCCGGTGTTGTCTTCTTGCCGGAATCGCTTCCTGGGGTGGTTGTTCGGTACATATGCAAATCATTTATCTGTTGAGTCAAAACGGATTGTCTTGCACACGATATATTCTTGGAAAAGTGCTACACACAATTTTATCCGTGCTGCTAACCGCAATTGTCTGTATGATCTATGTCTAACATAAAAAGGGGTTTGTGCATACACACAAACCCCTTCATACTGTTCATCTTACTTTAAGTATTATTTCTCTGCAAGAGAAGCCCACTTTTGGTTACATTGTTCTTGAAGCTCACCCATTACGTCACTGAGTTTTGCACCGCCAACAACTTCCTGCAAAGCTTGCTTCAAAGGCTGACCATCAATGAGTTCAGCAACTTCAGAAGGAAGAATACACTTCCACTGACCGATAACAGCGTACTCATCAGACTTGTAGATGTTTGCACCCCAGTTCTTATCGCTCCAATCATCCTCAGCATGTTGCCAGAAATCAGCATCTTTCAAAGAAGCCAATACAGGAACAGAACCACCATCCTGACCGTTGAATGCAGTCTGACCATCCTGTGTATAGAAGAACAATGCAAAAGCAGCTGCTGTGTTCGCATTCTTTGTTCCATTGTATACACCTACACCGGAAGATCCACAACCAAACATAGGATTATTGGTAAGAGGTAAGTGAATCATATCCCAATCAAACTGATCTTGCTCAAGGGTCTTTGCATGGCTTTCAACCTGAACATATACATGCTGTGTGAAAACAGCCTTCTTGTCAGCGAACGCATCATTACTACCAAGATTGAGGTTAATGTAGCCACTTGCGTAAGCATCAAGGAGATCCTGGACAGCGTTCAACATTCCCTCAGAGGTAAAGTCAACAGTACGTGTTGCAGTATTATACCAAGTCTTTACACGACCATTCTCATCTGTCTCACCAACTGCATTCAAAAGAGGAATAAAGGTAGGCGCATAAGCCAAATCAATGTTTGCACCATAGAACTGCTCGTTCGTAGCCTGCTCACACACGCTCAAGAAGGTTTCCCAAGTCCAACCATCTTTAACATATTCAGTTAAACCACCAGCAAGAGCATCCTTGTTGTAAGTCATAATCATCTGGTTAAAGTCACGTGCAACGTAATAATATTTACCATCGATCATACCTGCAGCGTAAATACCGGAATAAATATCATCGGTATTAATCTTAAACGCCTTCATGTAGTGATCCAAAGGCATCAATACACCTTGTGTCTTTGCATAGTTATATGCTTCAAGCTCAGCAAAGTAGAATACGTCACCAATGGTGCCGGCAGAAATACGCTGGTCAGCCATAGATGTTTTGTACTCGTAATCTGTACGAACCTTCGCATTCGGATACTTAGCAATAAACGCATCGATGTATGCATTCGCTGCTAATTCCTTACTTTCCTGACCATTTGTTTCATAAGAGAACTTAATTGTGCCGGAAACTGCGGGAACTTCATCAAGATTATCAAGCTCACCTGTTTGCTTCACATAACCATTGCATGCAGCCAAGCTACATACCGTCATAATAGCAAGTAATAATGCTATTGACTTTGCAATTACTTTCTTCATTATAGAACCTCCATCTAAACAGATTTATAGATATATAATATCATATCAACTAAAATTGTCAACGGAATAAGACACAATTTTGAACAATCGTTACAAATTATTTGCACCCTATTCACATTTTTTCTCTTCTCACCATTTGGTATTGGCTAAATCTTGAATTGCCTGCAAATAGGTGTCAATGTGTGTACCTGCCTTGGCACAAGATTCCAACGCACTACCCATCGCTTTATTAATTTCATTGGACGCTTCCAAGGACATATAAACTGTCAGATTTGCCGCATAATCATATTCGTCGAAGAGAGAAAATACAGAGGTGTTCTTTCCGGAAACAGGATAATCTCTCCAAAAACGAGCATCATTTACGGAAATCAGTGCCGGAACACGTACGCCGGAAAGTCCAGCCAAATGGGTTGCCGCTTCAGGAACCATTGCATAAAGCGCAAGTTGCGCACAAATTTCATCACGCATCGCTTGTGCATTTTCTTCTTCCTCATTGGACAAATCCCGTGTACGCACCGCTAAACCTAATGTCTTTACGCCAATTCGCACACTGCGGTTTCCATCCTTGCTTTCAAATCCCGGCAAATGAGCAAACTCCCATTCAAAGTTTTCTTCCGCTAATTTCTTCTCCCACTTAGCCAGATCCGCATGAGAGAGTACAATCATACCATATTGAGAAAGATCCTCCGGCGTAATTTCATCCGGTGTCTTTTCAGAGATATATCCGGTACGAATAAAAGAATCCGCTAAGTACTCTAATCCGGTTGCAACTTTGGCATCGGTTAAATTCAAAACTTTGCTGCCATCCGTAGCTCCATCCATTAGAATTTCAACACCTTGACTCATGGCAAAGGAGCCCCATACGGAGAAATCGGAATAATCCATAGAAATAGGATTCTCACAACCCAATTCTTTCAATGCTTTTGCATAAGTAAGCATATCATCCCAAGTCCAT
>JAFYOJ010000012.1 GCA_017560225.1 Clostridia bacterium
CATTGCGTGAGAAAGACCTAAAGCCTCACCTACAACACGAACCTCATCCTTATAAAGCAACTTAACAGGCTCAACCAATTCAAATTGCATATCCTCAGGAAGACCGCCAACGTTGTGGTGCGCCTTAACGCCGTGAGACTCTAAAATATCCGGATAAATGGTACCCTGTGCCAAGAAAGAAATGCCTTCCAATTTGCTTGCTTCTTCATCAAATACCTTAATGAATTCGCCGCCGATAATCTTACGTTTCTTCTCAGGCTCTTCAACACCTGCAAGTAAATCAAGGAAACGATCCGTTGCATCGATGTAAATCAAGTTCGCATCCAGCTCTTTTCCAAAGATCTCAACGACCTGCTCGCTCTCACCTTTACGCATAAGGCCGTGATTTACGTGTACGCAAACCAACTGCTTGCCAATTGCTTTAATTAAGAGAGCCGCAACAACAGAGGAATCAACACCGCCGGAAAGCGCCAAGAGAACTTTCTTGTCTCCTACCTGAGCGCGGATTTCTGCAACCTGAGCATCAATAAAAGCATCTGCTAATTCTTTCGTAGTAATACGGGCCATTGTTTCAGGACGTACGTTGCAATCCATAGTAAACTCCTCCAATTATATTAGTTTGTATAGTTGTCAAAATAACCTTGTACCAAAACAACCGGTGTACCCTTGTCGCCGGAACCACTGGTAAGGTCGCAAAGCGAACCAATCAAGTCTGTTAGCTGACGAGGTGTGGTACCTTGAGAAGCCATATTGCCCACAAGGTCATTGCCCTTC
This sequence comes from Clostridia bacterium, assembly GCA_017560225.1. Taxonomy (GTDB): domain Bacteria; phylum Bacillota; class Clostridia; order UBA1212; family UBA1255; genus RGIG9099. The sequence continues at coordinate 775 of JAFYOJ010000012.1, forward strand.
TGACGAATACTCTCGGAAATAGCCTTACGAAGTTCCTCGCCGGACAAATCCTTGTAGTCGTTATCTGCAAGATACTTCAGTTTAAGTTCGTTCGGCGTACCGATCAAGCCGTCTGTATAAGCGGGAGAAACAACCGGGTCAGCCAATTCCCAAATCTTACCTTGAGGATCCTTGAAAGCACCGTCGCCGTATACCATAACTTCAACGTGCTTGCCGGACGCTTTTTCAATGCGAGCCTGTACGTCCAAAACAAGTTCCTTACACTCTTTCGGGAACAATTTAATCGTATCTTCTGTAGATTTGTTAGATCCCAACAAACCATACTTCTCGTTATAACCGCTACCGTTTACAGGTGCATTCATAATATCATCAAGGCCGCAAACTACTTTCGCACCGGCAGCCTTCAAAATACGCTTGGTACGTGCGCGGGTGTGAATATCACAAGTAAGTACACAATCGGTATAGTTCAAAATCGCCTTCGCCTGATTTGCGAAAATAATCTCAACTTCCGCACCGCATTCGCGAATCAAATCACCGTAATATGCAACGTAATCCATACCGGTGAAAGGATGCTTATTCACGCCAAACAACTCACGATACTTTTCTAAGCTCAATACGTCAGAGTAAGGATTTACGCCGGCTGCATCAATCTTATCCAAACTAACCAGCTCATTACCTACTTCATCAGAAGGATAGCTAAGCATCAACACAACCTTCTTTGCGCCCTTTGCAATACCGCGCAAACAAATTGCGAAACGGTTTCTGGAAAGAATCGGGAAGATAACACCAACGGTTTCTCCACCCAACTTAGCCTGAACGTCCGCTGCAATATCGTCAACAGAAGCGTAGTTGCCCTGTGCTCTTGCCACAATGGACTCAGTCATCGCGATAACGTCGCGATCGCGCAATTCAAAACCTTCAATCGCAGCTGCTTCAAGCACGCTATCCGCTACAATCGCACCCAAATCGTCTCCTTCGCGAATAATGGGGCATCGAATACCTCTGGAAATCGTACCAACTCTGCGTTCTTTCTTGTCCATATTTAAAGATCCTTTCCGGGATTGAGACCGTCTTGGCGGGCCGTTGTGCACCCACTGAGCCTCAGAATAAAAACAACGGAAATATTATATATCACACAGAGAGATTTTTCAATAAAAAATTTGTGAAAATTACCATTTCTTTATGTATTGTTTCAAAGTCTGATAGAAATTCTCTCGAGTACCGGCAAGAATCACCACAACAAGGGTATCCTCTACAAATTCCACCGTGTAAGCAATCTCATAATTTACTTGATTGTAATAGATATCATAACAATAAATACCACTCAAATCACCGGTCTTGGCCTGTCCTACCGTATAATCATTCCGAATCTGATCAATAGCCTCTCGAAACCGTTGTTTCAGCACTCTGTCTTTAATTTTCTTGATGTATTTCGCAGCAGGTGGAAGAAAACGCACCTCGTACATAGTTACTCCCCCTTTGGAAAAATATCATCATATTGTTCCGAAGGAATACTGCCTACTGCGACTTGTTCTGCCTGGTTCAAAAGTTCTTGTACAGCCGGACGGACAGCCTGTTGCATTTTCTTAAATTCTTCCAGTAATTGCGAACCACTGTACCCTTGTGCCAAGAGATCTGCCAGAATCTCTTCTGCGAAATCACCACCGGTATGTTTACGAACCGGTCGTATCACCAATTCATTGCCACGCACCATACATTCCGCATCTGTATCAAAACCCAGTTGCATATAAAATTTTTGTGGTATTGTAATTTGTCTCTTTGCAGAGATACTGACCAATTTCTTCTCCATTGCAAGCCTCCATAAATAGCCAAAATCCATCACTGTCATAAAATATTCTCCCCTCTATTCTATGCCAAATTTCTTGGTTTCTTTACTTCTTGGAAAATTATACACCAATTATTTTACCATTGCAACCGGTAATATTTTACAAAAGAAAAAGCGAGCAGAACTTGCGCCCTGCCCGCTGCACACACAACATTGTACCCTTATCCCAGAATAGCCTTCTTAAATACCTTCTTGCCCTTCTTGAGACGAACGCCCTCTTGCAGTTCTGCTGCCGTAAAGCGCAAATCAAAGCCCTGTACCTTCTCGTCATTGACGGAAATACCACCCTGTTGAATCAAGCGACGAGCCTCACCCTTACTGGGTGCGAAACCGCAAATCACCGCAAGATCAATAATGCCGATACCGTCTGCCGGAACGTCTGCTGCTGCAATCTCAACGGTAGGCATATTGGCATCATCGCCACCGCCTGCAAACAAAGACTTAGAAACCGCCTTCGCCTTCTCTGCTTCCTCAGTGCCGTGTACCAATGCAGTCAACTCGTACGCCAGCACTTCCTTCTTCTCATTGATACGGCTATCGTCCCATGCATCCATCGCATTGATTTCATCCAACGGAATAAACGTGAGCATCCGGATACACTTCATAACGTCCTGATCCTCTACGTTTCTCCAATACTGGTAGAACTCGAAAGGCGAAGTCTTATTCGGATCCAACCAAACGGCACCCTTCGCTGTCTTACCCATCTTCTTGCCTTCGCTGTTAAGTAAAAGCGTAATCGTCATAGCGTAAGCGTCTTTACTGTTCTTCCGACGAATCAAATCCGTACCGGCCAGCATATTGCTCCACTGGTCATCACCGCCGAACTGCATATTGCAGCCGTACTTATTGTTCAGATAATAGAAATCGTACGCCTGCATAATCATATAGTTAAACTCAAGGAAGCTGAGACCCTTCTCCATACGTTGCTTATAGCACTCTGCACGAAGCATATTATTTACAGAGAAACACGCACCCACTTCGCGAAGCAACTCAACGTAGTTCAGCTTAAGGAGCCAGTCTGCATTATTTACCATAATCGCTTTATCCTCGCCGAACTCAATAACACGCTCCATCTGCTTCTTGAAACACTCACAGTTATGTTCAATGGTTTCCGGAGTAAGCATAGAACGCATGTCGCTTCTGCCGGAAGGATCGCCGATATAACCGGTACCGCCGCCAACCAAAACCACAGGCTTGTTTCCCGCCATCTGCAAACGCTTCATCAAGCAAAGGGCCATAAAGTGACCTACGTGCAAAGAATCCGCCGTAGGATCGAAACCAATATAGAAACGAGCACCGCCATTATTGATTAAGGTGCGAATTTCTTCTTCATCTGTAACTTGTGCAATCAGGCCACGGGCCTGCAACTCTTCATAAATCTGCATAAAATAACGCCTCCATCGGTGGATTATAGCATAATCCGGCCGCTCTTGACAAGGGCTATTCCGTCGTTCAGAAGCAAATGGTTCTATTTAAGGGATTCGGGTAAAATGAAGTCCAATTCGCCCCGTAAAATGCTCAAAAAGGACTACATTTACTCTTTATACAAGAAACAGAGCCATGTTTTTCAAGAAAACGTGGCTCCAAACTGAGAAAACAGCAAATTTATAGTCTCACAAGCAATTAAATCTCAATCTATCATAAACTTTTGAAGTGCCGGCAGAGCTTCTATAGCCGCATCTCGCCCCATTTGATATGCTTGTTCTAACTTTTCAGGATTATGTTCAATTCTGCCAACGGGAAGTGCTTGCTGTGGACGAATCACAAAAACCTGCCCTGCCGCTTCCTGCTTTCGAATATAGTCAATAGTATCATTATACATTTCATGACGACGCATCATAGCATCGATAAACGCAGGATACTTTCTAAATTGCCATCGAATCAATCCCATCATAGACGCCGGTTTCTTCACATACCCTTCCGGCTGCGTCAATACAACCACATTCTTTTGATAGCCCATTTTCTCGGAAAAACGAATAGGAATCGAATCAGCGATACCGCCATCCATCAGCTTCATCCCGTCAATTTCAACCATGCGGGAAACCAAGGGAAGTGAACTGCTGGCACGCATCCACTCCATTTCATTCGTTGCTCGAGTAGATTTACACAAATGGTAAACAGGCTTCCCTGTTTCCACGTCGGTACAAACCATATGGAAATCCATTGGATTCTCTTCAAAAGTCTTCACATCAAACAAATCCAATCGATCGGGCAGTTCATAATAACAAAATTCCGTACCAAACAAATTGCCGGTCTTCCACAAAGACCGCAAACTGCAATAGCGAGGATCTTTACAATACGCAAGATTATATCGAAGCACTCTCCCCGGTTGTTTGGATTTATAATTACAACCGAAGCAGGCGCCGGCGGAAACACCCACCAACGCCTCAAAATCAATTCCTTGTTCCATCATTACGTCAATGACGCCTGCGGTAAAAAGGCCCCGCATGCCGCCACCTTCTAATACAAGACCAATTTGTTTCACAGTTCGATTCTCCATCAGGATGCCGCAAAATCCGCAACCAATTTCCACGTAGGATTATGGATACCGTCATCCGTATCATCATAATTCAAGAAATAGAAAACAGCATCAATTTCATTGGTTGCATATTTATTTTGCTTATATAAATACATCGTCTTGGTAAACTGAATGTGACAGGAGAAGCACTCCTCTGAATAACGTGTATAATCTTCCACAACAATGGGCGAATATACATTCCCGCTGGTATAGTGCGCACTGGTCATCCAGGCATCGCCATACAGGAAGATCAAAGCTTTCTCATAATACGCAGAATCTTTAATCAAATACTGCGCCATGGTACTTAAGCCCTCGCCTTGCAAATCTCGAGTCATGAAATTCTCCCAGGTTTTGGCAATGGTCACAGCAGTATCGCTATAGGTCGTGGGCACTGTAGCCGCATAGTCCGTATAGTTTACGTAGATATCGCCATTGGCATCCGGCACATAAGGCACGACAGAGCCGTCTTTCGTGGTAATCTTAAGAGTGCCGTTCATCAATGCACCGGGAATTTCGTATTCAGAAAGCACAACGGACTCTTTCATATATTGCTTGAACGAAGCAAACTCAGCAACCGCTAAATTCTGCTTCTTCGCAAAACTGTTATCCACCGGAACGCCGTTAATAGAAATTTGATGAGTATCGGGAATCGTCACGGTAACGCTATCCGCTTCGTATGTCTGCACAATGGGTTCAAAACGGGTTACTTCCCAATCAGAAACGTTCAAAATAGCAAAAATAACCTTTGTATTCACTGCTTTTAATTCGATTTCTGCCACGCGGACATCGTCTGCATAAATATCAAATACAGGACAGGATGTATCATAAGACCCTTTCTGTTTCTGCACAGACATTTTGGTATTCTTCTCAAACTGCTCACCATAATCTTGCAAGAAAGTATCTCGCAAACCAAATACAGTATAAAGAGACGGTACGTTAGCCCCCTTCGGAAGTTGGTCTTTAAGGGCCTGTTTCTTCAAGTCCTTGGAGAAATTCTCTACCACAGTAATAGCCTGTGCACGCTCGTAGTCACGCAAACTGTTCTCTGTGTAAATCAAAAAAACAAACGCCGCAATCACCAAAACCATAGTATAAATCGCCACGTACAACCAGAATCCCGGTTTAAGTTGTTCTGCAATTCTTTGGATAAAATTCTTTTGTCGTCTTCTCATAGCTTATCCCTCCGTCTTGGGCATTACCACAAAACCCGTAGGCAAGCGCCAGGAAGAATTTTGGTAATAGAAAGTTACACTACTCATTTCCCATACGTTGTTATAAAACATACAAGTCGAACTACCACCATCCAGGTTTGCTGCATTATGGGCGCCGTAGCGCTGCATAATGGCAATCAAATCCCCTGCCGTAGCACCGATATGGCCATCTGCGCCACGACCATCCGTTACAAGCATCAAAATCGCACCGTCTTGTCTTTGACCAATGACAGTACGAGGGTTCGCACCGCTACCAAATCCGCCGATTTCTCTCGCCTCGCCATTCACAATCAATGGCACAAAATGGTTATTGCGATCACTGGCCTCATCTTGGAATACGACTGCATCCCGAATACCGGCAGATGCAATATATTCTCGAACTTGAACATCGGTCATGCCTTTAAGATCCTTAATCACCAAACGATTCAGATCGGCATCACTGTTCATACCAATCAACCAAAGTCCTTGCAGTGCGTAAGGATCGTTGTATAAAACTTGTCCATCCTGTACCACAACGCCTAAAGGCTCTCCGCCTTCATTGTTGGTAGACACATAAATACCACCGTTGATGCCTGCAACCGCACCGGTCTTCTTCACCAATTCATCCAGTGTAAGACCGTACTTGCTCCATCCGTTATTATAAGAGGTACTTAACCTAACCTGAGAAGGATCTTTAATAATCATCATTTTACCGGAGAAACCCGCACCGGACACCTTCTCCACGCAAATACCATTTTCATCAAAAACACGGCCCGCATCATAATCTACAGTTCCGCTGTTCTCGCCGCCAATCTGTTCCAATTCTACTTCGCCTTCTACTTCTCCCATGGAATTCTGCTTGACAACCGCCTGTACAGTTTCATCGGAGCAAACCCAAGAAACCAGAAATTTCAGCTTTCCTGTTTCCAAGAGTGTGGTAACAAATACATTTCTCGCCGTATCGGAAGGACCGTTACAGCATCTGTACAACATAACGTAAAGGGAGCCTGCCAGAATTACCACGGTAATTAGCAAAACAGCCAGAACGCGTCCTACAATTCTCAGTACTTTTTGATTCATGGAAACCTCCGTGTACAAGTACAACTTATCCCTTCAAAATCTCATAGTAATACAGCGGCAAAGCAGACCAGCCGTGGCACAAACTGCCGGCACCTTCAAAGTCTGCAGCACCCAATGCCGTCTCCCAGAAGCTGGTAGCATCTTTCTGAAGCATTTCCATATAAATGCGGTCAATTTCCGCCAAGATGGACGCACCGTACTTCTCTTTATCTACGGACAAAAGTGCATCAAAGCGGAATGCATTCATAGAAAGTGTACTGGAACGAACCGTAAGACCGGTGTCCGCAGGACCGTTATCCACCATACAAGCAAGCATAACAGACGTATCTACGCCTTCTGTGGCGCCGCAAAGTACGCACAAGCTGTTGGTCAGCACGCTGTAATCCCCTCTGTTTCTGCAATCAAAGGATTCAAACAACTTCGTTTCGGGATTATAGAATTCCTTCACAATAGCCGCATTAATACGCTTCGCTTCTGTTCTGTAAGCAGTAGCATCTGCATCGTAACCAAGAGCCTCCGCAATATTCGCAAGCTTCTGAATTGCCAAGGACAACATTGCATTAAGGGGTGCCGGAATGACCATAAAGCCAGTTTGATTCATGGTTTCCAAACCGATCATACCATAGGTCCACTCATAGAAATTCCAGTATTCAGCCTTCTCATTAAAGTCATTGATCAAACCGTCTTCACGTTGACGGCGAAGGAAGGTACCTAATAATTTCTGCAAGAAAGGATATTTCTCACGAAGGAAATCTGCATCCTTGGAATATACCAAATACTCCCACATCTGGATAAAATAAGCCAGAGAGAAAGAAGGAATCGGCACCTGAATACCGGAAGGATACGTAATTTCCAAAAGACCGTCCTCACGCATACCGTGTGTCATCAAATCCAAGCTTGCGCGGGGGAATTCCGTCTCACCGAACGCATAGTAACCGCAAAGCATCTGATTTCTGGAGTCCATGGTGTAAAGCGCCTGCTCTCTCCAAGGACAGTCCTCGTAATGCTCATGCATACACTGACGAAGGGTATTCACCGCCACCTGGCAAATCCGGTCGCGGAGTAAGTTTCCGCTTTCGTACTGCTTTACGTTCAGGGGGTAAAATGTCTCACGAACACCTACGTAATCCAGTGTAACAGACTTATTGGCAACAAAAATCTGCACGTAACGGCAACCAAGGCGTCTGAAAGGATGCAAGAACTGGTTGCGTCCCGCCTTTGCCTTATAACACATAATGAAATTACGAATGGACGTACGGCATCTGCCATCCAACAAATGCTCACCCCAGCCGATCATTACGTCACAAGGTGCATCTACTGTAAAGTCCATATCCAAGAAGCCGGCAGTTTCCGTGCCCATATCCAAGATTGCGTAAACGCCGTCTTCGCCTTCAAGACGTTCTACGATAGCGCTGTCCCCTGCACCCAAAACCTTGACAGGCTCATCGGTACGTACGACCAATCCTGCGCGGTCCATATACTGAGACAACTTCTTAACATTACCTTTATACGCATAATAGCCACCACTCTGTACCACCGTAGCCATGGGGCGATCTGCCAATTCCAATTTCTTAATCGGTCTCGGGAACAACTCCATAGGAAGACCTTCAACCAAAGCGCTGCCTGCGTTAAAAGGCTTCGCCTCATCATTGGCATCATACAAGAAAGAGTAACCAAGCTGTACGGTAATTTGAATTTCCTGATACGGTACGTATCCCGGTGTTACACGGCTGGGAATAGACTCAGAAGAGCAAAGAATTGCCTTGTCATCTTCCGTCACAGCGAAAATAGCGCCTGCAGGTTTCTTAATATAAACCTGTGTATCCACGCCCTGATACCAAACGGTCAAAATCAACTCATTCTCTCCGGGACGAACCACATCATCCAAAGAAATCGTATCATAAACCTTATAATCCGGATAATCCCCGTACTGACCGAAAGAAACCAAACGGTCTCCGCAATACAAAGCATAATCCGTATCGCAGCTCAAATTAAGCGCATACTTCTTCCCTGCTTCTGCATTAAAAACAAGTTTAAAATCTGTATATTCATCCGGCTTCGCCTGGGCATTACCCCAAATCCACTTACATTGTTCAAACATATTCCATTGCCTCCTTCATACCTGTACCATACCATAAACCCGTTCAAAAAACAAGGTGAATTACAGGACTTTCTCAATATTTACAAGTAATTCATCATAGCTTTCAAAAGCAGGAAGTTGCGGGTAATCTTTCTTAATACTTTCCGTACTTCTGAACAAGAAACCTGCCTTGCTGTTTAAGATCATGCCAAGGTCGTTGTAACTGTCACCTGCCGCAATGGTATCGTAACCAATGGACTGCAAAGCCTTAATCGTAGTTAACTTGGAATTCTCAATTCGCATCTTGAAATCCGTAATGGTGCCGTCTTCTGCCACTTCCAAAGAGTTACAGAAAATAGTGGGCCAACCAAGTTTCTCCATTAAAGGCGTAGCAAACTGAGAAAACGTATCACTAATAATGATAACCTGTGTCATAGCTCTCAATTTGTCCAAAAATTCCCTTGCACCGGGAAGCGGATCAATCTTGGCAATCGTCGCTTGAATTTCTTTCAAGCCCAAACCGTGTTCTTTCAAAATACCCAGACGCCAACGCATCAATTTATCATAATCCGGTTCTTCACGGGTGGTGCGTGTAAGTTCCGGAATACCGCTTTCTTTTGCAAAAGCAATCCAAATTTCCGGTACCAATACACCCTCTAAATCCAAACAAACAATGTTCATAGACAACCTCCTTATTTCTTCTTCGCACGCATACAGCACCATCCGCGGTCCTGTAAAATATCAATGGGTTCAAATCCATATTCTGCCAATCCATCCAACACATCTTGTTTCCGTTCTTCAATAATACCGGACACAATCAAGTCACCGTCATCGGTCATCAAAGGTCCTACGTCCGGAAGTAAGCGAAGAATAATATCCGCAACAATATTGGCACAAACTAACTCAAATTTTCCGGAAATACCCGTAGCCAAATCGCCGCAAACCGCGCGGAATCGATCCGAAACACCGTTCAAAGCCGCATTTTCCCCGGCGATCTTCACAGAAAGCTTGTCAATATCAATGCCAACCGCCTCTTTCGCACCCAAAAGCAGTGCGCCGATAGCCAAAATACCGCTTCCCGTACCCACGTCCAGCACAGAACTTCCCGGTGTCACACATTTCTCTACCATTTCAAGACAAAGCTTGGTAGTTTCATGTTGACCGGAGCCAAATGCCATACCGGGATCAATTTCCAAGTGGGTGCGATCTTCCAATCCTTCCGGAATCTCTTCTTCCCAAGAGGGTACAATCAAAAGCTTCTCCCCAACGGGCAAAGGCTTAAAATACTGTTTCCAGTTATTGGCCCAGTCTTCTTCCTTTACAATGCCGGACAGCACCGTGTAGGCCACATCGCATGCAGTCAGCCGCTCCGCCAAGAAACTCAAAGATTCCTCCGGATCTTCTTCCGGGCTGATGTACAAATGCACCGTAGCGTGTTCTTTGTCCTGCGCTTTCTTCAGCAAATCTTCATCAATAATCTCAACGGGACCAAATTGCTGAATATCCGTATCAAAATCGGAATAATCTTCAATATAAATTCCACCGGGCATACACATCTGCGCAATGGCTGTCACCGTATCCACGTCGCTGCTGTTAATTTGCAAAGTAATGTCGGTCCAATCATTCATACGATTTTCTCTCCCATGTCTCCGCCTGCCAAAATATGGTAGTGCAAATGGGGTACAGACTGCTTCGCATCCTCGCCGCAATTGTTAATCACACGAAAACCATTTTCCGTGAGGTTCAGTTTCCGAGCAATCTCTGCGATAGCCAACTGTATGCCGCCCAAGAATGCCGCGTCCTCTTTGGAAAAGCCCAATACGGAAGGCACGTGACGCTTTGCTGCCACCACCACGTGAATCGGCATCTGCGGCGCAATATCGTAAAATGCGATACAGGTATCGTCCTCATAAACTTTATCACAGGGAATCTCCCCTTTGATTATTTTACAAAAAATACAATCGTCCATCATACCCTCACCCTAACATTGTTTGAACCTGTGCCAGCATGCCATCGATTGCCGCAACATCCTTACCGCCTGCCTGGGCCATATCGGGACGTCCACCGCCACCGCCCTGGCACATACCGGCTGCTTTCTTCACCAAATTGCCGCAATGTACGCCTTTTGCCAAAGCATCCTTGGTCGCCATTGCAACAATAGAAACCTTGTCACCGTAACCGGAAGCTACCAATACCACACCGCAAGTGAGCTTAGAACGAAGACGCTCGCAAAGATCACGCAATGCCTCTCCTTCCAACATATCGAAACGGCCCGTTACAAGTTGAACACCATTTACCTCTACAGCCTGTTCAATCAAGCTGTCGGTATCCTGCGTAGCCTGCTCCATCTTTACAGCTTCCAATTCCTTGGAAACAGCCTTGTACTGCTCGGAAAGTTGACGAATCTTGGTAGCAACGTCGTTTTGATTTGCCTTCATAGCGCCCATTACATCATTAAGTACAGACTCTTGCTCCATAAACAAAGCACGTGCGCCCTGACCGGTTACTGCCTCAATACGACGTACGCCGGCCGCAACAGCACTTTCATGTACCAACTTAAACAAACCAATGGATGCAGTGTTACTTACGTGGGTACCGCCGCAAAGTTCCATGCTGTAATCACCCATACGGACAACGCGAACTTTGTCGCCGTACTTCTCATCAAACAACGCCATCGCGCCGGACTGCTTGGCTTCGTCAATATCCATTACCTGGGTTACAACCGCATAATCTTCTGCAATGGCATCGTTCACTGCTTGCTCTACTTTTGCCAATTCTTCCGGCGTTACAGTCTGCAAATGCTGGAAGTCAAAGCGAAGTCTGTCAGGCGTTACGTTAGAACCTGCCTGATGTACGTGATCGCCCAAGATATCTCTTAAAGCTTTCTGCAGCAAGTGGGTTGCACTGTGGTTTCTCGCCGTTGCAAGCCTACGTGCCCGGTCTACCGTAAGGGTAGCTACGTCACCAACTGCCAACACACCTTCTTCCACAGTACCAATATGACGGAAAATGCCGTCTTTAGTCTTAGTGGTATTCTGTACCTGGAATGTACCGTTCTCGGTCTTAATCACACCGCGGTCACCTGCCTGACCACCACTCTCGCCGTAGAAAGGCGTTGTGTCGGTAATCAATACAACCTGCTCACCGGCTTCAGCGGACTCACACTGCGTACCGTCTTCTTTCAGGAGGTAAAGAACCTTGCCTTCGCTTGCCAGAACGTCATAACCTGTGAAATTCGTTGCAGGACACTCCGCAGGAAGCTTCAGTTCATTTCCTGCCCAAGAACTCTCGCGGTCTTTAATCGCTTCACGGGCCATAGCACGCTGATTGGCCATTTCTTTCTTAAATCCGTCTTCATCTACAGCAATACCATTCTCTTTCAAGATGTCTTTGGTCAGATCCAGGGGGAAGCCGTAGGTATCGTGGAGTTTGAAAGCCACGTCGCCGGGTAAAATAGGATTCTCCTGACCCTTTACTTCTTCCATAAACTGACTGAGCATATTCATGCCCTGTTCAATAGTAACAGAGAAACGTTCTTCCTCTGTACGAATGACTTTCTTAATATAATCCTGACGCTCACGAATAATGGGATATGCGTCGCCGGAAAGTTCAAATACAACGTCTGCAAGTTTTGTGAGGAAGCAACCTTGGATACCCAATTTCTTACCGTGTCTTGCAGCACCTCTCAGCAAGCGGCGAAGCACGTAGCCGCGACCTTCGTTAGAAGGCACAACGCCGTCGCCGATCATCATAACCGTAGAACGGATATGGTCTGTAATGGCACGAATGGAAACGTCGTGTGTCCACTCTGCGCCGTAAGTCTTACCGGAGAGTTCGCAAACCGTATCCAAAATCTTACGTACGGTATCTACTTCGAACAAGTTGTCCACGCCCTGCATGACACAAGCCAAACGTTCAAGGCCCATACCGGTATCAATATTGGCATTCTTGAGGCGTAAGTAAGAGCCGTCTTCCTGACGGTCGAACTGGGTAAATACCAAGTTCCATACTTCAATGTAGCGGTCACAATCACAGCCTACGCTGCAGCCGGGCTTGCCGCAACCGTACTCAGGACCTCTGTCGAAGTGAATTTCGGAACAAGGACCGCAAGGGCCGGTTCCGTGCTCCCAGAAGTTATCTTCCTTGCCCATACGGATAATTCTGTCAGCAGGAAGGCCTTCCTGATTGTGCCAAATATCAAAGGCTTCATCGTCATCTTGGTAAATGGTTACGTACAAACGATCCTCGGGAATTTCCATCACCTTAGTCATAAATTCCCATGCCCATGCAATCGCTTCTTTCTTAAAGTAATCGCCGAAGGAGAAGTTCCCCAGCATTTCAAAGAAAGTACCGTGGCGTGCCGTCTTACCTACGTTATCAATATCCGGTGTACGAATACACTTCTGGCAAGTGGTTACTCTCTTTCTCGGCGGTGTTTCTGCGCCGGTAAAATACGGTTTCAAAGGCGCCATACCTGCATTGATCAAAAGCAAGCTGGGGTCATTCTTGGGAACCAAAGAGAAGCTGGGCATTCTTAAATGTTCCTTGCTCTCATAGAAGCTCAAATACTTCTCACGAATTTCATTCAATCCTAATTTCTGCATCGTCTCTCATATCCTTTCCTGATATAAAAATAGGCTCCGTCCCTCGCTCTAAGGGACGAAGCCGAAACCTTTCTGTACTTCGCGGTACCACCCAAATTCTTCTGCCTTCTTTGTGCAGAAGCACTCTACGTCTTATAACGGAAGACTGCCGCCCAACCATTGTCCGATTGAGTGCTCCCCGGAAGCTTCGAAGGAATTCATTGTTAAAGACTCGCACCCACCGTCTTCTCTCTGGAAACCTGTGATTCATCTACTTACCCGGTTCATTGCATCGTATTTATTTGTACCTCGGTATTATATCGTAAAATAGCAAAATAGTCAATTGCAAAGTTAGTGGACACAAAGTGTCCTTTCTGCTGATTTTGTGTCCAGAAACGCCCCTTTATTCTCTTAAAAATGTCCTTTCTGGACACTTTTCAGTCTAAACAAGGCAAACATGTCCACAAAAGACAAAAAAACTGGACACAAAAGCAGCATTTTACCGCCTCCGTGTCCAGTGCATCCATCAGAAATGGAACGCCTCTCTCAAATCCGCAACTTCTCCGTCCGTAATGGGCACAATCTCACCCAGGCTCTTGGAAGCCACAACCGCCTTTGCGCTGTACTCCAGCACTTCCAACTTATCAAAAGCATTGATCAAGCTGGAACCGGTTACGATCACGCAGTCATTATCCACCAACAAAATCGGCGTCATGGCATCAAAGATATCAGCCACCATATCCGGTTGCATAAAGCTGGAACCGAAAGGAATCTTCTTCACATCACGAAGCATAATATAAGACTCTGGGATGGTTCTGGAATCAAAGTCCACGTCCGTTACTGCAAAAGCCATAACGTTGGGCGCATGGGCAATAATCACAGAATTGATATCCGGATGTTTCTCGTAAATCTTTTGATGAAGCATCACCGATCTGGAAGGATTCTTACCGGCTTCTTTCCAGCCATCTTTAATACGAACTAAATCCTCTTCTTCCAAATACTTTCTATCTTTGTGATACGGCGTAATCAAGAAAGAACCGTCGGACAAGCGAACCGAGAAAGTACCTTGTGTACTGGTGAAAAGTTGTTGGTCATAGGCACGGTGAATCAGTTTGCACATATCCCGTCTTGCAGCACGTTCTTCACTGCTCACACTCTTATTTAAAAACTCATCCATCGCAACGTTCTGCTTCTCGCCGGAAATCTGCACGTGTTTATCAGACAAAACACGAATCTTGCCAATCTTTGCCGCTTCAATTTGAAGGCGCGCACAATACTCCAATGTTTCAAACGCCATAAAGGAACGGAACAAATCTTCTGCACCAACAAACACGCCGTGGTTCTCCAACATAACCACATTGTGGCCTTTTGAGAATTCAGCCGCGATCTTCTTGCTCAAACCCTGGCTTCCCGGCACATCATAAGGCGCCATGGAAACAGAACCGCAAATTTGCGCAAAGTTAGGAATCAAACGAGTTTCCGGAATCTTACGCACAATACTGAAAGCAACCAATGCAGGCGGATGGGCGTGTAAAATAGCTCGAATATCCGGTCTGGAACGGTAAATGCGTTCATGCACCGGGAATTCGCTGGAAGGCTTATGAATACCGATAATAGTACCATCCGGTTTCACTTGAATAATATCATTTCGAGTCAGGCTTCCCTTGTCAACAGAACCGGGAGTGATCCAAATATCCCCATTATCATCTAAGATAGAAAGGTTACCGCCGGAAGTGGTGGTCATACCATAACTGTAAATTCGCTCCATCAACATTACCAATTGATCTGCGGGATGCAACATGCCAAAATTCATACAAAAACCTCCATAATATTGATTCTTCCAGAAAACTCCACATCTCGTTCCCTATTATAGACTCGCAAAGGCAAAAAAACAAGCCCATCAAATTGTAATCCACCCTTTAATCTTATCGAACCTGGCTTGCTTAATGCCGGGCACTTGCATAATTTCTTCAACAGACTGAAATCCACCGTGTTCCGTTCGGTATTGAATAATATCCATGGCCGTGCTTTCCCCGATCCCGGGTAAGGTCATCAGCGCCTCTAAATTAGCCGTATTGAGATTGATTTTTCCCGGCGTGGGGCTGGCAACCGGTGCCAAAGAAGACAGCACACCGCCGGATTCATTTTCTTTTGGAATATGGACGTGGAGCCCATCTTCTACCCGAAGAGCCAGATTCACTTCCCTCATCCAAGCAAGGTTCGTCAGTCCGCCGGCAAGATCCACCACCTGCGCTAAAATAGTGCCCTGCTCCACCCAATAAACGCCGGGATTGACCACTTCACCTGTAAGATACACCGCACAAAATGGAGGGGGCGTGGGTGTATAGGCGGGTTTCGCCGTGGCCGCTACGGTAGGAACAGGGCTTTGGGTATAAACCGGGAGAAGGGACGATGCTTTTTCCTTTTCAGAAAGCATCCAATAACGACCTACGGCGGCAACCGAAACCAGTACAATTATTATCAATCCAATAGATATAAATTTTGGCATCGTATAGACTCTTCCCAACAATCGAAAACGCATAACAACTTCCCCCTTAGAAAGAAATTATACGGCCGCCACGCAAGAACGCAATTATTTCCCGGGAAATAAAAGAAGGCCGCCTCTTGTCAAAAGAGACGACCTGACTTTACGATATCCTTTATTGTACATTTTCCAAAAAAGAACGACCGGCTTGCTGTTCAGCATCTTTCTTACTGCGTCCCTGCCCGGTACTTATCCCCAGGCAAACCTCATCCCGATACACGCAAACTTGCGCCGTATACGTACAGTC
>JAFYOJ010000149.1 GCA_017560225.1 Clostridia bacterium
GCGTGCTTTAGAACGACCGCCGGATCCAATCAATATGCTGACGCTGTCTGCGGCACTGCAAATGCTTTACAACCCTTATGTATTGATCAACAGTAGTTTCTTAATGAGCTACGGAGCGGCCTGCGGTATTTACTGGATTGCTCCTGTACTTGCAAAAATGATGCCACGTTTGAAAATGCTTGTGGCAGGGATTTCCGTACAGGTTCTATTGACGCCGCTTATGTTGTATTTGTTTGGTACGGTTTCTTTGTGTGGAATGTTTCTGACTTTACTTGCTTCTGTTCCTGCCGGTGTATTGTGTGGTGGTGGATATTTGTTTGCTTTATTAAGTTTTCTTCCGAGTGGCACCATCGTATGTCAATGGATTGCCTATTTATTGCATGCACTTTCGAAATTTTTACTTTGGCTTGCCATGGTTGGGGCTCGATTACCTGCCCCTATAGGTCAAATTCGAATCGCCGGATTTGCGTTGTGGTTTGTTGTTTTCTTTTATGCATTGATTCTGTTTCTATTTCTTCTTCCTAAATGGTGGAAACGGATTTACGCCGGTGCGATGGGAACGTTGGTTGTCCTCTCTCTTTTTTCCTACTTTACTACGCCCCTTTTGCGCGTGTTGGTCATTGATGTAGGGCAAGGTAATGCAGCATTGGTGCGAGCGGACGGATATGTCGGCTTGGTCGATACAGGGGATGGATCTATTGATTTAACGGAAGTATTGTATGCACAAAGTGTCACGTCCCTTGATTTTCTGATTCTGACCCATGGTCATTCGGATCATATTGGTGGGCTCTCATCTGTATTGGATACGTTTTCGCCTAAAGTTATATATATGTCAGAAAATCAGGAAAACGGACTTATGGATGTTAGAAGGCTTGCGGAGAAAGACGGGATTTTTGTGTGCCCGGTTTCCAATTATGCGCAAGTGCAACTGGGATCGGTTGTGGCTACTTTTATTGTGGCAGAGGAATTCTTCCATAAACAAGGAGAAAGTGCCGAAAATAACGCTTCTCTCAATGTACATTTTGATAGTTCCTACGGCAGTATTCTGCTGTGCGGGGATTTGGAAACGGAAGGTGAAAAGGCTTTGCGAGCGTCTTTTTCTCGTTTGTCGAATACGGATATTCTATTGGTACCGCATCATGGGTCCAAAAATGGCTGCACTGAAAATTTACTGTCGAATATTTTACCGGAGTATGCTATAATAAGCGTTGGATTACAAAATGCCTATGGGCATCCGGCGCAGGAAACCATTGCTCGTTTAGAAGACTATGGCATCCAAGTGTATCGAACGGATACAGGTGGCGGTATTTCCATTACAGTAGGTGCTGGGAATTGGTTTCGAAAGAGAGGTATTGAGATATGTCAGACGTTATGATTGGAGAAATTAAAGGCACTAAGAATATGAAAGCTCATTTGGCGTCCGGAAACTATGCTCGTGCCTAT
This sequence comes from Clostridia bacterium, assembly GCA_017560225.1. Taxonomy (GTDB): domain Bacteria; phylum Bacillota; class Clostridia; order UBA1212; family UBA1255; genus RGIG9099. Next base: position 1,444 of record JAFYOJ010000149.1, read on the forward strand.
TTGTTTTACGGAGAAGAAGAATACTTAAAGGATTTATATATCAGCCGTCTGAAGAAAGCGGTGGTGGATGATCCGATGAATATTTATCTGTTCACCGGAAAGACCGATCCTAAAGAAATTGCTGAGATTGTAGGCGGTGTTTCGTTGTTTGGCGAAAGAAAACTGATTATTGTATCCGGCAGTAATTTCTTTAAGACAGCAGAACCGCTACCTTTTATGGAGGATTTGGAAGATGGGAATTGTACCATTGTATTCCGGGAAGAAACGGTGGATAAACGGGTCAATAACTATAAAAATATTTTGAAACAAGGGATTGTTTTTGAGTGTATCCATCAAACTGAACAGGACGTTGTCAGTATGCTTAGCGCAAAAGCGAAAGAAGCAGGACGTACTTTGTCTCCGGGTGCGGCGGAAATGTTGTTATCCGGTATTGGACTTGATATGGTGCGCTTAGCGGGTGAGTTGGAGAAACTTATTTTGTTTGTAGAAGATGGGGCTGTTATTTTACCGGAACACGTTTTGCAGGTGTGCCCACTTGCTTTATCTGTACGTGTATATGATTTGTCAGATGCTGTTTTGGAAGGGAATGGCGAGAAAGCGTTCAAAATGCTTCGAGCTTTATTGGATGAGAAACAATCTGCACTGGGCATCCTGTCTTTGCTTTCTAAGAATTGGATTTCGGTCTACGAAGCAAAGATGATTGTAGACGCCGGTGGTGGTATTGGTGATATACAAAGTGCTTTGGGTGTGGCACCTTTTTTTGCAAAGAAATATTATTTGGGTTGTCGCAATTGGAATTTGGATAAGCTTCGTAAGAAGATTGAAATGTGCATTGAAATGGATGCGGGTATTAAATCCGGTACAATTAAAGATGTACATGCGTTGGAACTTTTGATTACTTAACAGAAAGGTTGGTTAGAATCCGTGCGTCGTTTTTTTATTTCACAAGAACAACGAGAAATGGCTGAAACCGGAAAGATTATACTTTCCGGAACGGATGTCAATCATATTGTCAATGTTCTTCGAATGGGTATTGGCGATCATATCTTGTTATCGGCCACTTCCGGGGAAGAATTTGAATGTGAGATTGCGGAAATTGGCAATCAATCGGTTGTGTGTGGTGTACTGCATACATCTGTAAATTGCACAGAACCTGCCGTTCAAGTGACGCTCCTGCAAGGAATTCCTAAAGGCGAGAAGATGGAATTGATTGTTCAGAAATCGGTTGAATTGGGTGTTACGCGTATTGTACCGGTTATGATGGAACGAACGGTGGTCAAGTTTCATACCACACAAGATGGGATGAAGAAACAAGCACGGTGGCAAAAGATTTCTGATGAAGCATCGAAACAGTGTGGTCGTGGATTTTGCCCGGAAATTGCACCGGTACAGACTTTGAAACAAGCGCTGTCGGAAATGCAACCGGAAACACTTGCGTTGGTGGCCTACGAGAATGAAACGGTCTTTTCTTTGAAACAACGGATTCAGTCTGCTATTAAGAAAAATGCTGTTCTGCGGATTGCGGTGTTGATCGGACCGGAAGGCGGTATTTCTCCGGCGGAATATGAAACTGTATGTAATGCGGGATTTTTAAGTGTTTCTTTGGGGAAACGTATACTTCGTACTGAAACAGCAGGTATTTGTGTGTTATCTGCACTGCGGTATGAGTTTGAGGATTGATAGAAAGGGTTTTTATATATGTTCTTATGGGATATGTTGGAAAATTTGCCTTATACAGATAAAGCGAAGAATGCTTTGACCACCGCGGCTGCGGAAGCGACACTTCTAAATGGGGGTATTGTGGGTACTGAGCATATTCTTCTTGGGTTGTGTTCCGACACAGAAGGCGTGGCCGGTACGATTTTGGCGCGTCATCACGTGGATATGGATAGTGTTCGTGGGATGATTTTGAAACTGGCCGGTGTTGAGATGCCCAAAACAATGGACTCAACGGAACACGGAGAAAGTGACTTGCAATTTAGTGCGGCGGCAGCCCGAGTACTCGCCAGAAGTAGCGATATTGCAAAAGCTATGTTTCCACTTAAGAAAATGGGGCTTATAATTGGTACTGAGCACATTCTTATTTCTTTGTTTAAAGAAACGGACAGTGTTGCGGTGCGCATTATGGCTGAATTAGGTGTCAATGCGGTGGCATTTTTTGCTGACTTGCAAGACAGTATTCGTGCGCGTGAGTTTGTGTTTCAAGGTGAACACGCTCCTGCGCCGGCGAAAGGGAAGACCGAAGTGCCGGTGCAAGGCGGTCCGGAATCGGCGGATTCTCCTGTTGTGTCCAGCTATTTACAGCAGTTTGGTCGGGATATGACGCTCATGGCTGTTTCCGGTCGTTATGATCCCGTTATTGGCCGAATGGAGGAAACCAACCGTTTGCTTCAAATTCTTTCCAGAAAGTCGAAGAATAATCCTTGCTTGGTGGGTGAACCCGGTGTGGGTAAGACGGCGATTGTAGAAGGCCTTGCCCAAAGACTGGCTGCCGGTAATGTTCCGGATTCTATGAAAGATATGCGCTTGATTGCGCTGGATATGGCGACTATTGTGGCGGGTACTAAATACCGTGGTGAGTTTGAAGAACGGATGCAGAAAATTATTGAAGAAGCGGTGCTGGATAGCCGTGTGATTCTGTTCATTGACGAGATTCATACGATTATCGGAAGCGGTGGATCGGAAGGTAGTTTGGATGCAGCAAATATTTTAAAACCTGCCTTATCTCGCGGAGAACTTCGTGTAATTGGCGCTACAACGCAAGGTGAATACCGTAAATATTTTGAGAAGGATGCTTCTCTGGAGCGACGATTCCAATCCGTTGTTGTTCGAGAACCGAATGTACAGGAAACGATGGAGATTCTTCGTGGTATTCGAAAGACCTATGAACGTTTCCATGGCGTGTCTATCTCTGATGAGGTGTTAGAAAGTTGTGTGAAGTTATCAAAACGCTATATTCATGATCGTTGTTTGCCGGATAAAGCCATCGATTTAATGGATGAAGCGGCATCTTCCAAACACATGCTGTTTTCTTCTGTGAAGCAAAACGGTAGATCAGAGCAACTCAGACAAGAATTGAATCAATGTTATCAAGATAAATTGCATGCTGTTCGCAAGGGTGATAAAGAAGCAGCTGCAAAACTGCATGAAAAGGAAAGTGTTCTTCGTAATCAATGGGTTAAAGCAAGCGCCATTCACGAAATGTGTGCGTTGATGCCTGTTCCTCTTACGGTTTCGGATATTGAACAGGTTGTGTCGTCGTGGACGGGTATTCCGGTTTCAAAGTTAGGCGAGGAAGAAGTGTCGAAACTGCTGCATTTAGAAGAACAGTTGCATGAACGTGTCATTGGACAACAAGATGCGATTCGTGCTGTTTCAAAAGCTGTGCGCAGAGGACGTACCGGTATGCAAGACCCGAAACGTCCGATTGGTTCCTTCATTTTCCTTGGCCCTACCGGTGTGGGTAAGAC
>JAFYOJ010000150.1 GCA_017560225.1 Clostridia bacterium
AATGGTTCCATCCTGAAGCATTTTACCGGCAATCCCAATGCGATGTCCCCCCGGAATCGTTACGTAACCTTGTTTGAGGTCCGACTGAAATGCATATCGGGAATACTGACAAATTCGATTCATTACACCAGATATATCTTCCGGCGTTACAAAATAAGCTTGTCTTGGTTGAACGGTTTTTCCATAGGTGCTAATAAATGCGGAATAAGAGAGTCTTTTTATAGCAACAGGTCGTCCGATTCGTAAACGTATTTCAGTCAACTCTGTCAGCAGACTTGGATCTAATCCCACCGCTTTCATTAACATATTTCCAACTTTTCCGCCAAGCCTGTCTGCAATTTGTATTCGAAAAATTTCTTGGTCCATATTTTTCTCACCGCCCAATTCAAGATACAGTGAAATATATGTTTATAGAGAATTTTTTAGAACAAAAAAAGACTGCCTCACAATTGAGACAGCCTCATTTCATTTTGTTTGATTTAGGATTACTCCCCGTCGCAGTCGCAACCGCAGCAATCACAGCAGCAATCTTCGTCATCCCACTCAAGTTCAATTTCAGTCTTGCAAGCAGGGCAAACGATAGACTCTGTATTCTCGTCGATATCTAAATCTTCGAGAGGAAGTTCTTCGCCGCACTCAGGGCAGCAGAAAGGCTCATCGTCTTCATCGCAGCAATCACAATCACAGTCGCAATCGTCATAAACTACGTCTTCCAAATCCTCAAGGCTCTCGCTAACTTCATTCAAAGTCTCGATTACCTGATCCTGTGTTTCTTCTGTATCTTCGATAGACAAAGCCATATCATCCAATACATCTACAATCGCCTTGAACAGCTTACCTTCGTTGGTAGCCAGATCAAAATTCATACCGTCCATCAAACCTTTGATGTAACTTACACGCTCAGCTAAATATGCCATAAACAATAGCCTCCTTTATGCTCTTTCCATATAGGTTTCAGTTCTCGTATCGATACGGATACGGTCACCGGTGTTTACGAACAAGGGAACCTTTACCATAGCGCCGGTTTCAACTGTCGCGGGCTTTGTAGCACCGGTAGCTGTGTCACCCTTAAAGCCGGGCTCAGTATGTGTAACTTCCAATTCAACGAAGATGGGAGGCTCAATGCCGAATACGTTGCCCTTAAAGGACAAAATCTTACATACGTCATTCTCCTTCACAAACTTCAATGTGTCTGCAACAGTATCCTTGTTAACGGGGATCTGCTCGTACGTTTCTACGTCCATAAAGTAGTACAAATCGCCGTCATTATATAAGTATGACATTTCTTTACGCTCAATATGCGCAAGAGGCATCTTGTCAGTGGGGTTGAATGTCTTCTCAACCGTAGCACCTGTGATGACGTTCTTTATCTTTGTACGGACAAAAGCAGCTCCTTTACCGGGCTTTACATGCTGGAACTCTACGATCTGAAATACACCGCCGTCCATCTCGAATGTAATACCGTTCTTGAAATCTCCTGCTGTTACCATAGTATGACCTCCAAAATAAAAATATTATCTTTGTAATTATATCCCATTCAGTAAATAAAAGCAAGTCCTTATTCGCACCAACCTTTGCTTCTTTCAATGGCTTTCTGCCATCCTGCCAGCAAAGATGCCCGTTTTTCTTCCGAAATTTGAGACCAGAAGAAACGTTCTTGTTTCCAGAGGTGTTTCACTTCCTCTAAATCATTCCAGAAACCAACGGCAAGTCCCGCAAGAAAAGCAACACCCATGGCGGTCGTTTCCCGACAAACCGGTCTTTTCTGTGCTGCATTTAAAATATCAGCCTGGAATTGCATCAAGAAATCATTCACACAAGCACCACCGTCAACTTTAATAGTAGACAGCTTCATGCCGGTATCTTCTTCCATGGTACGAACCACTTCCCACGTCTGATAAGCAATGGACTCCAACGCAGCACGAACAATATGCGCTCGTCCCGTACCCCGTGTAAGACCGCAAATGGTACCTCTTGCGTACATATCCCAGTGAGGCGTACCCAAACCTGCGAAGGCCGGCACAATATAAACACCACCATTATCCGGAACCGATAAAGCAATACTTTCCGATTCGGCAGAAGAATTGAGCATCTTCAATTCATCCCGCAACCATTGAATCACGGCACCTGCCACGAAAATACTTCCTTCAACCGCATAAGTTACTTTCCCGTCGATACCGCTTGCAATCGTGGTAATCAATCCATGTTGGCTTTCAAAGGGTTGTTCTCCGGTATTCATCAACAAGAAACAGCCTGTCCCGTAGGTATTCTTGGCTTCACCCGGCGCAAAACACGTCTGTCCAAACAAAGCCGCCTGTTGATCGCCTGCAATGCCTGCAATGGGAATTTCCACCCCATTCATTTTCATCATGCCGTAAACTTCGCTGCTGTTGCAGACAGTTGGTAAAATATTCTTAGGTATATCCAGTGCTTCTAAAAGTTTATCATCCCACACAAGATTGCGAATATCATAGAGCATCGTTCTGGAAGCATTGGTATAATCGGTAACGTGAATCTTTCCGCCGGTAAGTTTCCAAACAAGCCACGTATCTACAGTACCAAATAAGATATCCCCTGCTTCCGCTTTCTCTCGGGCACCCGGCACATTATCTAAAATCCATTTGATCTTTGTGGCAGAAAAATATGCATCGGGAATCAATCCGGTTGTATGACGAATATAGGTTTCTAATCCTGCCGCTTTCAACTCCTCCACAATATCGGCAGAACGGCGACACTGCCATACAATGGCATTATAAATCGGTTTCCCGGTATGTTTATCCCAAAGAATCGTCGTTTCACGTTGATTGGCAATACCGATACCGGCAATTTTTTCCGGATCAATACCATTTTGAATCACAGCGTCATTGAGTACACCAATTTGGGATGCATAAATTTCCATAGGATTATGCTCCACCCAACCGGGCTTCGGATAAATTTGGGTAAATTCACGTTGAGCAGTCGCCACAATCTGTCCATCATGGTCAAAAATGATACATCTGGAACTGGTGGTACCTTGATCTAAGCTAACAATATACTTCTTTTCGCTCATATTGATCACCTTTTGTTTAATATTAAATTTATTATAGCATTTTCTTAATCGACTTTCAATTCCTGTTTCACGGGATTTTTATGGTACATCCTTTTTGGTATCATCATTATATCAACCAAAAAGGAGTTGATTCAATGGTTAAAATTAAGTTACCCTCCCCGGACTGGTTCTATGCGGGAAATACGTTTACCGGCTCTTATCGATTGGATGCGACAAAGGGCTGCTTGAGCCAAACCACATTTCACTACGCAGTGAAATTAACCCATACAAAAGGCACAACTCGTTTGACGGCCGTGTGCCGTTTCATCCTACCCTGGAATCAACTGTCTAATATTGACGAAGCCTGTATCGCCCAATTTGAGCCGGACGAGTTCGGCATCGAAGTGGCGGAGGAATGGATCCTGCGTAAAATGATGATGAGCAACAATACACAAGTCGAACGAATCAGTCCACCCTCTTTAACAACCAGTACATTAGAACCGGTATAATTATTGCATACTATATTTAACATCTGTTGAAATAATCTTGTTGGATGCAAAGTCAATCCCTGGACGTTACCATTTATGATTATATTTATAGAACCACAAAAAATCCCGCCCACTTTCGTGAACGGGATTTTTGGTGCTGATGACCGGACTTGAACCGGTACGGAGTTGCCCCCGAAGGATTTTAAGTCCTTTGCGTCTGCCGATTTCGCCACATCAGCGATGAACAACAGCGATATTATAACAAAAGCCAATACCGCTGTCAATCATAAAAATCACTTTTCGGTCTGATAATTTCCACCACCACAAATCAGTTTGCGGACCGTTCCCTGCGCAACCGTTTTATGCTTACAATTCAGGTCCGGAGATTGTCGATCATACCGAAACAAAGAAACGGACACCCCTGCATAAGCATCTATTTTCCAATTTTTTCTGCAATAAATCACTTGAATATTTCCATGCGTATCCGGGGACAGGGGCGGAAATACAATATCGCCAACAGAAAGACCGTACAGATTTCTGTCCAAAATTCCTTGAATATCAATTTCAAAGCAAACGTAATTTTGCCGCGCCTCACGAAATGTAATTGTACCGTGAATCGCGGGCATCTCATAATTTCCGTAGAGATAACAGACGCCTTGAAGCATAGCACTTTCCCCCTATAAAATAAGAATACGGAATTGCTTCCGTATTCTTATGATATGCATTATGATACTTTCTTTTGAACACCCCACTGGCTTACCGTATACGGCTCCGCATATAGCAATTCAGACATTTTCACAAAGGAGTATCCCTTATCCTTAAACTCCTGTAATACTTGAGGCAGCAATGTTAAAATAGTATCTGTGTCGTTATGGAATAACATAATACCGCCGGACGTTGTATCGCTTCTCAGACGTTCCAAACTCTTCTCAACTGTATAATCCGGGCTCCAGTCAACCGTGTCTGCCGACCATTGAATAGGCGTCATTCCCAAGGAATATGCATAATCCAAAACTTCCTTAGTATAATCACCGGAAGGAGCACGATACAAAGTAGGCCGCACACCAACTACGCGTTCAATCGCTTCCATCCCTTTCAGTGTATCTTCTTTCGTTGCAGGAAGAACATGATTATAGGAATGATTACCGATTTCATGGCCGCGTGCATAAATAGCTTTTGCCGCTTCCGGATTTGTTTCCGCCCATTTACCCAACATAAAGAACGTGGTCTTTACTTGGTAGGTATCCAGAATATCCAAAATCTGCGTAATATCATCTGCACCCCATGCGCAGTTAATGGTTAAGCAAATTTTATTATCCTTTCGATCGACATTGTAGATTGGTAAATTATACGGCCAACTCTTCCCGGGAACCGTCGTAGCCGTGGGCGCAACCGTAGGTAAAGTCGATGTAGTAGGCGCTACATTCGGTGTCGGCGTCACAGCGTGTGTAGCAGCCGGCGTTACAGCCTGGGCACTGGGGAAAATAAGCGTAGGTACGTCCCCATTACAACCGAACAAAAGCACAACAAGTACAAGTACCAAGCACAATGAACAAATCTTCTTACACATAATGAATCCTATCTTTCTTCTCTGTAATAATTAATACCGCAAGCAGCAGGCTGATTACCTTCTTTCTTCTGACGAATGGAAGAAATAATCAAAATAACAGCCGTGATGACAAAGGGCAACATTTGATAAACAGCAGCAGGAATCTTGGTCATAAATCCAAGGAAAGCAAATTCAGAAGCAAAATCCGCCGCACGAATTTGAAGTGCCGTAAAGGCACCGAACAAAAGCGATCCCAAAATCGCCTTTGCAGGATTCCAAGCGGCAAAGATAACCAATGCAACAGAAATCCAACCTTGACCGTTTACACAGTTATTATCCCAGTTACCAATACCATTAATCAGGGAAATATAGGCACCGCCTAATCCACAAATACCGCCACCGATCATAATATTGATATACTTAATTCGATTAATAGAAAGACCGGATGCATCTGCGGCTGCAGGATTCTCACCAATAGCACATACATTCATACCTGCTTTTGTCTTATTTAAATAGAACCAAACAAAAACAGCAAGAATAATAGCCAAATAAACTAAAATGTTATAAGAGAAGAACATTTTACCTAACACCGGAATATCCCGCAGGAACGGAATTCCCCGCTCACTGATTTGTTCCATCATAGAAGCACTTACAACAGGCTTCAATCCATCATTGGATTGAATCATCCAGAATCCCAACATTTGTGCTACACCGGTACCGAAGATGGTCAGCGCCAAACCGGTTACGTTTTGATTCGCCTGCAACGTAACGGTTAAGAATGCATATACAAGCGCACCCAACATGCCAAATAAGAAGGCACCGATTAGTGCTAAGAACAAGTTTCCGGTCTTATAGGCAAAGAAGAAACCCGCAAAGGCACCCATGTACATCAAGCCTTCAACACCCAAATTTAAACTACCGCTCTTTTGTGTCAAAATCTCACCGGTTGTACCGAACAACAGAGGCGCACCGCTACGTACGGAAGCAAAAAAGAAATTAATGATCGTATTCATTTCGTTCCCTCCTCTTCAGATTTCCCTTTTCCCTTGCGCAAACGCAGAGACACCCGGTAGCGCAGGAAGAAATCAAAACCAAGAATAACAAACAAAATGATTCCTTGATATACGTCTGTAAACGCTTTCGACAGGTGCAAGCCGGATTCAATGGCACCGGAGCTCTTCTCCAGCAAACCAAAGAAGAAAGAAACCACCAGAATACCGAAGGGATTCAATTTTGCTAACCAAGCAACAATAATCGCCGTAAAGCCAACGCCGTTGGCAACACCCATGGTCAACTGATGCGTCGTTGCATCGCCACTTACGTGAAGCATACCTGCAAGACCGCAAATCGCCGCACTGATAAAGACAGTACGCATTACAATCCAATTGACGTTCATACCCGCGTAGTGTGCAGTACCTTTACTGTCACCCACAACACTAATTTCGTAGCCTTGTTTCGTGTATTTGAAATACACAAATAATAAAACAACCAGCACAAGACCTACAATCCAGGTAATATCCATTTGGAATACTTGATCCAACCAAGCATTCTTCGGCAAAGATGGAATTTTTTGGAAACCTTTTGCCGCAGGATCACGCCACGGGCCGTCCCGAAGCCACTGCACAATATATAACGCAATATAATTTAGCATCAACGTCAGCAGCGTCTCATTAGTACCGAATTTACAATTAAAGAAAGCCGCAATCAAGCCCCATAGACCACCGATAATAATACCTGCAAGGGCCATGAGCAAAAGCAAAAGACCGTGGGGTAAATTTGGGAATGTAAAAGCAACAAAAGATGCACCCACAGCACCCATAATCAACTGACCTTCTGCACCGATATTCCAAAACTTCATCTTAAATGCAACGGCCACACCCAAGGATGTGATCAAAAGGGGCAATATGTTGCGCACCAATCCACGCATGGATAAATCGGATTTGAAAGATCCTTCGAAAACATACTGATAGAATTTAACAATATCCGTGCCCGTTATAATAACAAACAAAGAACTGATCAAAACAGCCGCCAGAATAGCGAGACCATAGTATGCCGCTG
>JAFYOJ010000013.1 GCA_017560225.1 Clostridia bacterium
CACACCCTCACTTTGCAAATCTTTCGCAATCTTATCTTTCAATTCCAAAATAATACGTTGTGCCAGTTTAGGTCCAACGCCCTTGCTTCGGCTAATGGCTTTGTAATCCCCGGTTGCCACCGCCAAAGAGAATTCAGAAGGCGACATAGCCGCCAACACGCAAATTGCCACCTTTGGACCAACCCCGCTGACAGAAATCAACATTTCAAAAGATGCCAATTCTTCTCGGGAAGCAAAACCGTATAGGGAAATATCATCTTCCTTTACACTCATATATGTGTAAAATGTCACTTGCTGACCTACATTTCCCACCGCCATCGCTGCTTGAGAGGACGTATAAATTCTAAAACCAACACCGCCTACGTCCAGCACACAATAGGTTTCCGTGCGATATTTCAATATGCCACTTAAATATTCAAACATACGTTCCCTCCAATCTTTATTAGTATAGCATATTTCTCGCAACTGTGCTATACTTACAGAAAAGTATTTTACCGGAAAGAAGGAGGCTTCCCTTTGTCTGCGAATCCGCTTCAAGCGTACATCCGACCCATTACAATCGGGAATTTGACACTGTCGAATAATATGATTTTAGCACCTTTAGCCGGCGTTACAGATTTGGCCTTCCGTATTCTTTGCAAAGAACAGGGCGCCGGGCTGGTTGTATCGGAAATGATCAGTGCAAAAGGCGTTCATTACGGCGGAAACGGCAGTATTGAATTGGCACGCACCGATTTACGGGAAGCACCTTTATGTGTACAAATATTCGGCAGTGAACCGGATTTATTGGCAGAAGCCGCCAAGCGTTTTCAAGACGAAGGCGCGCCCATGATTGATATCAACATGGGCTGTCCCATGCGCAAGATTACAGGAAACGGCGAAGGCAGCGCTTTACTGCAACAGCCGAAGTTAATCGAGAAGATTGTGCGTACCGTGAAATCCAACGTAGATATTCCTGTTACCGTGAAGATGCGCAAAGGTTTTGTGTCCGGGACAGAAACCGCAGTAGAATGTGCGCTGGCAGCAGAAGCCGGCGGTGCCGACTGGGTCACCGTTCACGGGCGGTTTCGAGATGAATATTATACCGGTGTATCGGACTTGAATTGTATTCGCCGTGTGAAAGAAGCACTCCGGATTCCTGTCATCGGAAACGGTGATATTGTAGATACAAAAACCGCACTGCGAATGTTTCAAGAGACCGATTGTGACGGCATTATGATCGGCCGCGGCGCTTTGGGTAACCCTTGGATTTTCAGAGAATTATCCGGATTCGCAAACGCACCTACGTTAGCCGAGAAGAAAGCTATGATTCTTCGCCATTTGGATTTGGTGATGACCTTCAAAGGAGAAACTTTGGGCGTACCGGAAATGCGCAAACACGTGGCTTGGTATTTGAAAGGACTTCGTGGCGCCGCAAAAGTGCGAGACGCTGTATGTCGTTCCGGGAAACAGCAAGAAATAATCAGCATTTTAGAAGAATATTTTAAAGAAATAGAGGTGTCCCAATGAAGAAAATAGTTCGTGTTTGTTGTATGCTGCTCAGTTTGCTGTGTTTAAGCGCCTGTTCCTCCAGCGGATTGTCTACCGGAAATAACGGCGGCTTCACCATTCAGCAACGCAAATTTAGTCAAGCACGGGCAGAATTCTCCATGGTATTCCATGTATCCGACAGCCAATTTGAAAACAGCACCGGCATGACGGTATCCAGCATTTTTCGGGGCGCTTTTCTTGTGGAACCTAAAGACACAGGGTACACCGTAACGCTTCCCGAATTACAAGTTTCCATCGTAGCAGGAGATGCTTCCTTAGATTTCCACAGCGGCAATACCTATACCGGTGAAGCCGCCATTCGAGCCCTGCCGTTCAAAGCCTTAACAGATGGGACTTTCACTGCTACTCCCACGGAGCAAGGCAGTTTGGAAAGTTTAGGGGGATTTCAGGATGTTTTGGAACAAATCCGAACCGATACAGCCCCTTACGGCACCCAAATAACCGAGCAGGCCACCGCCGCCTTAAATGAGTTTTTAAACGAGAATACACTATGTTATTTATTGGAGAAATTATTATTTTCCATTCCGGAAGGAACGATGCGCGTAGGCGATACCAAAGAGCGTCATTTTGACGGACTGGCCCCCTACTCCTATTCTATGAAAGATATAATTACCTATACCGGCAGAAGCGGCAACGCCGACGTATTTGCCATTGACGGCGTGGTGAGTTCCTTATCTTCTGCCCAAGCAGACTCCTTACTGGCACTGGGGCTCCCCTACTATGAAATGTCCGGCACCACAGCCGGTACCTGTACAGTCTTTACAGAAGGAGAGCTTCTTCGAAGCGGTTCCTCCAGTGGCAATGCAACCGGTATTTGCTATTTCCCGGATAAAAAGCCGGAGAACGGCGCACAAGTTGCCATCAGCAGACAGATGACCTATTCTGTCAAAATTGTAGAATAACAGGAGGCACCATGAGTACCCATTCATTCTTACCTGTAAGCAAAGAAGAAATAGAAACACGGGGCTGGGAAGCTCCGGATTTCATATACGTGACCGGGGATGCCTACGTAGATCATCCTTCTTTCGGTCCTGCCATCATCAGCCGCGTGTTAGAAGCAAACGGTTTCAAAGTTGCCATTATGCCGCAACCGGACTTCCGTCACCCGGAAAGTCTTTGTGCAATGGGAACACCTCGCCTAGCCTTCTTAATTTCGGGCGGCAATATGGATACCATGGTCAATCACTACACCGTTGCCAAGAAGAAGCGGGAGCGGGATGCCTATTCTCCCGGGGGCAAGATGGGACTTCGTCCTGACCGCGCCACCATTGTATACGGTAAGATTTTGCGCAAATATTTCCCCAATACCCCCATTGTCATCGGAGGTATTGAGGCCAGCCTTCGCAGAATGGCCCACTACGATTACTGGAGCGACACAGTGATGCGTTCCATTCTAATTGACTCCTGTGCAGATATTCTCTCCTACGGTATGGGCGAGAAATCCATCGTGGAGATTGCAAAGGCGTTGGATGCGGGTAAGATGGTGCGTGAAATCACCGATATTCGCGGCACCGTGTATAAGTCCAAAAAACTACCGGAGGATTTTGGCGGCATTACGCTCCCCCATTTTACAGAAATCACCGCCGACAAAAAGACATTTGCCCAAAGTTTCTATACGCAGTACCAAAATACGGATCCATTTTACGCAAAGGCCCTGGCAGAACCCTACGAGAATTGCTATATTATTCAAAACCCGCCGTCTATGCCCCTTACGCAAAGTGAGATGGATCGGGTTTATGCCCTTCCCTATGTGCGAAGAGCCCATCCCATGTATGACGAAGCAGGCGGCATTCCGGCTACAGAGGAAATTCAATTCAGTATCACTTCCAGCCGCGGTTGTTTCGGCGCCTGCAGTTTCTGCGCCTTAACATTCCACCAAGGTCGGATTATTCAATCCAGAAGTCACGAGTCGATTCTGCGAGAAGCGGAGAAACTCACGTGGGAGCCGGATTTCAAGGGGTATATTAATGACGTAGGCGGTCCTACGGCCAATTTCAGAAAGCCTGCTTGTAAGAAGCAACTGACCAAAGGCGCTTGCAAAGGTCGTCAATGCTTGTTCCCAGACGTATGTCCCAATATGGAAGTGGATCACAGCGATTATTTAGCTTTGTTGCGAAAGCTTCGTGCTCTTCCCCGGGTGAAGAAGGTATTTATCCGTTCCGGCATTCGTTTCGACTACTTGATGGCAGATAAGAAGCATAATTCTATTATTAAAGAGTTCTGCGAGCATCATATCAGCGGTTAATTAAAGGTAGCACCGGAGCATATTGCAGATCCGGTACTTACGCTGATGGGCAAGCCCAAGAAAGCAGTTTACGAGCGCTTCTTAAAGTCCTATGCAGATGCCAATAAAGCCCTGGGCAAGAATCAGTTTGTAGTCCCCTATTTGATGTCTTCCCATCCGGGTTCTACCTTGAAAGAAGCCATCGCTTTGGCAGAATATTTGCGGGATATCGGATACAGACCGGAACAGGTGCAGGATTTCTATCCTACGCCCTCTACCATTTCCACCTGTATGTACTATACCGGGTATGATCCCCGTACCATGAAGAAAATTTACGTGCCCACTACGCCCCACGAGAAGGCCATGCA
>JAFYOJ010000151.1 GCA_017560225.1 Clostridia bacterium
GCATCTGCGTCCCCTGCCAGGTAAAATGCGTTTCTGTCAGCACATCAAATAAGAGCACGCCGCCGGGATCCAAGAAATTATGTGCACGACAGAAGAATCCTTGCAAAGCCCGTTCCGTCAGCACGTGATTGACCGCATCGGTCAAACAGCAAATGCCCGTCACGGTGCCAAACAAATCCATCTTACACATATCTTGGCAAATCCACAAAACACCCGGATCCGGAACATTGCACTTGGCCTGGTCTAACATTTCGTGAGAAATATCCAAACCAATACAGTCGTACCCTTTCTCCAAAAGATGGGCAAGCACACGTCCCGTACCGCAAGCCGCATCTAACAAAATAGGGGTTTCGCCCCGTTTCAGATAGGCTTTATAGGCGGGACAATGGCGCACCGTACGGTCCACCAATCGAGATAGCCGCTTATAGTCAATATCCTCGGTCATTGCATCATAGAAACAGGAAAGTCCTTCGTACATACTTATGCCTCAATTAATTTTCCAATTTCTTCAAGTGCTTTCTGAAGCTGCACGTCGCTGCTTTCCGGAATTTCCTCGGGAAGTTTACCAACATACAATTCGCCCGGATTTACTTCCACATCCGGCGTAATGCCAATGCCGTGAATACACTCTCCGGAAGGGGTAAAATATCTGGAAACAGTGAGTACAACGCCACTTCCGTCCTCCGGATAAGAATGGTTCAATTGTCCCAATGCTTTCCCGTATGTCTTCGTGCCCACAATCACACCCCGTTTAAAATCCCGGAATGCGCCAAGCACCAGTTCGGAAGCACTGGCAGAACTGCCGTCCGCCAACATCACAATGGGGAAATCCACCGCATTGGCATCCGACGTTATTTCAGTAACGCGTTTACCGGTTCTGTCTTGGGTATAAGCAATAATACCTTCTCCCAAAATCAAATCCGCCACTTTAGAGGCTTCGCGTTCATAACCGCCACGGTTTCCGCGAAGGTCAATAATCAAACCTTTCACCGTATCTTTACTGGTTTGTTTCAATACATATTCAAACTCTGTGCCTGTATCCCCGTCAAATTTCTCAATGCGAATATAGCGAATGCCGCCGGCTAAATCACGGTAATATACAGAAGTGTGGGCAATTTGCTGAACGGTAACTTTCACTTTGCGTACAGTGCCCGCTGCATCTTGCACACTGAGCAATACCTCATTGCCTACGGTGCTAAGTTTCTCATCCACATCTTCATCGGACAAAGCTGCAATTTCAATATCATCCACGTGGGTAATAAGGTCCCCTACAAGAATACCCGCATCCGCAGCAGGGGTGTTCCGATACACACTTGTAATAGCGTAACCTTGTTCATTGATTGTATATTCAATACCAATTCCTTGATAAACGCCGTTGATAGAATTTTGATAATCTTCAAAAGCATCGGGCTCAATATAATAAGAATACGGATCACCCAGTGCATCCAGAATACCCTTGATTGCCCCTTCAATTAAGTCATTGGAATCATATTCTAATCCAAATTGGCTTTCAATAAAATCCACCACGTCTTGAAGCTTGGCCACTTCGAACGCTTCCGTGGTTTCCGAATTGAAAACCACTTTGTTGGACATGTGTTTCTTCAGTTGCGCCGAATAGAGGCGAGATGCCACCAGAAAGCTTACACAGACTGAAATTAAAATCAGCAAGCCGGCAAATAGCAACAAAATACCGCCGTTTAATTGAATGCGATTTTGGGTAGACCAAGAGGGTAATTGGACGTCTTTTTGTTTCTCCTCGGTACCCGAATGATTCTTTTTGAAAGGCAACTTGAAAGGCAATTTCATATCCCCTACACTCCTTCTCTACACTCAAACCTTAATATACCGCTTAATCGCCAGCATACTGGCGGAAAGACCGGTAATAACACCGCCCAAAACAAACAAACCCAACAATTTAAATGCAAGGTTCTCAAAGGGAAGTACCGTAATCAACTCCTGAACAGGACCTGCAGAATGAGCTAAATAAGCACAAAAATACATATACGCCGCACGCACAGCAAGGAAAGCTAAAAAGGCACCGGACAATCCAATGACAATTCCTTCCATAACGAAAGGCCCACGCATATACGAATGGGACGCGCCCACATACTTCATAATATGCAATTCTTTCTTCCGGGCAAACACCGTAAGACGAATGGTATTGTACATCAGCAAAACAGACAGAAAGCCTAATACCACCAAGCTCACATACGTGCCGGTGCGCACACCGTTCCGAAGATCGGTGATGTAGGCACGTACCGTTTGGTTACTCTCCACTTCCTCCACACCGGAAACTTTCAACATATCGGCCTGGAACTGTCCCATATCTGCCTTATCTTTCAAAGTAACGTCAAAAGATACACGTGTATAGCTACTGTCCTCCGTAGGATACTCAATCTCGCTCATACCGATTTCTGCCAGCCAATCTGTCAACTTCTTTAAATTCTCTGCGCGGCTCACACGGTTGCAGGACTGAATACGAGGATCTTCCAAAATCGTCTTCTCAATCAAATCCGCCGCATCTTCGGTCACACTGGTAAAGCAACTGATTTCCATTTCCGGACGGCCTGCCTGCTCATCCAAAATATGTTGTGCGTTGACAGAGGCCAAGCCCAAAGTTCCCATAATACACAGTGAAGCAAATAACACAAACACAGAAGCGAGAAGCATATACCAGTTTCTTGCCAAATTCTCAATACTCTGTTTCAAAATATACTGAATACCGCGAAGTTTACGTTTCATCCGTATCCACCTCACTTATCATTGTTTCCTGTTCTGTCTGAACAATACCATCCTGGCCCACGGTACCGTGATCCAGATAAATGACCCGTTTCCCCAGTTCTTGAACCATATGCTGCGCGTGGGTTGCCACAAGCACGGTGGTACCTCTTTCGTTAATACGCAAAAGCAACTGCATAATTTGTTCCGCATTCTCCGGATCCAAATTACCCGTAGGCTCGTCCGCAATCAGAATCTTAGGGGTATTGATAATTGCACGGGCCAGTGCCACACGTTGCTGTTCACCGCCGGACAAATGGGCCGGATATTCATCTTTCTTCGCTGCCAAGCCCATCAATTCTAATACAAGGCTCACCCGCTCTTCAATTTCCCGGCGGGAAGCACCCAAAATTTCCATAGCAAAAGCAACATTCTCAAACACGGTCTTACGTTCTAACAAACGGAAGTCCTGGAAGACAACACCAATATTGCGTCTGTATTTTTGAATGGCACCGCGGCGAATCTTTGCAAGGGTACGTCCATTGACAAAGATACGACCGTGACTGGGTTCTTCTTCTTTCATCAAAAGTTTAATCAAAGTGGACTTACCGGCACCGGAAGCACCCATCAAGAAAACAAACTCCCCGTCTGCAATACGAAAATCCAGATTTCGAATTGCTTCAACACCATTTGGATACGTCTTCTGTACCCGATCAAACCAAATCATTGTCTTTTGTTTCAGAATATCCATTGCGTTCACAAGTCTCCCCGAAATTTATCTTTTGTTATTTCTGTCCACGGAGCAAGCCGAGATCCTTCTTCTCTAAATACTGCAAAATCATCATCGCCAGACGGATACGAAGTCCCGTATTGAACTGCGCACAATCCAAACCGGTTAATCGGTTAAATTTATCCAATCGATACATCATGGTATTTCTGTGAATATACAGCACTCTGGCGGCCTCGCTGCCATTTTGGTTGCAGTCCAGGAACGTCTTCACAGTCAGCAACAATTCACCGGCAGATCGCTCATTCAGGAAATTCTCACCGAAAGTTTCCTTCACATACTCTACACACGCTTGCGTGGGGAAGGAAAAAACAAACTTCTCCAAGCCCAATGTATTATAATCATAGTACTTATCCGTAAGATCAAACGTTTCGCCGATCATCCGAGCCCGCTCTGCCTGTTGGAATCCGGCGCTCACCTCGTTAATATCCCCAAATACGCTACTTAGAGAAACACGTACCAACACCATAGCCTCCGCCATAATGGTGTCGCAAAGAGTCGCTGCAAGTGTTTCAATTTCTTTCCCCACTTCACAATCCACCGGGCAAATAACAATCTGTCTGGATCCCTCTGTTTGCACACAAAGGCAACCTTGCTCCGGCGGGAAAATATTGCGTACCACGGAAGCCAAAATATCTTTCTCCCCTACAGAAAGTTCACCCACAGGGGTAATCAGCAATAAACGTAAAGCCGCAGCTTTCACAATCTCTGCTCCGCAAACCTCTTCAATTTCACTGCGGGCAATCCCTTTGCGATTATCGGCAATCAACCGTCTGAATAAATCGGACAACTTTCTTTCATGGCGAATTTCTTGATCGGCAATGGCATACGCTGCCACAGATAAAAGTTTAGAGGCCGCAATCTTGTCCGATTCACTGCGGGCAGCCTCAGACAAATAGGTGAAAAGGAAAACGGAATCCTCTCCCTGAATCTCTACCGGACAGAAAATATAATCATTCAAGCAGAAATACGGACCTGCAAATAAATCGCCCGGATTCCCCAAATAGCCCTTAAACAAACTGTCTGTTTCAGGAACATCCCCGCCGGCGCAGTACAAAATCTGTCCGGACTCATTCACCATACCAAACAGACCGCCCACCAACCCGGCCAAACTATCTAATTGTGTCTTCACAAAATTACTCAGCATACAAACACCAAAAATCCTTATAAATCGCCACAATAAATTTACTTTATAAGTATACACGACTTCTATGGAAAAGGCAAGGTAAATTACGTCCTTGTACGCCACAAGTCTTCCCTGTCATAGTAGAAATTCCCACCCACCCGAAGCCTGTCAATATCCGCCAAAATCTCCTCCAAGCTCTCCGTGTAGCCATATTGCCGCATAAAAGGTCGCACGTCCGGAATATATTTTTCTCCTGATGCACGTGTAGGCGGCGCCGGACGGGTCACTTCCCGCCGTGCCATCGGTCTTTGTTGCACTCTTCTGGATTTTCTTCGCATACGTCCACATCCAATCGTTTCTCTCTATTTATCTTATGCAAATCCCTTTACGCAAGACAAAAAGTTTGCTATACTGCTTAGGCTGAAAGGACGGTAGTATTATGCAGGAACAGATTTTTAATATGCACACCCACATTTTCCCTGAGAAAATTGCAGATAAAGCCGTAGATGCCATCGGCGCATTCTACGACATCCCCATGGAGCTTCACGGCACCTCGGAACATATTTTGGAGGACGGTAAACAAATCGGGGTAGACCGCTACTTAGTATGCTCTACAGCCACCACGGCCCATCAGGTAGAGTCCATCAATAACTTTGTTTCCCAAGAAGTTTCCAAACATCCGGAATTTGTAGGATTTGGTTCCTTGCATCCGGATTATCTTGAAATTGCAAAAGAAGTAGACCGTATGGAACGTTTAGGGCTGAAAGGCATTAAACTCCATCCGGATTTTCAAAAATTCAACATTGATGACGAAGCCGCTTATCCTATTTATGAGGCAGCAGAGGGACGTTTTCCCATTTTGTTCCATGCCGGGGACGACCGGTATGACTTTTCCCATCCGTCCCGTTTACTGCGCATTGTGGAGCGATTCCCCAAGCTGGTTGTCATTGCAGCCCATTTGGGCGGATATCACTGTTGGGACGATGCCGCTGTTTATTTCGGCCATCCCCGCGTCTTTATTGACACCAGCAGCGCCCTCCCCTTCATGAGCCCCGAAAGAGCCCTCTCCATCATCCGTACCCATGGTGCAGACCGAGTCTTCTTCGGTACAGACTCCCCCATGTGGAGTCACGCATCGGAATGGGCACGTTTCAATGCATTGGGGCTCTCCCCCGAGGAAAGACGGCAAATTTTGTGGGAAAATGCCGCAGGATTGCTCCTGTAAAGTTTCAAAACTTGATAGGATGTTTGGGTAAAATTTCTTTTTACAATACACCACCCAAAAGGTGCACCAACCCAGAAACAGAAGTCCTATGAGATAAACCATACAAAAAACCTCCCTGCTTACCGTTATGTGTACGCAGGGAGGTTTCTTATTATGCTCGGTTGATTATACGTCAGCTTTCCGCATCTCCAAATATTCGTCCAAGGTGACGGGGCGATCAAAGAAAGCACCCGGTGTCAGGTCAATAATTCGATTGGCGACAGTCTGCACGAACTGGTGGTCGTGAGAAGAGAACAGGACTACTTCCGTAAACTTCATCAGGCCTTCGTTCAAAGTCGCAATAGATTCCAAATCCAAGTGGTTGGTAGGTTCATCCATCATAATCACATTGGCACCGGACAGCATGGCTTTACACATCATACAACGCACACGCTCGCCACCGGAAAGCACTTTGGCCTTCTTAGTCGCTTCCTCTCCGGCAAAAAGCATTCTGCCCAGCCAGCTTCGAACATCCATTTCATAGGTTAAATCCGAATAGTTCCGAATCCAGTCCGTCAGGGTATCCTCGCAGCCTTCGAAGTAAGCGGAGTTATCGGAAGGTACGTAGGTACGCGTGGTGGTCACACCCCAGCGAATGGTACCGGAATCCGGCTGAATTTCTTCCGCTAAAATGCCAAACAACGTAGCACGAAGAACGGCGTCGCCCCCTACAAAAGCAACCTTGTCCCCGGGACGAATGGTAAAGCTGACGTGATCCAGAACTTTCCGGTCGCCCACGGTCATACAAAGATCCGTTACCTGCAACACTTCGTTACCGATGGCACGGTTAGGTTTAAATGCAATATACGGGAACTTACGGGAAGATACAGGCATTTCCGCAATGTTAATACTCTCCAAAGTTTTCTTACGGCTGGTAGCTTGCTTAGATTTAGAAGCATTGGCACTGAATCGGGAAATAAATTCCTGCAATTCCCGAATCTTCAATTCATTCTTCTTGTTTTGATCCCGAATTTGGCGCTGGCGAATCTGGGTATATTCATACCAGAAGTCATAGTTGCCGGCAATCATGGTAATCTTACCGAAGTCCACGTCTACAATGTGGGTACAAACTTTATTTAAGAAGTGACGGTCGTGGGATACAACCAGCACAATGCTGTCTAATTCAATTAAGAATTCTTCCAGCCAAGCCACTGTTTCCAAGTCCAAGTGGTTGGTCGGCTCGTCCATCATCAAAATATCCGGATTGCCGAAGAGCGCCTGGGCAAGAAGTACTTTCACCTTCATTTCGTTGGTGAGTTCTTTCATCAGCATATAGTGATACTCATTGGTGATGCCTAAGTTGTTCAAAAGAATTTCTGCTTCGGATTCTGCGCTCCAGCCATCCATCTCCGCAAACTTAGTTTCCAACTCACAAAGGTACATGCCCTCTTCGTCGGTCATATCTACTTTGGCATAAAGACGTTCTTTCTCATCCATAATGTCGCAAAGTTCTTTATTGCCCATCAGTACCGTACGAATTGCCGTATACTCGTCAAATTCAAAGTGGTTCTGACGCAGAATGGAAATACGCTCCGACGGGGTCTTTTCTACACGACCACCGGTAGGCTCCAATTCTCCGGACAAAATCTTTAACAAGGTAGACTTACCCGCACCATTGGCACCGATGATACCATAACAGTTTCCGTTGGTAAATTTCATATCGCCGTGACGGAACAAAACTCTGCCGCCGTATTGTAATTCAAGATCAATTGCTTCTAACATGATTCTCCTCCTCAAAATAGACAACGAGGGGTAGTATAACACGATTGCGGGAAAAAGTCTAATGACGCACCTGTAAAAGTCCGTAAACAGCCACCGCAGACAAGCCACACAACGTCACCGCCGCCATAAAACCGGGAATGGTACTGCATAAGGCCGTACGATGCAGCATTTTCCCCACAACAGCAAAGGCGATGCCGGGTATGGCCGGTGTTAAGATCCACTTGCCTACTTCCAAAGGCATGGATGTACAGCGCGTGATATACACCAAATCCAGCACCACCATAATAGCCATACCCGCAAGGTCACCCCAAATATACGCCGCCACCCCGTACATGGGTACCAAGAACCAAATAGCGGCAATACGCACTCCATAACCAATCAAGGTGCTCACCAAAGAATACGTTTGTTTCCCGAGCCCGTTGAGAATCCCATTCATAGTCTGCTGCACATACATGAGAATACAACAATGAGACAAAGACACCAAAAGCATCCCCACACCACCATCACCGTAACAAAACGCCGCAATACCTTCGCCAAAGGTATAAAATAAAGCAAAACACAGGAACCCCATCATAAAACTCAAGCGGATACTGCGGGAAATACGACGGTTCGCCAGTTTATAATTTTTCTTTGCCACCGCTTGGCTAATGGCCGGCACCAGCGTCGTGGCAAGGGCAGACGTCACCAGTGTAGGAAAAGCAATCAAAGGCATACACATGCCGGAAATACGCCCCAACGTTTCAATACTCTCCGTATAATTCAATCCGCCACACAAAAGCCGGGCCGGCAACAGCACCGACTCCACAATCCCCAGAATGGACACCAGAAAACGATGAAAAGAAATAGGAATGGCGCCGGCCAACACCTCTTTTGCAGCAGTGCGTTTAGAAAATCCGGGGAGTTCCCCACCGGGATGACGGGCTTCTCGGTAAAAAGCAATGGCAACCACACACAGATTCGCTGTTTCACCAAATGCCGCAGAAATCAAAGTAAGCGCACACGCCCATTCTAAATTTCTACCCCCAATGACCATTGCCAACGCAAAAATACAGCCAATGCGCACCACCTGCTCCACAATTTGAGATAAAGCCGTCGGCGTCATCTTGGACATACCGTAGAAATAGCCCTTTAAGGCAGAAGCCGCCGCCACCGCCGGAATACAGGGAGCCAACATCATCAAAGACAGTTTTGTTCTGGGATCATGAAGCACGTAAACCGATAAAAAATCTGCCGAGAAAAACAAGCCCAAACCACAAAGGCCGCCGATTAGCAGCAACAGAAAGAAAGCCGTTTTACAAATTTTGACTGCACTTCCCGGATTTCCCCGGGCATTTTCCCGCGCCGTCATCCCCGAAACCGTGATCGACACGCCGGAGGTAAGCGTCAGAATAATCAAGGCGTACACAGGACTTGCCAGTTGCACCAAGCCCAATCCTTCCGCACCAATCAGATTCGACAAATAAATTCGGTTTACAAAACCCAGTATGCGCACAGCAAAACCGGCACCCATTAAGATGAGGGCACCGGCGGTAAAACTCCCTTTGAAACCTTCGTGAAAAATTTTCTTATAGGCTTTGTGTAAAATATTTTCAGATGACAAGCAGGGTCACGCCTTTTCCCAAACACTCGTCTAAATATATGTATGTTTATTTCGGGAAATGCTTCTGTTTCCGCCCTACCTGCACCAAAAGCGCTACTAAAATTCCGCCCAAGAAACCACCGAAATGGCCATAGTTGTCAATGCCCGGCGTAAATAAACCATACACCAAATTATACCCAATCATAATAGCCAACGACGCAAAATTTCCGCCATAGCGAAAAGCTTTTGCCTCCGTACCCCAAATCATACGGTAAATCAATACACCGCCTAAGCCCATAATGGCACCGGAAGCGCCCAAGGACAGATAATCCGTGAAGAAAAGGCCTGCCAGATTGCCCACCAATCCGGAAACGAAATACATGCCCCACAATGCGCCATTGCTGTAATGAGGATACAAAGACCGCCCCAACCAATACAAGAACAGCATATTGCCACCCAAATGAGCAAGATCCGCATGGAGAAACATGGACGTAACCAGCCGCCATACTTCACCACTTCGAATCAATTCGTTATTTTGAATCCCCCACCGGACAAACCAGTCCGTGCCGGTACGACTTTCCATGATCCAGCCGCCGATAAACAGCGCAATATTGATCACCATGAAGAAATGAATCGGGTTGGGCCCCACCCGCCGAATGGACGGTCGAAGTGCTTGGCGACGGGCTTTCAAGGAGTTATCTAAATGCATTTTTGCTTGCGCTTTGGAATCTTCCGGAAGGCACCAAGTTTCCAGGGCTTTTCGAAGTACTTTCTGCAGTTTCTTATCTCCCAGAGAACGGTTTCCAAGGGCAATAACCGTGCCGTCTGTAATATTCACCCACGCAATATCCGCCAGCACGCCGCAGGCATCCATTTGAGCCAGTTCCGTTTCTAAAATAGGACCGTAGGGACATTGGGTATACGGTTGCTCCGACAGGAACAAAAAGGTATGGGCAACTCCTTGTTTATTGGAATTTTCGGCGGCTTTGGCACCAAAATCGGAGAGCAATTCGGAGATTTTGTCTTCTGTGTGTTTCTCCCCGAACAACAGATAAGCAATAGACACTGCGCCAAAATCTCTGCGCACAAAAGTACCGGTTTGAGGCACAAATTGAAAATAGGCATCCTTTACAAGGGATGCCGTTAATAATTCACCAAATTCCTTTATTGCAGAGGAAACCTCTCCATTAGCCTCGACGGACATATCCCCCGCCTCGCTTATTGTCAGTCTGTCGTTTCAAATCAATCAATCGCTCATCGCTGGTCTTCATAAAACGAGCTAATTTATCTTCAAAATGTTCACTCTCTGCCGGCTTCAGTTCATCAAACATAGGCGGTGGCATAGTCGCATCAAATTTCGGTGCCGGTTTGCGTTCACGGTCTCTTCTGGGTTTACGGTCTTCTCGCTTCTTGAAACCGCCCTGTTCTTTCCGATTCTCGCCGGGCACATCTAACACAGTACCCTCTTCGCCCCGGGCTTTCAAAATAGCGGTGGCTTTCTTAATAGACAGGCGTTTCTTACCATCGTGTTCTGTACCCATACAAAGCACTTTCACGGTTTGTCCCATATGGAGCAAATCGCCTACGTTCTTCACAAATTCTTCGC
>JAFYOJ010000152.1 GCA_017560225.1 Clostridia bacterium
CATCCTGCGAAACGGCGCTGTACATACGATATTTCTTGTTTTATTCAAGAAGAGGACGGCAGGTACACCCGCACCGACGATCAGGTGGAGGAAAGGGTATGGCTCCCGGAGGAACTGCAAGGAATGTTGGAAAATGCCGGCTTTAAGAAAATTCGTGTGCTTCCCGGAAGCGAAGTGCCTATTGGGGACGCGGGACGAAACCGCCTATATTATATTTGTGAGAAGGAATGAGCAAGATGAAAGATTTATATAATCAAGATTACATAGTAACCGGTATTTGTGCAGACGGCTATGCCCGCGTAATTGGTGCATCTACCCGGAATTTAACGCAGAAAATGCTGGAAATTCATAATACGTCGCCTGTGGCATCTGCTGCTTTAGGGCGCTTGCTGACGGGTGCTGTATTGATGTCCAGCCAGTTAAAGAATGACACGGACAGTATTACCTTGCAAATAAAGTGTAATGGACCTATTGGTGGTTTGATTGCTGTATCTGATGCCCACGGAAATGTGCGGGGGTATTGCCAAAATCCACACGTGGATCTGCCTTTGCGGGAATCGGATGGAAAATTGGACGTAAGTGGTGCAGTGGGCGTTGGTGTGCTGAATGTGATGAAGGATTTGGGTTTGAAAGAACCTTATAATGGCACTGTTGAATTGCTCACCGGTGAGATTGCGGAAGATTTGTCTTATTATTTGATTTCTTCAGAACAAGTGCCCTCTGTTGTGGCATTGGGTGTATTGGTCATTCCGTCTGATGCGCCTTGTGGCTATGAAATTGCCGCTGCCGGCGGTTATATGATTCAGTTAATGCCCGGTGCGCCGGAGTCTTTGATTGATGCTTTAGAGCAGCGTGTAGCGGGCTTCTTGCCTGTTACGATGATGCTCAATGCAGGAGCTACTATTACAGAAGTTTGCGAAGATTTACTTCGTGGTTTGGATTTCCAAGTTCAACAGGAAATTCCTTGTGGTTACAACTGCAATTGTTCCAAAGAACGGATGGAGAAAGCTTTGGTCAGCATTGGGAAAGCAGAATTGACTGCTATCGCAGACGAAGACCACGGCGCAGAAATTGTTTGTCATTTCTGTAATACTCGATATCGGTTTGAAGAAGCAGATCTGCGGAAGATGTTGGAATGAAATATTTATTTTTTGATATAGAATGCGCCAATTGTTATGATGGCGCCGGTAAAATATGTGAATTTGGCTACGTACTTACCGATGAGAATTTTGCTGTTTTAGAAGAAAAAAGTCTGAAAATCAATCCTCGCGCCCCTTTTGATAAAAAGGGGTTTGGCATGGGCGGTATTCATTTGGAGCATCCTTTTGCATTTTACAAGACCCAGCCGGATTTCCCTTATTTCTATCCTCGGATTCAACAGTTGCTTTGTTCCCCGGATCACTTGGTGGTTGGACATGGTACGGAGAACGATGTCCGTTTTCTGCTGAATGAATGTGAACGGTACGATATGCTGCCGCTGGATTTCAAGTTCTACGATACGTGTGAATTGGCGAAAGTTCTTTACGGCCGGACGAATAATCTGAATTTAAAAGCCTTATACGGGGAGTTCTGCGGTCACGATGACGTGGAACAAAATCACCGTAGCTTGGAAGATGCATATATGACACGAGATGTGGCAAAATTCTATGCCCGGGATTTAAGACAAAAATTCCGGAAGATTGTGGCATCCTGCCCGGAAGCTTCCGGGGAATGTTTTGGCGGCAGAATGATGAAAGGGGGCGTTCCTGCTTTGCAGTATGCCCGTACCAATCATTTGAACAAGAAGAACAAACAATTGGTCCGCACTTTTATCCAAGAAGAAATGGTGTACAAAAAAACAAAGACGTTTGTGTTGCCCGCTGAATTTGAAAATGATCATTTCAGCGAATTGATGGTGATTTTGCACCATATGAAAGAAAAGCAGCTTTCTTTCTCCTTTAATCTTTGGCGGAATTGCATTTACGTTATGCAGGAGGGCGCGAATGGGAAATTGGCCCAGTATCGGCAATATATGAAAGAGAAACATATTCATGGGGACGTAAAATGGATCTCGATGTCTGACTTTCTGCAGGAACTTGGTTTGTCTGAAAAGGATCTGCAAATTTCTCCGGAAGAACTGGAACGTATGATTGGGAATATGCAGTGTAACCGAGATTGGTATACCTTGTATTTGCAGCGAAAGAAGGATGCCGGTGGGGCCGAAAAAAGCCTGAAAATCCGTCTAAAAAAATTTTTTAAAAAATTTGAAAAAAGGTATTGACATTAGTGCCAGAGTTTTGTATACTAACGAACGTCGCTTGAATAAAGCGGCACACCGAAGAGTGGTTATGGGAGTTTAGCTCAGCTGGGAGAGCATCTGCCTTACAAGC
>JAFYOJ010000153.1 GCA_017560225.1 Clostridia bacterium
ACTGCAAGGATCTTTCAACTCGTTTCCACTATCCACCAGCGCCGGAATCCAAATTCCTTGATCTTCAAACTGAATATATAGATCCACACTCCATTTCTCCATTACACGATGTTGCTTGATGGATTTCAAAACACTATCCCCAATCACCGTCACGATTGCCACAACCAACAAGATGTAATGCCCGGAGCCTGTTTCCCCCACCACAACCATGGCGGCTCCGCCGCAGAGCAAAGTAACCCCATAGAAACAACCGGCGCTTTTGAAAAGTTGGTAAAGATTTTTGGGGTAAAATGCGATACAAACCATCCCAATGGACAATGTTGCTTTCAGCAAAAACAAGGATAGCGCACTGCGAAATACCAGTACCGATACCACGGTATACAGAACGCCAAGACCGCTGCTACATCCAATGCGAAGGAGCATTTTCCCGGGTCGAATTGTTTTTTTATAATAAAGAATTTTGGACGTCATATACAAAATGAAATAGTCCATAACAAAATTTTCCAATATCAAAACATCTATGTACACCGCTTGCATACGACCTCACCACCCGCTATGAGTATATGCTTTTTCCGCGACGAATTATGACGAAAGAAGACTGTGGAAAATAGTTTTTTGATTCTAAGAGAATAAAAAAAGACCGCCTCTTACAAGGCGGCCCAAGTAAAACAAAATTAAGATTAACGATTAGAACCTCTCAAGAAAGAAGGTACATCAAAATCATCATCGTAATCATTGGTGGACTTCTTTACGATCACATCGGTATCGTCGTCATCCTCCACTGCAGGCTTAACCGGAGCAGCAGCCACCGGCTTATCAAAATTCAATCCAATAGCGGGTACAGGCTCCTCTGTAGCCTCACCAAAACCGGCTGCAATAATAGTAATCTGCATCGTGTCGCTGATGTTCGCATCACTTCCGTCTGCATCTTTGTAACCGATAATAATCTTAGCATCGGGATCCACTTGCTCATAAACCATGTTGTTTACTTCAGAAAGCTCAAACATATTGATATTGTCACCATAGTAGTAAACCAACAAGGACTTGGCACCCTTAATGGAAGTCTCAAGCAACGGATTCTCTACAGCAAGTTTCAATGCTTCCTTTGCACGATCCTTACCGGAAGCTTGTCCTACGCCCATATGAACAATACCCTTCTCAAGCATGGTTGCACGAACGTCTGCAAAGTCTACGTTCACGTCTGCAACGTTGGTAATAATATCGCAGATACCCTGAACGGAGTTGCTGAGTACTTCATCGACCATCTTGAATGCATTAGAAAGTGTAACCTTCTCATCAACAACCTTCATAATGTTGTCGTTGGGAATAATCACAAGAGAGTCTACACTGGCCTGAAGTTTCTCAATACCGCGAAGTGCAGACATCATCTTCTGACGACCTTCAAAGCCGAAAGGTTTTGTAACAACTGCTACGGTCAAAATACCCTTGGACTTTGCAATTTCTGCAACAACAGGTGCCGCACCTGTACCGGTACCGCCACCCATACCTGCCGTGATGAATACCATATCTACGTTATCCATCAACTTTACAATTTCATCTACGGATTCTCTTGCAGCCTTCTCGCCAACCTCAGGGTTTGCACCTGCACCGAGACCACGTGTCAACTTCTCGCCCAACTGAATCTTTGTTTCAGCTTTGGAACGGAGTAAAACACCCTTGTCCGTATTCAATGCCACAAAATCAACACCGGTCATACCGGAATCAATCATTCTGTCTACTGCGTTGTTACCGCCGCCGCCTACGCCAATTACGACGATCTTAGCGTCCTTACCTGCTTCGCTATCGTATTCAATACTCAAGGTATAAACCCCCTTAAAAAAACTCTAAAAGAATATATTACTTATATAAATATACATCATTTGATTCAAATGCGCAAGTATTAAGTTCAGAAATATTTTACGATTATGCCCTTAATCCCGCAACCGGTCCACTAAATCCTTGAACTTATCCTGAAAAGAAGACAGCAACCCTTTCCCTTTACCCTTAGCAGGTTCCTGTTGGGCTTGAACCTTCTCAATGGCAGATTGCTTCATTCCATAATCAAGTAACGGGGACACATGCATCACCATGCCACTTGCGTATGTATAAGTAGATTTCATATAGGTATACCGACTGAAGTCTACGTTTACCTGTTTTGTGCCGAGAACACGCTGGCAAACCTCATTCAAACCGCTAAAGCTCACAATGCCATCGCCGGTGAAAATAACGCGATCAATCAAATCGGTTTGGATATCTTCCGCATCTAATTTATTTCGAATCAGTCGCAAAATATCTTCAATACGTGCCTGCATAATTTCCACGATATCGTGTACTTTGATCAATTCCTGTTGATTGGAAGAAAGGGAGAAAATAGCCACATCCACGTTATTATTCACTAATCCCGTGTCCGCAATGCAGTAATCTCTCTTAAGGCCTTCTGCTTCTTCCCTGCGTACATTCAGCACTTGTGCCACGTCATTAGTAATATTATCGCCACCCACAGGAATCGCAGAGGCAAAATAAATGGACTTCTTAAAATAAGCACAAAATTCCGTCTTAGATCCACCTACGTCAATTAA
>JAFYOJ010000154.1 GCA_017560225.1 Clostridia bacterium
ACACTTAACTTCACGTAGTGCGACAGCACAATGCTTCACTATGCCGTAGGCATAATTTCACTTGGCGCAGCCAAACTTCACTTTTGCTTTTCTTACCTATACTTACGCACCGTTAAACTTCTCTTTTTTCAACTAAGTGTGCCTTGTGGCACGATAAGCACACCTTTGGTGCGTGAAGTGATGCTACGCATCGTGAAGTGCCTGTGGGCGTGGGTGGCACACTTAACTTCACGTAGTGCGACAGCACAATGCTTCACTATGCCGTAGGCATAATTTCACTTGGCGCAGCCAAACTTCACTTTTGCTTTTCTTACCTATACTTACGCACCGTTAAACTGCTCTTTTTTCAACTAAGTGTGCCTTGCGGCACGATAAGCACACCTTCGGTGCGTGAAGTGCTTTCGTATAGATAACGGGTACATTCTTTTTTGGCGTACTCCCTTGGAGTCATGTTCGTTCTCCTTTTGAATACGTAGTTGAAATAGGATTGCGAAGAAAAGCCGCATTGCAATGCGATCTCTGCCAGGGTTTGGGAGGTGGTTGAGAGAAGGACCATGGATTTTTTGATTCTTAAGTTTTCTACGTATTCGTGGAGTGTTGTGCCGGTTGCGGCTTTGAAGCAATTGTGAAAATGAATGGGACTGTAAGATGCGAATTTTGACACAGCATCAAGGGATAAGTCGCCTGAAAGGTGCTCTTTTATGTATTTGATGGCTTCCTCCACGATATCATGCTCAAGATTCTTTAGCTTCATGGTGTATTCCAGTTTTTGGGAATCCTTATTCAGCATGTAGACAAGTTGCAGGATCAGGCTTTGTAAAATGACGGCGTTGGATTCTGTTTCGGAATCCCTGTGGTTACAGAGGGATTTGAACAAATAAAGATATTCCGGGAAATTCGTGATAGGAATGAAAGACGGCGTTTTCATTAACATATCGTAAAGTGCGCCCTCTTCCAAAATCATATGGATATAGTAGCATTTATAGGGAAGCCTTGTATGCCGCTGGTGTCCCGGCTTAACGCATATCACCGTGTTGGGGATAATGGGCGATTGCTCAGAATCCACGTAGACAATTCCTCCGTTTTCTATGGGAAGGTCGATTTCAAACATTGTGGTTTTTCTGACGCTGGTAGTTGTTTTGTTTTTGATTGCGATGTCGGAATTAAATATTCCTATGGAGACAATTTGCGGCAGAATGATCTGAGCCATAACCCATACTTCCAAATTATAAGAATTCTAATAAATAACATAATAATATTATATAACTGCACTAATATATATGATACAATGGAATTGAAGAAATGTCAATATGGGAGGATGGCTTTGCCTTGTCCTCTTTATGCGGCATTAAGAATTTTGGAATTCGGTAGGAAAGGAACTGTGAAAATGAATAAGTACGAAGTTGAGGGTCACGCATCCAGCTACTTGCCGGATGGGGAATGGAAACTTGTATGGGCAGACGAGTTTGACGGAACAGAGCTTGATAGAACGAAATGGGACTTCCGCTTGAATTTTTGGGGCAAGCGGTTTAGCGGATATACCGATAAGGGCATTGTTCTGGACGGCGATAGTCATATTGAGCTTCATCGAGTGGAGGTTGATGGAAGATACGTATCGCCGCAGCTGCAAACAGGGTCAAACTCCTTTGATTATTTGAGCACAAACAGAGAGAATCCGTGGGGACAGGACGGTATATGGCCCCTTGAAGAATTGCAAGCACCCAAATTTGTCCACCGTTATGGCTACTATGAGTGCAGATGCAAATTCCAAAAGCATCCCGAGCTTATGTGGAGTGCTTTTTGGACACAATCCCCCACGATAGGTGCGCGCTTTGAGCCGGAGTGGTGCGGAATAGAATCCGATATTATGGAATGCTTCAAACGGGGGAAAGCGACCACGGGAAATATCATGGGTGGATATGGGAAACAGTTTAGGAACGAGGGAAGAGTAGGCTACGACTTGGAAGAGACCGAAGACGGCTGGCACTATTTTGGCATGGACTGGCAACCGGAGGGCTACGTTTTCTATTGCGATGGGAAAGAGGTATCCAGATGCAATCAACACGTATCTCACGTGCCGCAGTTTATTCTGCTCACAACAGAGATTCAGGGATATCGTTCAAGTGCGAAGAAAAGGGTTTTGCTAAATGGAGAAAGCGAGGAAGACGTTCCATACGAAATCAAAGGGGAGTTTGTTGATGATGCTTTTGTCGTTGACTTTGTAAGAGTATATGATAAAATCGGATGAAAGTTGTTTATTGCGGAAGCTCCAGTGAATATCCAACCGGCCCGAATGCCGCTTCGTACGCATCCTACGTAACCGAGGAAGTGTACGCTTGAACACTCCGATCTTGTATTTGATAAAGCTCTTGGTACGGCGGTTTCGATTACGCGAGCAGTAGAACTTTACCTCAACCATATCCTGCTCGCTTTGGATTTTTATGGAAAGCACAGGCAATAGGTGTTTCCTGTATCAAGGTCGAAAGCGGTTGTGAAGCACTTGAAAACCGGAATCGAAGGAGCAGATCGCAATTTTGTATGATACGGTAAGGCAAAGGACAGGTCAAGCGGCCTGTCCTTTGCGTTTTCATCCAAGCTGTGGGCTTAGTTTCTCATCCCTGTGCGGCCAATGAATCATTAGGATGACATTTCAGTTTTTGTCGAAAAACTTTTTTTGTTTTGACAATGGCTGTACTTTGTTATAAAATAACTGCAACAAGCCCCGGCGAAGGAGAAGGCCATGCATACGAAAAAAGGCTGATGAAAGATATCCGGTCACGGGGTGTGCATGGGGCTTTTGACCTTGCCGGATGGTTCTGCAAGGGAAAAGAAAGGGGATTCGGGTATGAACGAATGGACGTTACAGACAATTGCACTGCATTCTCTCGCAAAGGTGTTTCCGGAAATCGCTCCCTCTGAGGGGGATCGGCTCCAATTGTGCTCTTTTTTGGAAAACGAACCGTTTTCCTTCCAAATCGCCTATAAATTCCGGGAAAACACGATGGTTTCGGATACGATTTATGCGCGTATTTCCACCGAGCTTCCGGTTTCGTTTTTTGACGTGGGCTTTGTGCCGGTGTTTCAGGCAAGCGCCCCGAACTTAAACGACAAATACCGGGCCGGATTGTTCCCCGACCCTTTGTTTGAGAAAAAGATCAATCCCAAAATTCGGGAGAAACGATTCCCGTCAACCACGATTTTTGTGGAAGACGACGGGTTACATATATCTGCCCAATCGGATGGCTGGCGCTGTGTCTGGATCACAATTAACGAACAGAGAAAAAGGCTCAAAGCCGGCATGTATCCACTGACGGTGGAATTTTTCGCACAGGGCACAGGGAATAAAATCGGGGAGGAAACCGTCGGCCTGAAAATTATCCCTGCGTCTTTGCCAAAGCAAAAGCTCAAATACACCAATTGGTTTCACTGTGACTGCCTGTGCGATGCACATGCGGTGGAGCCGTTTGACGACCGCTTTTGGCCTGTTTTTGCCGATTACATAAAAAAGGCAAGCCTGAACGGAATGAATCTGCTCCTTACCCCCTGCTTTACCCCTCCGCTGGATACACCGGTGGGGAAGGAGCGGAAAACCGTACAGCTTGTGGGCGTAAAGCTTGAAAACGGCGAGTATCGCTTCGATTTCTCCCTGCTTGAAAAATATATATCGGTTGCGAAAAAGAATGGAATAGAGTATTTTGAGCATTCGCATTTCTTTTCGCAATGGGGGGCAAGCTCGGCACCCAAGATTATGGCAACCGTCAACGGAAGGTATCAGCAGCTGTTTGGCTGGAAGGACGCGGCCTGGGGTAAAAAGTACACCGCCTTTTTGCACGCATATATCCCCGCACTTCTTGCGTTTTTGAAGCAAAGAGGATGGGATAAAAAATTTGTGTTCCATATTTCCGACGAACCGTCCATGGAAAATATCCAATCCTACCGAAAGGCGAGAGAGGCGGTGGGCAACCTTCTGGACGGATACGTCGTGGGCGATGCGCTTTCGCATTATGAAATCTACAAGGAAAGAATCGTGCAGACTCCTATCGTATGCACCGACCATATTCACGATTTTTACGGGCGGGCAAAGCACCTCTGGGCTTATTATACGGGGGGACAATGCTTCGACGGGTTGAGCAACCGTAAACTGAACTGCTCGGGGGAACGAAACCGCATGATCGGAATTCAAATGTATATGCACGAGATAGAGGGCTTTTTGCACTGGGGATATAATTTTTACTACGACATGCTGTCGCAGGGGGTTGCCAATCCCTACATCAATTCGTGTTTTTATTCGGGCGGAAATCCGGGGACCAGCTATTTGGTATATCCTGCCCAAAACGGATGCGTACAGTCGATCAGACAAAAGGTGTTTTACGAGGGGATCAACGATATGCGTGCCCTGCTGTTGCTTGAAAAACTGATCGGAAAAGAAAAAACCGGGGAGTTTGTTGAAGGCTACTTTGGCAACGTGACGTTTTTCACCCATCCGGGTACCGCAACGAATCTTTTGAATTTCAGAAGGCTCCTCAACGAAAAAATTGAGGATTGTCTGGCAGAGGGCGGAAGGGAATAAAGCAGGTCTTTGGGGGATCGCGGACAGGTTAATCGTGAACGTAACCTATGACGGCACGGCCGCCCCCCGGAGAATTCTTGACACCCTATGCTCTGCGTGATATAATGCAAATAAACCGAGAGAGAAGGAAAGGAAACAAAGTTATGAATCGTATTCTGCTTGGCGCCAACTATTATCCCGAGGATTGGGATGAGGAACTAATTGATTTTGATACTGAGAAAATGAAGGAATGCGGCTTTAACGTGGTACGCATTGCGGAATTTTCCTGGAAGAAAATGGAACCTGTGGAAGGGGAATACGACTTTGCCTGGCTCCATCGGGTGGTGGACAAAATGCATGCCGCCGGAATCGGTGTCATTATGGGAACCCCTACCGCAACGCCTCCCCATTGGTTTGTCAAAAAATTCCCCGAAGCCCCCATGCTTCACGAAGACGGTGTTCGGAACAGCCACGGTGGCAGACGGCATTGCTGCTCCAACAACCCCGATTATATCCGTTATTCCGAAAAAATCGTGGAAAAACTGGCGAAAGAGTTTGGGGGAGATCCGGGTGTTATCGGATGGCAGATCGATAACGAAATCTACCACAACGGCATCGGCTGTTGTTGCGATCACTGCATGAAGGCATTCCACCAACATCTGACTGAAAAATACGGGGACGTGGAAAGTTTGAACAAAGCCTGGAACCTGAACCTTTTCAGTCAAGCCTACGACGATATTGATGATGTACCCGTCCCGGCAAACGCCTGGCACAACCCTCACATCAAGCTGGAATGGAATCTTTCCCACTTTAAGAGCCACAAGAATTTCGTCCATCTTCAGGCGGCGATCATCCGGAAATATTCTTCGGCTCCCATCGGAACCGATACCATGCCCTTTAACGGCTTTGACTATCGGGAACTCAACGATCCCCTG
>JAFYOJ010000155.1 GCA_017560225.1 Clostridia bacterium
ATATTGGATAAAATTTGGTATGATATGCGAAAGTATGGACAAGCATCTTGAAAGAGAGGCGTTGTAATAATTATGCAGTTAGATAGCACGAAACAAAATAAAGGAACACGCAAGGACATCAGCAAAAGCATGATGCGTGCGATTTTTGGGTTTGTTGAAATTGCCATATTGTCTATTACATACTACGTAGGGTGGCGCCATGGGTATGCCAGTGCACTGTTCCCGGACTACTTGGTTCGCGGTAAATATGTGCTGATGGGTGTCTATGCGTTGGTGCTTTGGGTCCTGTTCCATAACACGGAGGGATTCATGTATGGAAATCTGCGGAAATTTGAGCTTTCTTTGGCACAGTGGATTGCATTATTTGTTGCCAATATTATTACGTATTTCCAGCTTTGTTTGATTGCAAATGCAATGGTTACTCCCGTCCCTATGGCGATTATTACGGCGGTGAATTTGCTCCTTGCATTCTTAATGGTCTGTCTCAGCAGCGCAGTATTCCATAAATTCTACCAACCCCACAACATGATTATGGTATTTGGTACAGAGAATGCCCTTAGTATAAAATTCAAAATGGATACACGTCAGGATAAGTACCGTATCAAGAAATTGATTTCTGCTAAAGAGGACATAGACACCATTTGCAAAGAAATACTGAACTATGATGCTGTTATTTTAAATGATATTCGGGCGGAAGTTCGAAACGATATTTTGAAATTCTGTTATGAAAATAGTTGCCCTGTCTATGCAGTGCCCAAGATTTCCGACGTTATTATACGAAGCGCAGAGGATATTCAATTGTTTGACACTCCGATTATTTTGATCAGAGGAACCGGTCTTTCTCGTGCCCAGCGTTTTGTAAAGCGGATTTTCGATATTTTCCTTTCCGGACTTGGTTTGTTGCTGACATGGCCGATTTTGCTTATTATTGCTATTGCCATTAAATTGGAGGATGGCGGCCCTGTATTTTACCGTCAACGCCGTGCCACCAGAAATTATCAAGAATTTGATATTCTTAAATTCCGGAGCATGATTGTGAACGCGGAGAAGATGGGAGAGGTAATTCCTGCAACGGGAAAGGATCCCAGAATCACCAAAGTGGGACGCGTAATTCGTGCCATTCGTGTGGATGAACTTCCTCAGTTAATCAATATTTTGAAAGGCGATATGTCCGTTGTAGGTCCTCGTCCGGAGCGGTTAGAGCACGTACGCAAGTATGCGGAAGACGTGCCGGAGTTTGGTTACCGTTTGAAAGTAAAGGGCGGTTTGACCGGCTACGCCCAGGTCTATGGGAAATACAACACCAGCCCCTATGATAAAATTCGCTTGGATTTAATGTATATTCAGCATTATTCCATTTGGTTGGATATTAAGATTATTCTCATTACACTGCGTATTTTGTTCCAGAAAGAAAGTACGGAAGGATTTGATGTGGCAGAGGAGAATGAGCGCCGCAAAGAGGAACTGCTAAAGGAAATTCATCATGAAAATGAAGAAGAATAAAATTGTATTCTTAGTCTTGCATCTGGGCTGTGGCGGTGCGGAGCGTGCGGTGATTTCAGAAGCGAATCTGTTGTCTGCGCATTATCCTGTGGAGATTTTATCTGCTTATCAGATGGGACCGGTCCCTGCTTTCCCGGTGGATGCCAAGGTGAAGGTAACTTATCTTCAAGAAAATTTGCGTCCCAATAAAGAGGAATTGCGGAAAAGTATTGCAAGCAAGAATCCGATTTCTATTGTGCGGGAAATTTGTCGCAGTTTACGTATTTTATATTTGCGTACCCACTTAATGAAGAAGGCCGTTCGAAACAGCGACGGCCATATATTTATTTCTTCCCGATATTTGTACCATCGTCTGCTGACCAAACACGCGCCCAAAGGTGCGGTTTGCATTGCCCAGGAACATAACCATCATAACAATGATGAACGATATATTCGCAAGCAAGTCAAGGCTGTGGCCAAGATGGATTATTTTATGCCCGTATCGGCAGAGTTGGCGGCATTTTACAAAACCCGTGTTCGCCCAAGTGTTTCTTGTGTGTATATTCCTCATCATTTGGAAGTGATCCCGGAAACTGTTTCGCCCCTGACCGGGAAGGGAATTATTTCCGTAGGTCGTTTTTCTCCGGAAAAAGGCATGGATGAGCTGATTCGGGTGTATCAAGGCATTGCGAAAGATCATCCCGATTGGGCATTGCATCTTGTGGGTGATGGAGAACAAAGAGCCCTTTTGGAGCAGCAAGCGGCAGAAACCGGGCTGGGGGATCAAATTCATTTTCACGGATTTTGCACCCAAGAACAAATTCGCAACTTGATGCAAGAGATGTCGATTTACGTGATGACCTCCCATACAGAGGCATTTGGTTTGGTATTGATTGAGGCGCAGGCCATGGGACTTCCTTGTGTGGCTTACGACAGCGCCCGGGGTGCCGGAGAAATTCTTCGATCCGAGGAGAACGGCATTTTGATTGCGGCGCGGAATCGGGGTAAGATGGTAGAGGCGATTGGTAAAATGATTGAGGATGAAGACCATCGCCGTCAGATTGGACAAAATGGCCGAGCATCGGTACTTGTATATAGTAAAGAAAACGTGGAGAAGAAATGGGTTGCATTGATTCAATCCTGCGGAGGCACAGCGGTATGAAACAATATTTTGATCGATTATACAAAAATACCAACAGCGCATTTATGGCGGAATTGCGGAGAAACTTGGAAAATAACCGCAAGACGTTTATTGTGACTGCCAACCCGGAAGCCTTTATGTTTGGAGAGAAAGATCCGGAAATGGACGCACTGCTCATGGATGATGCTGTCACGGTGGTGGCAGACGGAATCGGTATTGTGAAAGGCGCCGCTATGCTGGATGTACAAGTGGCGGAGCGAATCCCCGGCGTAGATATTGCGGAGAATTTAATGCAATATGGCCACGAATTGGGGAAAAGTATTTTTATGTTGGGGTCCAAACAAGAAGTGCTGGATGCTATGTGCCGTGTATTGGCAGAAAAATATCCTAATCTGACAATTGCGGGCGCCATTCATGGCTACGTGCCGGATAAAGACGCGGCTTTTGCGGAAATTGCCCAAGCGAAGCCGGATATTATTTTGGTAGCCCTGGGGATTCCTGCACAGGAGAAATTGATTTATAAACATTTTTCCAAATTCGAGAAAGGTATTTTTGTGGGCGTGGGCGGCAGCTTAGATGTACTCAGCGGCAGTAAAGAGCGTGCGCCGGCGTTCTTTATTCGTCATAATTTGGAATGGTTTTATCGCATTGCGAAAGAACCGAAACGGATTAAGCGATTTTATAATAGCCACGTGAAATTTATTTTCCGTGTACGCAAAGAGGGAAGGAAGTTGAGAGGATGAAAGTTGTTATTACTTACGGAACGTTTGATTTGCTCCATAAGGGGCATGTGAATATCTTACGCCGCGCGAAAGAATTAGGCGATTATTTAATTGTAGGCGTGTCCACGGATGAATTCAATGCTATAAAGGGCAAGAAATCCTATTACTCCTACGAGGACCGGAAGATGATCGTAGAGGCGATTCGTTACGTGGATCTGGTTATTCCTGAAGAAAAATGGGAACAAAAGCCGGAGGATATTAAGAAATATAACGTAGACGTGATGGTAATGGGCAGTGACTGGGCAGATTCCAATGAATTTAGCGGATTACAGGAGTTGTGCGAGATGGTCTTTTTACCCAGAACGGAAAATATTTCCACCACGCAAATCAAGTCGGACTTAAAGGCATAATACGAAGTAAAGGATTGTGGAGACTATGATTAAAGTAATGAGTATTTTCGGCACGCGTCCGGAAGCCATTAAGATGGCGCCTTTGGTGAAAGAGTTAGAAAGTCGCCCGGAAATTCAAAGTATTGTTTGTGTCACCGCGCAGCACCGAGAGATGCTGGACCAAGTGCTGACTACTTTTGATATTCATCCGGATTATGATTTGAATATTATGCAGCAAGGACAGACTTTGGCGGATATTACAACCCGTGCGCTGCAGGGCTTGGACGGTGTAATTAAAGAAGCAAAGCCGGATATTATTTTAGTCCACGGCGATACGACCACCACTTTTGCCGGCGGACTGGCGGCATTCTATAACCAAGTGTCCATCGGTCACGTAGAGGCGGGACTTCGCACCTATAATAAATATTCTCCTTATCCGGAGGAAATGAATCGTCAGATGGTCGACTGTATGACAGATATGTTCTTTGCACCGACTACATTGAGCCGGGATAATTTGCTGAAAGAGAATATTCCCGCGGACAAGATTTACGTCACCGGAAACACGGCCATTGATGCTATGCAAACTACGGTGGAAGCTGACTATCACCACGAAGTGCTGGATTGGGTGGGAGAGGACCGTATGATTCTGTTGACGGCCCACCGACGGGAGAACTTGGGAGAACCTATGAAGCAGATCTTCCGGGCCATTCGTCGTGTCTTAGATGAGGTTTCCGATATAAAAGTGGTATACCCTATTCACAAGAATCCTTTAGTGCGCGCTGCGGCGGAAGAGGTTTTGCAGGGCTGCGACCGCGTTCGTTTAATTGAACCGTTGGAAGTATTTGATTTCCACAATTTCCAGAACTGTTCGTATATCATTTTGACAGACAGCGGCGGTATTCAAGAAGAAGCGCCGTCTTTGGGGAAGCCTGTGTTGGTATTGCGTGATACTACGGAGCGACCGGAGGGCATTGATGCCGGCACGTTGAAACTGACCGGTACCGATGAACAGGTCATTTATGAAGAAACCATGCGTTTACTTACCGATCAAGATGCCTATGCGGCTATGAGCAAGGCCTCTAACCCGTACGGCGACGGTCTTGCCAGCCGACGAATTGCCGATGCAATTATTGCGAAATTCAGCAAATAGGGGGCGCGCGGTAAAATGATCAGTGTGGTTGTCCCCGTTTATAACACCAAGCAGTATTTACGAAAATGTGTGGCGTCTCTTTTGCAGGAAGTGACGGTGCCTTTTGAACTTCTGCTTGTGGATGACGGTTCTACCGACGGGGAGTCCGGTGTCCTGTGTGATCGTCTGGCCGAGGAATACCCTACGTTCATTCGGGTGATTCATCAACAAAATAAAGGATTGGGTGGCGCGCGGAATACCGGTATTCAAGAAGCGCGCGGGGACTATGTTTTTTTTGTAGACAGCGATGACACGGTTGTTCCCGGTGCGTTAGACAAATTGCATCAATTGACCATCCGTTATCCCGCTGTGGATATTTTCTCCTTCTGTTTCTTAATAGAAGACGAAAGCGGGATTCATCCTTATGAGAAAGAACATGCTTTTTCTGCAGAAACGCCTTTTTCTTTGCGACAGCGCCCGGAGTATATGTTATTGTCGCCCAGCGCATGGTGCAGGGTGTGGCGCAGAAGCCTTTTTACAGAAAATCAAATCTGGTTTCCGGAGCGGGCCTGGTATGAGGATATCCGCACCGTAACCAAACTTTTCCCGTTGGCGAAGGAAATTTTATGGATTCCGGACGCGCTCTATGTATATTACCAACGCGCGGGATCGATTATGAACTCGGCGAACTTAGATCGCAATCGGGAAATTATTGATGCTTTTGAGGATTTGTTGGGTTGGTATCGGGAAAATGGATTGTTTGACGTTTACTATAAAACGCTGGAACGTCTGTGTGTGGAGAATTTATATGTAGCGGCCTCAGTTCGTGTGCTTCGAGGTAACCCGAAACACCCTCTCCTTCGAGAATTTGAAGAATATATGGCGGCGCAGTTCCCGGAATACAGAAAAGTGGATTGCAGCGATTTGCCGAAGGCGCGAAGATTGGTCTATTATTTGCTGCATCTTCGACAATACAAACTTATCGGTTGGTTATTTAAGTTGCGAAAAGGGCTATAGGAAAGGGTCTTTTATGAAGATTGGCAAATTTGATTTTAACGATAAACGGGGCGTGCTTTTGAAGAATACGATTATGTTGTACATTCTTCAATTTTCCACGTACATTTTGGCGCTGGCGGTGGCACCTTATCAAAGTCGTGTGCTGGGGCCGGAAGTTTACGGCGGCGTGCTCAATGCGTCTATGGCGATTGTCGTATATTTCCAACTCATTATCGACTTTGGATTCCTGCTTTCTGCCACAGAAGAAGTTTCCAGAGAACGGGAGAATAAAGGTCGTTTGCGGGAAATATTCAGCGCTATTACCTTGTGCAAGATTGGACTTGCCTTGGCATCTTTTGTGTGTTTATTCATTTTGTGTCAGGTAATCCCGGCGTGGAAACAAAAAGAAACCGTATTGATTTTGACCTTTATTGCCACGTTCTTAAACTCTTTAATGCCGGATTATTTATATCGGGGATTAGAGAAAATGACGGCCATTACGGTGCGTACGGTGTTGATTAAAACCTTTTTCACCGTGGCGGTATTCTTGTTTTTGCGTGGCCCGGAAGATGTATGGATGATTCCTACTTTTAACATTGTGGGCAATGGTGTGGCGTTAATTGCCGCATATTGGCATATTGTAAAAGCTTTCGGGATTCGATTTACAAAGGTCCGCATAGGCGTGGTAGTACAAGAAATAAAACAATCCTCTGTTTTCTTCTTCTCTCGCATTGCCACAACCGCCTATACGGCATTGAATACGGTGT
Organism: Clostridia bacterium; assembly: GCA_017560225.1. Lineage (GTDB taxonomy): Bacteria > Bacillota > Clostridia > UBA1212 > UBA1255 > RGIG9099. The sequence goes on from JAFYOJ010000155.1 coordinate 6,627, forward strand.
TGTTAGATATTATCTCCGGCAGTGGTGCGGAAACGGGGTATTATACATCCGCCGATCGTTTGATTACGGTGGGCAAGAATGGTGTTTCCCCTGTTGCGGACAGTTTATATCCCTATATGGCCAAGCATAAAGACTTTAAGTTAGTCAAGAAAGTGCTGCTTGTTTTCGAACCGATTATTTTTGTGTTCTGTGCCGGGGTATTTATTTTTGCAGAGCCATTTTGTATGTGGTTCTTCGGTGCGGATTACGGGCCTGCAGGCAACGTGCTTCGTGCTATGCTGCCGGTGGGCGTGGTGGTGCTGCCCAGTTATATTTTAGGATTCCCGACTTTGACGGCGATGAACTTGACGAAACATGCCAACTATTCTACGGTGGTGGGCGCTTGCTTCCAACTGTTTATGTTGGGATTTTTATTCTTGACGAATCACGTTAATATGGTTACACTTGCCCTGAGTGTGTCGATTACGGAAACGCTGATTTTGCTTTATCGTATTGTTGTTGTTGTGATATACCGGGACCGTATGGAAAAAGTACCGGAAGATGAGCAGGATGCCTAATGGGCATACTGGATTTGGGGAAGATAAAGGCGTAGAGAGGAGCCTGACGAGATTGTGATTGTTCGCAAAGATGAAGAATTTGAAATGCTGGCAATTGATATGGAGAAAGCCGCCCGCACAAAACGGATACAACAGCGTGTGCGTTTGGGTTTGCGGTGGGGTTCCTGGGGATTGTTTGCCTTAGAAGTACTTGCGGTCATCAGTTTTGTTGTATACGTGGGCATTTTGTCCTTTTTACCTACGCTGTATTTTGCTGTTTTGCTGATTGTTGCGGTATCGTTACTTGCGGTACAGTATATGGCTCTTCGTCTGCAGAAAAGACCTGCGGGCACGAGTATTATCAGCTTGGTTATGAGTGTGGTGATGCTGGTTTCCTCTATTTCCGGCGTTTCCTTGTTACGCTTTTTCTACGAGAGTATTTACAACTCCAATAAAGGTTCAAACGTATCGACGATTCTTGTAAGTATTTATGTCAAGCAGGAATCTTCCTATCAAGATTTGGAAGATCTGGAATATTGCACTTTCGGTGTTCGACCTGATGAAATGAATGACACCACAGAGAAAGCAGTAGCCCGTCTTCGCACGTCTTTGAATAATCACTTAAAGGTTACGGAATATACAGACTACGATGCATTGATTGCGGCCTTGAAGGATGACTCCGTGGATGCCATTATATTGGATCAGGTACTGTTCAGCAATATCAAAACAAATATTGACAGCACATTTACCACGTGGGCGCGGGCGTTGCCCACCAACTTGCGGGTAGAGCAAAGTATTAGTCTGACAGAAGTCAGCGTTTCCAAGACCCCGTTTATTGTGTATATTTCCGGCGTGGATACCCGCGACGGATGGCCGACGCAAGATAATGGTCTTTCCGACGTCAACCAAATTGCGGTGGTAAATCCGAAAGCCAAGAAAATCCTACTGATTAACACGCCGCGGGATACGTATGTTCCGCTTCTGGGTGATACGACGAAAATGGACAAGTTGACCCATGCCGGTGTGTATGGCTTGAATTGTTCCATGGGCACCTTGGAAGCGTTATATGATATTCAGTTTAATTATTATGTTCGTGTGAATTTCCATTCTTTGATCAATATTATTGACGCGTTGGGCGGTATCACGGTGCAGGCAGATTTTAATTTTACCACCATTCCCGATGCATCTTTGTATGGAAATGTGTATACGTTCTATAAAGGACCGAACTATATCACCGGCGATAAGGCGCTGGCTTTCGCGCGGCACCGATATAATATGCCCGGTGGCGATATGCAGCGTGGTGTTCATCAACAAAGGATTATGGAGGCTGTTTTCAAGAAATTAACTACGGCAACGGCTCTTTCCAATTTCTCCGACATTATGAAAGCCATTACCAACAACACCAAAACCACCATTTCGTCGGGGGATATCAATGAATTGCTTCAAATGCAGTTGAAAGATCATGCTTCCTGGGAAATTGAAACTTGCTCCTTGAATGGGTACGGTATGTTCGGCACTTTGTATGCTTTTGGTGATGGCATTAAATATGACGTATTAGGCGTTCCGGAGGACCAGTTGACAGAGATTAAAGACAAGATCAAGGACACTTTGCGTGCCCATATTGAATAATTCCAAAAGGGAGGGCCTTTGATTATGTTGAGTCAAGCCTATCATTTTACAGCAGCTAAACCCGTTTGGGCGAAGGATCGCAGTCGGGAAATGAATGTAAATCTTCTTTTTGCCGGGACACTTCCCAAAATGCCCAAGGCCACCTTGGCCATCACCGCTGCCTGCTCCTACGTGGCTTATTTAAACGGGGCCTTTCTGTGCGCCGGCCCTGCCCGCACCGCCCACGGTTTCTTCCGTGTAGATGAGATTTCCCTGGACGGCCATCTTACCAAGGACAATAATGTACTGGAAATTAAGAGCTTAGGGGCCTATTTGGATTCCTATCAGCATCTCCGTCAGCCCTCTTTTCTGTGCGCGGAAGTGGTTTCGGCGGGGAACGTGGTGCTTCGGACGGATGTGGCAGGTGAAAATATTTTCAAATGCACCCTCATTACAGAGCGGATTCAGAAAACCCATCGTTTCTCTATTCAAAGAACCATTGCGGAGGTGTATGATTACACCCGAGATGCACATACACCTGTAGTACTGGAATTGGGCGAGGGTGGGACTTTTATTACCCGAAACATTCCCTATCCGGATTTCTCGGTGGTTCCGGCGAAACACGTATTGGCCAGCGGCCAAGTGATCCATACGGATAAAGCGCCTACATACGTGGATTTTGTGGCGAATTTGCCACCGGAATTCAAGGCTTTCGACTTTGCGGAGTTTGAGGCTTGCTCCGTATGGGATGCCCAGAAATTAGAATTCCGTCCCAATCGTTTGGAACGGACCGAATACGACGGCAATCCGCTAACATTTGCAAAGGATTCCTATGCTTTGTTCGATCTTGGCTGCGAGAAGACCGGTATGATCGGCCTTACGGTAACTTGCCAAGAACCCACTACAATTTATGCTTTGTTTGATGAAATTCTGCAAGAGGATCCTGCAAATCCGTTGAATTATGTGCGGATGGCCACTACGGCAGTGGTACGTTGGCATTTGCCGGCAGGCACCCACCAGCTTCTTTCTTACGAGCCTTATTCTTTCCGCTATTTGCAGCTTTGCGTAGTAGACGGTGCATGCACCGTGGAGAACGTCCATTTGCGCAACTATTCCTTTGGCCCCATTGCAAGCAAGACCTTCCAAGATCCTGCTTTGCAGAAGATTTATGATGCGGCCATTGAAACTTTCCGGCAGAACGTGGTGGATATTTATATGGACTGTCCTTCCAGAGAGCGGGCCGGTTGGCTTTGCGACAGCTATTTTACGTCCCGCGTAGAACGGGTGCTTACGGGGAAATCCGAAGTGGAACGAAACTTCCTGGAGAATTTCTTGCTGCCGGATGGATTTGAAAATTTGCCGGCAGGGATGCTGCCCATGTGCTATCCTGCGAATTTCCGGGATGGAAACTTTATCCCCAACTGGGCGATGTGGTACGTACTGGAATTGGAAGAATACCTGGCGCGCACCGGTGATCAAGCCTTGATTGATCTGGCGAAAGACCGCATGTATGCATTGCTGCATTATTTTAAAGGTTTTGAGAATGAGTACGGTTTATTGGAGAATTTGGAGCGCTGGGTGTTTGTGGAATGGTCCAAGGCCAATGATCTGGTGCAGGATGTCAACTTCCCCTCCAATTTCTTGTATGCGGCTATGAAGAAAGTCATGGGCCGTTTGTATCAGGACGATGCTTTGCTTCGAGAAGGAGAGGCACTGCTTGAGACGGCACGGGCGTGGTCCTTGTCGGGAGAGGGCGTGTTCTTCTGCGATAATGCGGTGCGGGAAAATGGAAAATTGGTGCTTTCCGGGGAATGTACGGAAGTGTGCCAGTATTATGCATTCTACTTCGGCGCCGCTACGCCGGAAGCGAATCCGGAATTGTTCCGCATCTTAACAGAGGATTTCGGTCCCCAAAGAAAGCAGACGGGGGCGTACCCGGAGATTTATTTCGCCAATGCCTTTATCGGCAACTATTTGCGGTTAGACTTGCTGCAACGGTGGGGCATGAAAGAAAAGTTGATTGAAGAAATCAAAGGGTATTTTACCTTTATGGCAGAACGTACCGGCACCCTTTGGGAGCACGACAACATTTCCGCAAGCTGCAATCACGGCTTTGCATCCCATATTATTTGTTGGTTGACGGAGGCATTGTAAAATGCTGGAATTATTTTGGACATTTTTCAAAATTGGCTTGTTTACTTTCGGCGGCGGCTATGCCATGATTGCCCAGGTGAAAGAAACCATTGTGGAGAAGAAACAATGGATGACGGAAGAAGAAATGGTGCAGATGTTGGCCATTGCAGAATCGACTCCGGGCCCCATTGCCATCAATATGGCTACCTACGTGGGTTATAAGCGCCGTGGTATATGGGGGAGTGCTGTGGCTACCTGCGGTGTGGTACTGCCTTCTTTGGTGATTATTTACGTGATTTCCTTGTTCTTGGATGCCTTTATGCAGTTCCGGTTGGTTGCGTGGGCTTTCACGGGCATCAAGTGCGCCGTGGCATTCCTGATTTTGCGGGCGGGTTACGGATTGTTTAAGAAACTTCCCCGAAAGATCCTGCCGATGAGCATGTTCGTCATCGTGATGGGCATTATGTTGGCTATGGAGTTATTCTCCGTGTCCTTTAGTTCTGTATTCTTGATTTTGATGGGCGGTTTGATCGGCATTGTGGTGTACGGCATTGTGGGCGCCAAGAAGGAGGGGGTAAAATGATTTATTTAACCCTTTTCTTAGAGTTCTTTAAAATGGGCCTTTTCACCTTCGGCGGCGGCTACGCCATGATTCCTTTGATTGAGGAAACGGTGCTGCGATACGGTTGGCTAACAGAAGCTCGCTTCTCTGAAATGCTGGGCGTCTGCGAATCTACACCGGGCCCGGTGGCGGTCAACATGGCGACGTATATCGGCGCTGTGCAAGGCGGTTTTTTAGGTAGTCTTGTGGCAACGCTGGGCGTTGTGTTGCCGTCTTTCATTATTATTGTGCTGATTGCGGCCATTTTGAAAAATTTCACGGATCATCCTATCTTCAAGGGCTTTGTTCGGGGTGTGCAACCGGTGGTGATTGGACTGATTTTGTCTACCGGTGTGATTTTGTTTGCCAAAGCACTGGGCTACGTGAGCCTGACGGAGTTTAAGGCTGACTGGATTTCTGTGATTATTTTTGCGCTCTTGATTGGTATTTATTGGCTGGCACTGAAAGTGTTTAAGAAAAAGTTATCTGCGATTCAGTTGATTTTAATTTCTGCCGGTTTAGGATTGGGTGTTAATTTTTGCTTTTGGGCGTAAACCCTTGATTTTTTGGGTTAAAACCCAAGAAATTCGTGTTTTCACCCAAACGTTGGGCGAAAATCGTCAAAAAAGTCATTTTTCACCCAAACGCCTAACCGCAGGCACTTTCCGGTCATACTTTCGGACAATCTTGCATACTTTTTGAATCAGGCAGTACGTAGCGACTGCCTGATTTTGACTAAACAGGGAGTGCATGCAAGATGGAAGGACTCAGTTCCAAAGAAGCCGCCGGAAGACTGGCACAATATGGCAAGAATATCATCAAAAGAGGCAAGAAACGCCCGGTGGTCTTATTATTCTTAAAACAATTTGCCGACGTAATGACTTTAATCTTGCTGGCCTGTACCGGCGTGTCCATTTTTATGGGGGATGAAATCGAGGCCTTCGTGATGGTGGGCATTGTCCTTGCTAATGGCATATTAGGCTTCGTTCAGGAATTTCGCACAGAGAAAACCATAGAGGCCCTTGCTACGATGTCTGCGCCCAAAGCCCACGTGCTTCGGGACGGGCAGGTGCAGGAAATCCCGGCAGAACGGGTAGTCCCCGGGGATTATGTGTGTGTCAAAGCAGGAGACATTTTACCTGCCGACGGAATCTTAAAGAAAGCCACGGACTTCCGGGCGGACGAATCTATGCTCACCGGCGAATCGGAGCCGGTTTCAAAAGCCACAGGCGAAGTATACGGAGGCACGCAGGTGGTGGGTGGCAACGCCGTGGTGGAAATTACAGCCACGGGAATGCAGACGGAAATGGGTAAAATATCCGCACTTCTTTCCAGCGTTTCCCAGGAAGAAACCCCCTTACAGAAAAGACTTTCCAAATTAGGTAAATATATTGTACTGGCCTGCCTGGCGGTTTGTTTCATTGTTACCCTTTCCGGCATTCTGAAAGGCGAACCGGTGCTGGATATGTTGCTGTCCGGCATTTCTCTTGCTGTAGCGGCCGTTCCGGAGGGCCTAACGGCCATTGTCACCATTTCTCTTGCCTTAGGCGTGCAGCGTTTATGTCAGCAAGGGGCTTTGGTGCGCAAACTCAGCGCTGTGGAAACGCTGGGGGGCACTACGGTGATTTGCTCCGACAAAACGGGCACATTGACCCAAAATAAAATGACTTTGCGGAAAGTGGTGCTGCCCGGGGAGATTCTGCCGGCGCGTACGGCGGGGGAGCGGGGTAAAATGGTTTTAATTGGCACCGCCTGCAACAATGAAAGCGACGCCACGGAGCGCGCCATTGCGCAAATTGGTACATATTTACAGGAACAAACGCCCCTTTTTACGCGTCTGTATGAATTTCCTTTTAACTCTAATCGAAAATGTATGTCCGTGGTGGTGAGAACCCCTCAAGGAGAGCACTTGCTTTTGCTCAAAGGCGGTGCGGACATTGTGGTAAAGAAATGTGTGGAGAATTCCCTGTATGCCCCTAAATTGTCTGCCTGTTATAACCGTATGGCAGGAGAGGCCCTGCGGGTGATTGGCTGTGGTTGGCGGAAGCTCACTGCCCAAGAGGCACAAAGAATTACAGCAGCCAAAGCCGGGAGTCTGCGCCCGGAGGACTTTGAACGGGATCTTTCTTTTGCCGGTTTTTACGGCCTTGCAGATCCGCCAAGGCCGGAGGCGAAAGAGGCCATTGAACAATGCCGGCAGGCAGGAATCCGCACGGTGATGATTACCGGCGATCACAAGAAAACGGCCGCTGCTATTGCGGCGGAATTGGGTATTTCGGGGAACGGCCGTCGTGTGCTTACCGGAGAGGAAATGGAAAAGATGGATGAAGCACAGCTTACGGAAGCTGTTTCTCGCGTTTCTGTATTTGCGCGGGTGAAGCCGATCCATAAATTGCGCATTGTGCAGGCTTTTAAGCGGTTAGGGCACGTGGTGGCTATGACGGGAGACGGCGTGAATGATGCGCCGGCGGTGAAAGAGGCCGATATTGGGATTTGTATGGGTAGTACCGGCAGCGACGTCACCCGGGAAGCGGCAGCGATGGTATTGGTGGACGACCGGTTTGTGACCATTGCAGAAGCGGTGCGACAAGGAAGAGCCATTTTCGATAATATCCGGAAATTTATTCGCTATATGCTTGCTTGTAATTTAGGCGAAGTGATTACGATGTTTATCGGCGTGCTGGCGGGACTTCCGCTGCCTTTATTTCCCATACAAATCTTATGGGTGAATTTGGTGACGGACGGTTTGCCGGGCATTGCGTTGGGATTGGATCCGCCGGATGAGGACGTGATGCGGCGTCCTCCTATTCAACCGGAAGCGGGGATTTTCACCAAGAAAATTGTCTTTCAAATTATATTTCGCGGCATTTTGACGGGATTGTGTACATTGGGTGCGTTTGTGAGCATTCTGGCGATTTCCGGGGATGAGGATGCGGGTCGGACGGCGGCGTTTCTGACGCTGGTAATGATTCAGTTGGTGCATGCCTTCGAGTGTCGGTCCTATGATAAGTCTTTATTTGAGATGGATTTGCGGGAAAATAGTTTATTGGTGATTTCTGTGGGAATTTCTCTTTTGATGATGGCAGCGGTCATTTATTTGCCGCCACTGCAAAGCATTTTCCGGACAGTACCCCTCTCCCTTTCTCACTTGCCGATTGTCTTTGGTTTTACGCTGGTTGGGCCTTTGGCGGGCGCTGTGACGCTAAGTGGGGCGAAAGGACAATCCGGTGTGCGTGGGTGAATTTACCAGCCCGAAAGGTCTTCCTTTTTCGGTTTGAATGTGTTATGCTTCTACTCGTCTGCAGACAGATTGAATGTGATAGAGGAGTGAGAAAGAACATGAAACTGAGAAGGAAAATAGTAGCCGGTTGCGCATTAGCTTGCTTAATGGTTTGTATTTCCGTACCCCGTTTTCATGCTGCAACCCAATCATCTGGAGCAGGTATTGTAACTACACAAAGTACCGGACTGAACGTTCGGCAGGAGGCAACCAGTACGAGCAATCGTTTGGCGGTGCTCCCCAAGGGGTCTTACGTGACCATTTTAGAAAAGCGGGGAGATTGGTGGTACGTAGAATACGGGAAGGGAAAATACGGATACTGCGCAGCTCAATATATTACAAAAGATATGAATAGTCTTGCCGGGTTTGTCAATACACAGCAGACAGGTTTGAATGTACGAAAGGGTCCGGGCACCCGGTACGGCGTAGAAGCATTGTTGGAGAAAGGTACGATTTTCGTATTGCTGTCCCAGGAGAACGGTTGGTCGCGGATTTTGTACAATGGGGTGAAAGTGGGTTACGTAAGCAGTACATACGTAGCGCCGGTGACACCGCAGACGCAGCAACCGCAAACGCCGACAGTTACTCCAAAGCCTAACACGCAATATGCAGCGGTTGCATTGAATATTCCGTCTTTCAAGCAAATTGACAGCAGATGGAGAAATTATCCGATTGGAACACAAGGGGGCACCATTGGTTCCATTGGATGCACGCTGACCGGTATTTCTATGATGGAGTCTTACCGTACCGGCGGAGTGATTACGCCCGATGTGCAGGCGTCTAAGATGAGCTTCACCGCAGGTGGCGCATTGTACTGGCCGTCAAACTATGTAAAGACGTCGGTTTTGGATCGGACAAGCTGTATGCAGCAGGCGTACGAAATACTGCAATCTGGCCGGCCGGTATTGATTGGCGGGAAAACGTATAAAGGCACCAATCACTGGATTGTAATTACAGGTTATACCGGAAGCAGCGGCACGTTGTCGCCTTGGAATTTCACCATCAACGATCCGGGATCGGATAAGACGAATTTAGGGGCGTATTTTGATAGTTGTTCTTGGATTCACAGTTTGGTGTATTATAAGTAATGGATAAGAAAAGGGGTTGTCATACAATGAGGCCCCTTTTTTACTATTCTGTGAATAAATTTTGACAGCAAAAGTTTAATGTGATAAAATAAAAATGTATGTAATGTGACAAAGAATTGTGAGATGAGTTATTTGTTCTCAAAAGCAAAGTTAAAGAGAGTTCTTCTGCTGGCGACTGACATTCTTGGTTTGGTTGCGGGCTATATACTTGGACAGTTTGTGGTCAATGGCACACAAGCCATGACACTTATTTTTCTGCCGCAGAATTTACTGTTTTTAATACTGGGGCTGTGTATCTATTTGGTCTGCTTTATTTTGCTGGATCTGTATACAATTATCCTGCGACGGATTTGCTTTGAAGATATGTTTAAGTGTGCTATGGCCAATGTGGGCGCGGCTTTGTTGCTTGTGGCAGCAGATGGCGTATTTCGCACTTTCTGGCAGTGGCGTTTCTCTGTTCGCGTGTTGTTGATTATGATTGCCATGGAATTTGTGGGGACGATCGGTGTTCGAGCGATCCCCAGAACGTATGCTATGTTCAAGGAACTGTGGGCGGCTTATCGTTACGGTACCGGCAAGACAAGGATTATGATTTACGGCGCCGGCAATGCGGGAATTTCCTTAATGAAAGATATGTCCAGAAATCCGCAGAAAGGATATGAAGTCGTCGGATTTATTGATGATGATCCTGCTAAGGTAGGCGGGAAGATTAACAATATTCGTGTTTACGCATCCGGGGAAGAAGAGCTTGTCAAGGCGGCAAGTAAGTTAAGGGCAGACATGATTATCTTTGCCATTCCTTCTGCTTCCGCTGAGACAAGACGCACGGCTATTCTTCGATGCAGAGCGACCAATTGTACGGTGAAGACATTGCCTGCGCTTTATGATATGGTCCTTTCCGGGGAAGTGTCTTTTGGACAGGTTCGGGATGTGGATATTAACGATATTTTACAGCGAGACGAGAACTGCTTGGATATTGAGAAGATTAGCTCGTATTTGACCGGAGAGACTGTGTTGGTAACCGGTGCCGGCGGATCGATTGGTTCGGAAATCTGTCGCCAAATTCTTCGTTTCTCGCCGAGGAAACTGGTTTTGTTTGATATTTACGAAAATGCGGTCTATGATTTAGTCCACGATTTAAAGAGAGAATATGGTTTGACGATTCCGGTGGATACCTATATTGGTTCTGTTCGGGATTATGCTCGTTTGGATAAAGTGTTTAACAAAGAAAAGCCCGGCGTGGTATTCCATGCGGCAGCCCACAAACATGTGCCGCTCATGGAGGATAGCCCGGGAGAGGCAGTCAAGAATAATGTGTTTGGCACCTATAATGTGGTCCGTGCTTGTGATTGTCATCAGGTAAAGAGCTTTGTGTTGATTTCTACGGATAAAGCAGTGAATCCCACCAATGTAATGGGCACCACGAAACGGATGGCAGAAATGATCGTCCAAGCTTTTTCCACCCAAAGTAAGACGAAGTATGTGGCAGTACGTTTTGGTAACGTATTGGGCAGCAACGGCAGTGTTGTGCCTTTGTTCAAAAAACAGATTGCTCAAATGGGTCCTGTTACCGTGACCCATCCGGAAGTGACCCGTTTCTTTATGACCATTCCGGAGGCTTCCCGGTTGGTGATTCAGGCCGGCGCTATGGCTAAAGGCGGCGAAATCTTTATATTAGATATGGGCGAGCCGGTCAAGATTGCGGATTTGGCCCGCAATATGATTCGCTTGTCCGGATACACACCGGATGTGGATATTAAGATTGAGTACGTGGGCCTGCGTCCCGGTGAGAAGCTCTATGAAGAGCTGCTTCAAAGTGTGGAAGAAACTACAAAGACGGAGCATGATGGTATTTTGGTGGCGCAGCCTTTTGCCCTTGAGTGGGCGCAAGTGGAGCGCATGCTGCAAGATTTTGGCGCTGTATTAAATACAGGAAATGATGCTTTGGTTGTGGAGAAATTAAAGGAATACGTACCTACGTACTGTCCGGATCAGCAATTTAAACGGAAAGAATATTGCTAATTTTGTTTGCGTTTTGTTCACAGTCAACCCACGAGAATGCCACGGTTTATTTATAGAATGTACACGCGGAGGTATTGCTATGATTGAAATTACCAATTTGACGAAGCGTTATGGGCAGATTAAGGCCCTGAATGACGTTTCGTTTCATGTAAAGAAAGGCGAAATACTGGGTTTCCTGGGACCTAATGGTGCCGGGAAGTCTACGACGATGAATATTCTTACCGGTTACATTCCCTATACAGAGGGGTCTGTAAAGGTGGGTGGATATGAAATTATGGAGCAACCGGAAGCGGTAAAGAAGCAAATCGGATATTTGCCGGAGTTGCCTCCCTTGTATCAGGATATGACGGTGCAGGAATACCTGAACTTTATTTGCGATTTAAAGAGCGTACCCCAAAAAGTGCGAAAGGCACAGCTGGACGATATTTTGTATATGGTGAAGATTGGGGATATTCGCAAGCGTTTGATTCGGAATTTATCGAAAGGATACAAGCAGCGTGTAGGTGTTGCACAAGCATTGGTGGGCAATCCCCCTATTTTGATTTTGGACGAGCCTACCGTTGGTTTGGATCCCAGTCAGATTATTGAAATTCGGAAGTTGATCAGTGCGCTTCGTCACGATCACACCATTATTTTGAGTACCCATATTTTGTCGGAGGTAACAGCGGTGTGCAGTTCTGTTGTTATGATCAACCACGGTAAAGTGGCAGCCTCCGGCAGTGTATCGGATTTCTCTGCTACAGAAGGTTCCGTTCGGAAATTTACCATTCACATTGTGGGGGACAAATCCTCTGTGCAGAAAGTTATTAGCCAGACCCCCGGTGTGCGGAAAGTTGACTTTATTCGTGTGGACAAGGATGCCTCCGTATTTATGGTGGAATCCGGGAAAGACGTGGACGTGCGACGCCCTCTCTTTAATGAACTTAGCCGAAATTCCATGGCGATTTTGGAACTTCGTCCTGTGGGCAGAACGTTAGAAGAAATCTTTATTGATATCGTCAATAAAGACAAGAACAGTGCAGATCAGTGAAAGGGCGGGACAAGGTATGTGGACAATTTATAAAAGAGAAATGAATGCTTATTTCCGTTCTCCTGTTGCTTACTGTATCATCGGATTCTTTATGGTACTGGTAGGTTTGTTCTTTTGGGTACGGAATTTAGTGCAAGGATCCGTTTATTTTTCGGATGTTTTATCCAGCATTGTTACGTATCTAACCTTCTTTGCACCGCTGATTACCATGCGTTTATTAGCCGATGAGAAGAAGAATGGTACGGAGGTCCTGCTTCGTACGGCGCCGATGCCTATGAGCCGCGTGGTTGTGGGCAAATATTTAGCAGGTCTTACCCTTTATTTGGTGATGATCGGGATTACATTCATATATCCCATTATGCTGACCTTCATGATTGACGGTGGTATCCCCGCAGGCAGAAATTTCAGTGGGTACGTAGCGTTTATTTTGTTGGGCGCTTGTTATTTGGCGGTTAGTTTGTTTGTTTCTTCTTTTACGGAGAACCAAGTGGTTGCTGCAGTTGCCGGCGTTGTTGTGTTGTTGATTTTCTATTTTATGCAGTCCATTGGTAGTACGGTGGGCGGTAACTTTGGTGCGGTACTGCAATGGCTTTCTCCCTTGAAACGGTATTCTGATTTTGCCATGGGCGGTTTCAATCTGGCCTCTTTGTTCTACTATATTTCTTTCACGGCTGTGGGCGTCTTCCTTACGGTGATGAATGTGGAACGGAAGCGTTGGAATTAACAGGAGGTGCGGAAGAATGAAACAAGAGAAGAAAGAAAAGAAATTTATTTCAGCCCGTGTGCGACGGGATTTCCGATATGGTACCAATGCCCTTGTTTTGGTGGCTGCCGTGCTGGTTGTGTTTGTTTTGGCCAATTTAGCTTTGGAAAGTTTCTCCACGCAGCTTACGATTGATCTTACGAAAGAGAAATTATATTCTATTGGGGAAGTTACGGACAAGAATTTAAAGGCGCTTAAGCAAGACGTGGAAATTGTTGCGTTATATGACCGAACCAAAGGGGAGTCCGATTCCGATCGTGCAGAAGTGATCCGCGTCTTGGATCAATATGCACAGTATGACCACGTGAAGATTTCTTACAAAGATCCGGACAGCAATCCCGGTTTAATTCGAAAATTGGTTGGAGAAACGGATGCGGCATCCTATTCTGAAGGCGACTATATTGTAAAATGCGGCGACAAGACCAGACGGATTGGTGCAAGTGATATGTTTGTTTATCAAACCTATCAATATATTTATCAGTATAAGTCTGCCATTCAAGTTGAACAGAAATTGACCTCGGCAATTTTGTTTGTTACTTCGGATGAATTCCCGGTGGTGTATTGTGCAACCGGACATGAAGAGAGAAGCCGTTCTGAATTTACAAATTTATTTAATCGAATTGAAGCCTTGGGGTGTGATATTCGGGATTTGGATCTTGCACAGAGCCAGGCAATACCGGAAGATGCAACGGTGCTTATCTTCCTTGGTCCTAAGTATGATTTGACAGAGTTTGAAGCCGCTATGGTAGAGGAGTGGCTGGAGCAAAGCGGCGGTCAGATGATCTTCTGTGCAGATTATGACCAAAGAGGCGAAGATTATGAGCGTTTCAATAAAATCCTTACCAAATTGTATGGTCTTTCTGTGAACTTGGATTTGGTAGAAGAAACGGAAGACAAGAAGAAAATTGCTCAAGAAAACAAAGATAGTGCATTTATCGGTACGTCCGTACCTAAAGGTCCCCTTGGCGATATGCCGAAGGGGTACGATATTTATCTGTTCTCCACCCGCAGTGTGAAGATTTATGCCCAGGATTCTGACGTTACATTTATCGAAAATTATCCGTTGATTCAATCTGCTGAATCCGGTAAGAGTACGGACTTTGCAGGCAATGTAACATCGGGTGTTCAGGTCGTTGCGGCGACCGCGGTCAACAGTGGGGTTCGTGGTCCGATTACCCATGCCGCTGTATTTGGATCTACACTGGGTTTTTCTGATGAATATTATCAGAGATACGAACAGGCTGTTCTTAACGAAATTAGCGCCTTTGGATACACGCTGCACTGGATGATCAGTGATTATGGCGTAAATGAAGGTAATTTGATTGAGGCGAAGCTTTACGACACCACAACCGTTGTATTGGACAAAGAAAAGAGCAATACCCTTGCTGTTGTTTCGATGGTTGTTATCCCGGCCTTAATTATTGGCGGTGGCGTTGTGGTATGGATGAGAAGGAGACATCTGTAAGATGAAACAATATAAGACGGCGATTATCGCCATTCTCTTAATTGCCATTGCGGTGGCGGCATTCCTGCTTGTAAAGAATCTGCAACCGGAAGATTCCCAGGTTGCAACGCCTACGGCAGAAGACAATAGCGGATATGTATTTCCTTTCAGTACGGATAAGACAACACAAAATAAGATTATTGCAGTGGACTGTTTGGGAACGGAAACTTTGTCTTTGAAGAAGCAGAAGGATACGTGGATCTGTACCACCTATCCGGAAATTCAAGTTGTCAACGATACGGTGACGACTTTGCTGGGCAGATTCTACTCTAATAATGGTGCTATCGTATACGAGGGCGCTGTGACCGAGGAAATTAAATCGGATTTTGGTTTTGATGGCCAAAAGAAACTGGTTGTTACCATGGAAGATGGAACTTCCTACACGGTGCTTTTTGGCGGATTGAATACCGCTTCTACTGCCCAATATGTTTGGTTGGAAGGTTCAGAAACCATTTATTTGTATTCAAAAAGTTTTGCGGAGAAAGTTTTTTTGCGAAAGGTGGATTTAATTTCTAAGACCATCTTTGATTTCTCAGACGCCGGACAAATTGTACGTGCTGTTGTATGGCAGGGCGGCACGCGAAAGATGGAATTGTCAGCGTCCCTTAGCGGCGATGCGGATGCCAATCGCGTGTGGATGATGTCCATTCCGCTGGAGCGAAAAGGAAAGAATGCAAACATTGAATCCTGGATCACCAAAGTAGTGGCGATCCAAATTGCAGATATTGCGGAATTAAATTGTTCGGATTTATCTGTATACGGTTTGTCACCTGCTGCCTATAGTGTTTCCTTTACTTCTCCCGAGAAGACCATCACGCTTCATATTGGCAATAAAACCAAGGACGGCACACAATACTATGCCTCTATAGGAGACGGTACAGACGTTTATTTGGTGGGCGAAAGTGTTGCTGCATTTAAGGATGCAGATCCGCTCTTGTATATGGATGAAGTCGTCTATATGGTGATGTATACAGAACTTGCACACGTACGCATTACGATGAACGGCGTTACAAGAACGTTGTCTTATGAATTTGATGAAGATAACCAGCCGACCTATATCTTTGAAGGTCACCGCACTTCTGATAAATATTCGGATTTAGGAGAAGGATGTTCTCGGTTGCTTACGTCGCTTTATTACTTAGAGATGACTGCGCTGGAACTTCCCGGCGTGCCGGAAATACAAGGGAAGGTGCTTTGTACCGTGGAATATGAATTGCGTGATGGCTCTACCCATACGGTGGTCTGCGCAGAGCGCGATGCTTCTACGATGTATTATTATGTGGACGGACAATACATCGGTGGCTATGGCCCGCAATACTATCTTACTTCCAGTGCGGAAAAATATGGGATAAAGGGTTGCATTGACGCTTTGCTGGAACTTCTGCATATTTCTTGAATAAGATTATATTAGAAAGAATAACTATAGAGGGAATGCCGGGAAAGGCAGTCCCTCTATGTGTTTACAACGAAAGAAAAAGAACAAAGGCTTTGTTATTGCCGGGTTGTTTTTGTCCGGATTGGTGGGTGCGGGCTTTGGCAGTGGGCGGGAAATCTTTGTCTATTTTGCCTCCTTTGGTCCCGTGGGCATTGGGGGATTCATTCTTTCCTGCGCGGTATTATGGCTTGCTTCCGTTTGGATCTTAGAAATTGCAGTGGGACAACATTTTACCGGCGTGGACCAAATTTCTAAATTTGTGGCAAAGGGTAAAATGGCGACTTTCTACACAATGGTGATACTGTTGTTTTCTTTTACCGGTTATGTTGCCATGATTTCCGGCATTCGCGATGTGTTGGAGCCGGTCTTTCCCGCGGTGGCGCGTCGTTTCCCCATTCTGTTTGGAATTTGTACGGGCGGGATTGTAGTTGCGTTCTCTTTGCTGGCGCTATATAGCAATTTTGCTGCCTATTCTCGCATTTGCGCCATTGTGACGCCATGCGTTATTTTTTGTGTGGCGGCGGTTTCTGTCTTTGCGGCATTTTACGCGCCATCCGGACCGCTTGCACCGCAATGGGATGTTTCGCATATTGGATTGTTGTTTTTAAAGAGTTTTTTTTATATTGGATATAATTTGCTGTTCTTGTTGGGCATTTTGGGAAGGGCGGGCGCCCTTTCTGCCTCCGGAAGCGAAATTCGAAAGGGGAGTCTTTTGGGCGCCGGTTTGTTTTTTGCCTGCGGAACGTGTATTTTGGTTGCCCTTTGCACCATTCGTCCGGAAATTGCTCATCAAGCAATGCCGCTTCCTGCGGTGATCGGTACGTTTGGGGCGCTGCCAAAACAGATTTTTTCCTGCGTGCTAGCGCTGACGATGTTGCTTTGTTCGGCTTGCAATTTAGGTGCGGTAGGCAGTGTGCTGGGGCAAAAGTCTTTCATGGTCCCGCTACTTGCTTTGGCCGGCATCCCTTTGTCCTGCGTTGGGTTTGACTCGGTTGTTTCGGGGATATATCCCGTATTCGGCGTTGTTGGAATTTTGTTTTTGTTAGCCCTTGCACAAAGGCGTGGAAAAATTGTATAATGAAAGACAAGACCAAAACACCGGAAAGGTTACAGATGGATATGAGTAGTACAAAAGAGAAAAAGGTCGTTAGCCGCAAGAAATTTGAAGAAATCAAGAAACAACAGCGCCGCAGGAAACGGATTACATGTACGGTGTTGGGTGTTCTGGCGCTTTTGCTGATTTTGGTGCTGGGTTATACTTTGGGCATCTATGAGAAAATGTTGGATGCTATGGGCATTAAGCGGGATATTTCTGTTACGCCTACGTTGACAACAATCGAATATGCGCCAAGAGGCGAGTACGTCATTGGTGCTGTGGCGGATAGTATTATTCTTTGCGATGAGAATGGCGTTACGGGGTTGGATCGGGACGGTGTGTGGAAGTGGAACGTACACTGCACGATTGAGAATCCTTTGATGCGCTGCGAAGAATCTTTTGTACTGTTATCTGAGTACGGCGGGAAGTGTGTTTGGGCCTTTGATGGCAATGGACAACGTTTCCGCTATGATTCGGAATTGCCCATTATCGGTGCTTTTGCGGGAGATTCCGGAGAAACGCTGATGGTACTGTGCAAACAGAGTGAGTTTGAAACGTCTGCTACCTATTTAACGTGTAAAGATGGATTGTTGCAGGAAGTTTTTACCCGAAAGTTCGGCACGTATCACATGATTGCCGGCGCACAGTCCCAAAATCCTGATTTCTTGGCATTGTCCGGGGTTTATTCCTCCGGTGGAGCAATGACGGGTGCTGTGGTCTTTATGCGTACCCGAGATGGGGAAGTGATTTCTACCGCAGTAACGGAAGGTCAGGTTTACCCCATTTTGACGTATTTGAATAAAGATACTGTGTTTGCCGTCAACGGGGAGTCTCTTCGTCTGCTGCGTAAAGCGGGCACCGCTACCTCGGATAAAGATATAGATAAAGAATTGTGGTCTGCCGGCGGCGGGAGACTGGCCATTGCGGATGCGGTTTGTGTCAATGGAAAATATTGTGTGGTTGCTTATCGGGAGGAAAATGTGGAAGAGTCTTCCCGAACGATTTCTTCCTTAATATATTATAATAGTGCCGGCAAGGAAAAACACCGCGTAGAAGTAGACGGTCGCATTGAACACGTGTTGTCCTTTGGGAACACCGTGTTGGTATATACGGAGAATTGTGTATATATGTATAATGAAACCGGCAATTATATTGGTACACAGGAATTTTCCTCGAAGATCCGTACGGTTTCATATTTAGACGATCGCACCGCGATGGTGGCTTGTCAAGACGGTCTTTATAGGGTTTCATTCGAAGGATAAGGAGGCATTTAAATGATTGTTGTGGATTTAATTATTCTTGCGTTGATTGGTATTTGTATTTTCTTGGGTGCCAAGCGTGGGTTGATTCTTTCGTTGGTTTCTGCGCTTTCGTTGGTAATTGCACTTTTTGTGGGCTATTTGTTGATGCCCGTTGTGGGTGGTGTGTTGGCCGAGACGCCCCTTGCCACTTCTACGGAGGAGGCGGTCTATACAACGATTTCGGAGGCGGTTCTTTCGGATGAAGGCTATGAACAAGCCTTGGCGAAAAGTGAACTGCCTGTGTTCGCGCGGGATACAGTGATTGATATTTTACAGGAATCCGAAGCCCATGACGCGCTGGATCAGGGCATTCACGATGCAGCTAAGACGGTGGCGGATTTGGTGGTGAAAGCGGTTTCTGTGCTCATTGTGGCGGTGATTACCTTTGTGGCCCTGCTTTTGGTTAAACCTCTTTGGAAAAGTATTCGGAAACTGCCTCTGCTTCACCAGGTGGACACTATTGGTGGCGTAGTCTTCGGCCTTTGCCAGGGTATTTTGGTTGTTAGTACGGTAATGTTGGTGTTATCTTTGTTTGGCACCGGCGGCATGCCGGCCGTGACGACGGCAATTCAGTCCTCCTTCTTGGGAAATTTATTCTATAGTTACAATTTCTTGGGGATGTTAGTTGCGTTATTTGTTGGGTAAAGGGGATGTTCGTAAAAAGTTTACAATTATTTTCGCATAAGTTGGAATTTATTGTTGACAAGTCCCCTTCGGTATGGTAAATTAGACAATGCGCTTTTAAGCAATGGAGGTGTTACGGCATGAGAGTAAAGGTTACTATGGCATGCACAGAGTGCAAACAGCGTAATTATACAACGTTAAAGAACAAGAAGAACGATCCGGACAGAATCGAAATGAGCAAGTACTGCAAGTTCTGTAAGAAGCATACCGCTCACAAAGAGACGAAGTAATCCGGTTAGTTTAGGTAATGTTAGGTTAACTAACAGTTAGGAAGTGGATTATGGCGAAAGACGTCAAGCAAAAGAAACCGAATATTTTTGTAAGAGTCGGCTCTAAAGTTGGCGGCTTCTTCCGTGGTATCGTATCCGAATTGAAGAAGGTTACGTGGCCTACCAAGAAGCAGGTTTTGATTAACACGCTTTCCGTTCTTGTGTTCTGCCTGGTGGTTGGACTGATTATTTTCCTGTGTGACTCGGGAATGAAGGCTTTGATGACGCTGATCGAGCGTTGGAGCTAATATCAGTTTTAGTTACTTGAAGGGAGGACAGCAGCATGTTTATAGAAGGTGTTTCCAGTGAACCGCTTTGGTATGTTGTGCATACCTATTCCGGCTATGAGAACAAAGTGAAGGCAAGCTTGGAGCGTGTCATTGAGAATCGTGGCATGCAAGACTATTTCTTTGAGATTGTTATTCCGATGCTTGAGGAAGTTGAGATCAAAGATGGTCGTGAGAAGTCCGCATTGAAGAAGATCTTCCCCGGATACATTTTGTTAAAGATGATTATGACCGACGATACATGGTATGTTGTTCGGAATATTCGTGGGGTAACAGGTTTTGTAGGTCTGGGCAATAAGCCTACTCCTCTTACAGAGCAAGAGATTGCTGCATTGGGTGTAGATGCTTCTGCAAAGGCTGTTGTGGATTATGAAGTAAATGATTCCGTACGGATTCTTTCCGGACCTTTGGAGAACTTTACCGGTGTGGTTGAGAGCATCAACCCCGAGAAAGCTCAGGTTAAGGTTAAGGTATCGATGTTTGGCCGCGAAATTTCTGCGGAGCTTGAATATTCTCAGATTCAAAGAATATTCTAATTTACTTAGGCTGTACAGTTTCGCTTATGCGAGATTGACTGCATAGATTTTTCTAATTATTTTGGGAGGTGGACGTTTATGGCAAAGAAGGTAGTAGCATTGATTAAGCTGCAGATTCCTGCGGGTAAGGCTGCACCTACACCACCGGTTGGACCAGCTTTAGGTCAGCATGGCCTGAACATCATGGGATTCTGTAAAGAGTTCAATGAGAAAACGAAAGCGGACGCAGGATTGATTATTCCTGTTGTTATCACTGTTTATGCAGACAGAACGTTTACGTTTATCACAAAGACTCCTCCGGCCGCTGTATTGCTCAAGAAGGCATGCAAGGTTGAGAAGGGATCCGGTAAGCCCAACCGTGACAAGGTAGCGAAGATTACAAAGGCTGAGCTGCTTAAGTTGGCAGAGCAGAAGCAAGCAGATATGAATGCTGCATCTGTAGAAGCTGCTGCAAGCATGATCGCAGGTACTGCGAGAAGCATGGGTATCGTTGTTGTCGACTAATTCGACAAGATTAAGATTTTGTGATAAGGAGCGTGAATTATTGTGTTTAGAGGTAAGAAATATCAAGACAGCGCAAAGCTGGTAGATAAAGCAAAACTCTATGATCCTGCAGAAGGTCTTAATGTTGTCATCGAGACAGCAAAAGCAAAGTTTGACGAGACAATCGAGGCTCACTTCAGACTCGGTGTTGACTCCAGACATGCTGACCAGCAGGTTAGAGGCGCAGTTGTACTGCCCCACGGAACCGGTAAGAAGGTTCGCGTACTTGTTTTTGCAAAAGGTGCAAAGGCAGACGAGGCAGAAGCAGCAGGTGCTGATTTTGTAGGTGCTGAGGATCTTGTTGCTAAGATCCAGGGCGAGAACTGGTTTGACTTCGACGTAATCGTAGCTACACCGGACATGATGGGTCTGGTTGGTCGTTTGGGTAAAGTTTTAGGTCCTAAGGGCTTGATGCCGAACCCCAAGGCTGGTACCGTTACGATGGACGTTAAGAAGGCTATTGAAGATCTGAAAGCAGGTAAGATCGAGTACAGATTGGATAAGACAAACATTATCCACTGTGTAATCGGTAAAGCTTCTTTCGGAGCAGAGAAGTTGGGCGAGAACTACACAACTTTGTACGATGCAATCGTAAAGGCAAAGCCCGCTTCCGCAAAGGGCCAGTATATTAAGAGCATCGTGGTAACTTCTACCATGGGCCCCGGCGTTCGTTTCAAAGGCTAAGCCGGAAATTTCAATTTAATATTGAAAGCCAAGATTGAACCAAAGACAGCAGGCGTTAAGATCGGAACAGATTTTGAGTAAGTCCAGCCGAGGAGAGATTTTACGGAGAATGAATCGTAAACCCTTCTGTGTCTTTGTGTGCAGAAGGGTTTTTGATATATGCGTTCAATTTTCGAGAGGAGGTGTGATTGAATGCCCAGTGAGAAAATTTTACAAACTAAGCAGGCAGAGGTTGCTCAGATCGCAGAAGAGATGAAGGCTTCTTTGGCAACAGTATTGGTATCTACCAGAGGTTTGACCGTAGAGCAAGATACAGAACTTCGTAATGAGCTTCGTAAAGCCGGTGTTGTATTTGCAGTAAGAAAGAATACGCTTGCTTTAAGAGCAGCGAAGGAAATCGGTATCGAAGGCACAGAGGAGCTGTTCAAGGGTCCTACCGCTATCGCTACATCTGCAAGTTCTTACACAGATGCTGCTAAGATTCTTTGCAAGTTCGAAGCTAAGTTCGACAAGCTGGAAGTTAAGGGCGGTATCATGGATGGAAAGGTAATTTCCAACGCAGAAGTTAAAGAAATTTCGAAGATCCCTTCGAAGGAGGAATTGGTTGCAAGAGCTCTTTACGGCTTGAATGCACCGATCAGCGGTCTTGCGATTGTACTCAACGCAATCGTGGAGAAACAACAAGAAAGTGCCTAAGATTCGGGCACGCCATTAAACCAAAGGGTTATATTTTATGGAGGTAATTTAAAATGGCTAGCGAAAAAGTTACAAATTTAATTGAAGAAGTTAAGGCTCTTACTGTTATGGAGCTGTCCGAGCTTGTAAAGGCTCTTGAAGAAGAATTCGGCGTATCTGCTACTCCTGCTGTTGCAATGGTAGCTGCTCCTGCAGGCGGCGAAGCTGCTCCTGCTGAAGCTGAGCAGACTGAGTTCGACGTAATCCTTAAGGATGCAGGCGCTAACAAGATGAACGTTATCAAGGTTGTTAAGGAACTCACCGGCGCTTCCTTGATGGACGCTAAGAAGATGGTTGACGAAGCTCCTAAGACGATCAAAGAGAAGATCTCTAAGGATGACGCTGCTGCTATCGAAGCTAAGCTTAAGGAAGCAGACGCAACTGTTGAAGTTAAATAATTCAATTTGAATTAAATTAAATCAACATAGAAAATCCCGCAGTTATAACAAACTGCGGGATTTTTTTATGCTTTTGGATACGGAATTTATGTATAGTGGATCATTTGCAACACGTTTGTTTTGATATAGTGTGCAGATAATGTTAAATAAATGCCAACGGCGGTCATAGACAAGGAATGGCGTTTTATTTACACTTATGACATAAATATATTTTATGAGGAAGTGGAACAAAATGAAGCGATTGGTCACTTTTATGTTAGCAATTATGATGATAAGTTCTTTGTTTTTGTGCAAACCATATCAGAATAAGGTGTTTGCCGACGAGAAACCGTCGTTGACCGTTCAGGTAAATAGTAATAATGAAATTGTGGTGAGTTGGAAGAACGTTTCTTTGGCCACAATGAACTCTCCGTCTGTTTCTGTTCAACTTCGGCGTGAGTCTAGTACGTCGGCTCTTGCCTATCATTATGTGTATAATACTTCCGCTTCCAATCCCGTTGATAATGGCACAAGCGGCTCTGTTACATTTAGTGATCAATATGCAGGCGACGAAGGTCGCAAAGCAAATTTCCCGCTGGAAAATGGGGACTATTACGTGATTTTACGATTAAATGACGGTACCCTGAAACAGGATACACGAGTAGATTTTCACGTTGGCCCAAAACCGACGCTGACATTGGAGACACTTTCTTTCGCTGTTGGCAATCATATTCGGGTATCTTGGAAAGATGTATCGAAAGACATTATGGAATCTCCGTCTGTTGCCATTCAACTTCGTCATCAGTCTGATACGGGAAGCGGTAAGGCGCTTGCCTATCATTATGTTTATAATACAACTATAAATAACGGGGAAGAAGGCTCTGTTACATTTAGTAATGAATATGCAGGCTCGGATGATCGCAAAGCAAATTTCCCTTTAGCTCCCGGAGAATACTATGTTATACTTCGATTGAATGATGGTTCCTTAGAGGAAGAAACCCGTGTGGATTTCACCGTTGAACCGACACAGAAGATTGCCATGGAGAAGACCGTTTTTAAATACGGAGAATCGATCCCGGTGAACTACAGTGGTATGAGCGGTGTTGCCAACGTGGCGATTCGTGTGTACCATACCGGCTATACGGTAGGTGTTTCAGGCAGCGAAGCTTATGTGACCATGACAGATGCATCCGGCAATGCTTTACATGGAGAGTCGGGTACGTTATCGTTCATGGCCGATGATGAACGACCGGCAGATGCATCGAACAAGGTGCATTTCTTGCAGGCGGGCACTTATGAAGTGGTGATGGTCATTATCGGTAAGAATGAGGTATTTGGCAAAACGGTTGCTTTTGAAGTAACCGATGTGGCGGGGAAGATTATGGCAGCTGCTCCGGAGCTGAAAGAATCTATTACGGTTCATTATATTGCCCATATTGATCGGACAATTCCGGCAGAAGATGTGTCTATGAAATTTATCTTTAAGGGAGAAACCTTTACGGTGGCAGGCATTCCCGGCGAAACCCTTGGGAATAAGATTGTATACACATTCCCGTTAGAAGATATTTTACCCCAAGATTTGGCTGAGAATATTTCGGCAGAGCTTTATGCCGGCGAGGAACTGTTAGATAGCCATACCGCGTATAGTGTACAACAATACTGTGTAAATATGCTGGCGAATACAACATCGGAGACCTTGAAGGTACTTTTGGTGAGCTTGCTTAATTATGGTGCAGAGGCACAAAAATATTTTACCGGTACTACAGAGAATCTTATGAATGAGGTGTTGACGGAGTCCCAACGAGGCTATGTTTCTAACGTTGATATGAAACAAATAGAGGGTGTTGTGGCGACACCTGTAGATGCTACCGATAATACAGGTGCGTATGTTTGGAAAGCTGCTACATTAGGCCTATATGATACGGTTCAAATTCGCGTGAAATTCTATGCGGAAACGACCGAAGGATTGGCAATTACGGCGAATGGAACCACCTATACCGACTTTGTTTCTATTGGGAATTATTTATATTACGTGTATATTCCTGTTTACGCAGATTGCTTTGCCGAGAAGTATACGATTTGCTTCCAAAATGCAAAAGGATTGCAAGGTGCGACATTGACATATAGTGTTAATACGTACATTTCCTACATTGCGAATCAGGAATCGTCTTCGGCGACCGATATTGCACAAGCAATTTGTAATTATGGTACGGCGGCTCAAAATTATGTGTTAACTTATTGATTTTGGAGGATATGATGAAGAAAATTTTATGCGGCATACTTGTTTGTATTTTGATGTTGTCTGTAGCGGCGTGTGGCTCTAATCAAAAGCCGCCCATTGCGTCTATGAGTCCGGAGGTTTCGGTAGAACCAACTGTGCCGGCTGCGACGGACGTACCTACTGTAGCACCGTCCCAACTGCCTACAGCACCTGTTACTGAAACGCCGGCGGCAACGCAAACCCCGACACCTGTTGAATCTGTAACACCGGAAATTCTTAAGCTGGTTATAAACAGTGATGGTACGGTTTCTAATGGTGTAGTGGGCGGTCCTGCCATAGAATCGTATGGCAACAAAACGGTAAGCGTAGACGCTGTTACCGGATTGAATGTGGTTACATTCCCGTCTAAGAATAGCGTGTACGACGTGCAAATTGGTGATTACTACGGTGATATGGGTGAAGCTTTCTCTTTGGAAGTATATTTTAAATTAGATGCCATTCCCGCTGACGGATACGAAGGTATTGCAGAGAACTGCGAAGCTGGCGGTTTTGGGCTATATGTATTTAGCGATGCGAGCATCAAGTTCTATTTGAATTTAGAAGGCAGTTATGCAATTCTTACAGCACCGGAGAAAGCACAAGTGGGACAGTGGTACCATTGCGTATGTGTTTGGGATGGCGACCTTCTGCAGATGCATATGGATGGCCAGTTGGTAGATGAATATGTTAGTAATTGTGCCTACGTTACGTTCCCTAGCGCAAACACAGCGTGGTATCTTTCCCTTGCCGGATGCTGTTCTGCAGGCGGCCATGGTGCGGGGGGAATCTGCGGTAGCATGGGCATTTGTAATTTGTACACAACGCCGTTGTCAGCAGATCAAGTTTCTTCTATTTATCAAGATTTAATGCAATAAACTAGGAAGTGAAAGATATGAAACGAACCTTGTTTGCACGATTGTTGCTTTTGTGCGTGCTTTGTGCGATGGTGCTCGGAAGCTTCATAGACGTAGGTCAAGCTTCTGTTACTGCCAGCGGGAATGAGTATGATCATATTGCGGCACTTTCGCTGGATGTGAAACATACGCTTCGATTTAACAACGATGGTAAATTTAAGATTGTAATCTTCTCGGACGTTCAGGATGCGTACCCGTTAAAGGCAGATACGGTTCAGTATATGAATCAAATTTTGGATTCGGAACAGCCGGATTTGGTTCTGCTGGGTGGCGATAATCACAGCGGTTCACTGGGTAGTGAGAGTATCTTAAGGACGTATTTGACAGCATTGAGCGAACCTATGGAGACACGCAAGATTCCGTGGGCACAGGTGTACGGGAACCATGTAGAAGGTGGTTACAACTTTAAGATGGGGGCGCCGGGGAAAGAGAAACAGCAGGAAATTTTTGAATCTTTTTCCTATAATATTTCCAAAGCCGGAGACGTCTACGGTGTAGGCAACTATGTGTTACCGGTTCTTCGCTCTGATTCAGACAAAGTCGGATTTAATGTGTTTGCTTTGGATTCCCATACATATATGATTGACGGCAATGGCGGACAGAGCTTTGAGGACGCAGTTCTGTTGGATAGACCAATCTATGGCGGATTGAAAAAACACGTATATGAAACCATTCACTTTGACCAGATTCGTTGGTATTGGAAGACTTCCGTTGCTTTGGAGAAGTATAGCGGTCAAAAGGTCGCTGCGATGATGTTCTTCCATATTCCGTTATACGAATATGAGTATATTGCGCAGAATCCCAATCAAACGGGCATGATCGGTGCGAACATGGATGGTATTTCTGCGCCTGAATTGAATTCCGGATTGATTCAAGCTTGCTATGAGCGTGGCGATGTAAAGGGTATTTTTGTGGGCCATTGTCATCGAAATGATTTTGTGGGTACCTACATAGGTATTCAATTGGGCTTTGTGCCAACCATTGGCAGTAATGCGTATTTCGATGCAAGCAATCGCGGTGCCCGTGTGATTGAAATTGACCAAAATGATGCGTTTAATTTCACAACACGTATGGTTTACTGCAAGGATTTAAGATAAGGAGAGGTGAACAAACATGTCTAAGAAATTAATCAGAACAGTTGTTTGCCTGTTTGTATGTATGGCCTTGTGTGCTGGATTGGTGGCTTGCGGAAACGTAACAAATCCATCTTCGCCTACTGCCGGCAGTGGTGCGCCTGTTGCGACGGTAAAGCCGGAGGATCTTGTGACGGGTAAAATGGATTTACACTTTGATTCTCTGGGAAATTTCAAAGTCGTTATTTTCTCTGATCTTCGTGTGTCGAAAAACGTAGATGCGAAAGTAATTGAGAATATTGAAACCATTCTAAACAGGGAAAATCCATCTTTGGTTCTTTTGGGTGGCGATTTGCATGATGGTAGCATTTCCAACGAACAGGAATTGCGCACTGTTTTGGATCAACTCAATGCACCTATGGAAGAACGGAAGATTCCTTGGTGTCACACATTTGGTGTACTTACTGAAGGCACGAAGACCGTGAAGAGTGGCTTCGGCCGTGAGGAACAAATGCGTATTTATCAATCGTATCCTTATTGTATTTCCGGTTCGGATACCGCCGATACGTACGGTGTGAGCAATTATGTGCTTCCTGTTTATATTCCGGATCAAGATTCTGATAAGAAGAATGACAAAATTGGATTTAACGTATGGTGTTTGGATGCCAATAGTTATTTGAATGACTATGTGGCGGGTTTTGAAGATCAGGTTGTACTGAAACGTAAATTAAGCGGTGGCAGCGACTTGGATTGTTTACACTATTCGCAGTTGCTTTGGTATTGGGACACGTCTGTTGCTTTAGAGAACTATAATGGCAAACAAATTCCGGGCATGATGTATTTCCAGGTGCCGATTTATCAATTTCAGTTATTGATTCGAAATCAACAACAAACCGGTGTACAAGGAACGTTGAATAGCGGAACCAGAAAGGTCACGGCTTCCGAGCGGGAATCAGGCGCCTTGTGGGCATGCTATGAACGGGGAGACGTCAAGCATATTTTCTGCGGGTATAATGAGAAGAATGATTTCAGCGGTAAATATTTAGGCATTACAATGGCTTTTTGCTCTACGGTAGGTACTTCTGCTGTACAGGAAACCGCCGGTGCTCGCGTTGTGGCTATTTCTCAAAATGGTGCTGCTGTAACAACGTCGATGTCTTATCTGAAATAAGTGCGTTTATAGATATTTAAATTTTGTATAAGAGGGTGGAATGAAATGAGAAAAATTTTTTCAATTGTATTGGTACTTTCTTTGCTGTGTGCTATGTTTGCTGTAGAGGTTCAGGGCGCTGGTAGTGGAGCTCCGTCACTTTCGGTAAACGTGAAGAGTGCTAATGAAATTGTAGTCACGTGGGAGAATGTAACGCAGGAAACAATGGGTTCTCCTTCCACGTCTATTCAAATTCGAAGAGGGGATGATACAGGAACGGGCGTAACGTTGGCTTATCATTATGCCTATAACACAACAGAGAATAATGGTGCCAGCGGCTCTGTTACGTTCAGCAATGAATACGCCGGCTCTGATAATCGCAAGGCGAATTTCCCGTTGACTGATGGTAATTATTACGCAGTTCTTCGACTGAATGACGGTTCCTTAGTAGAGTCAACGAAGACGGAGTTTACGGTAGGTGCACCGCCGGCTCCCCCTGAGTTGTCTGTACAGGTCAACAACGCTAATGAGATTGTGGTTAATTGGAAAAATGTGGTGCAGGAGGAAATTGGATCTCCGTCTGTGTCCATCCAAGTACGTAAGGAGAGTGACACCGGGACAGGTACCTCTCTTGCCTATCACTATGTTTATAATACTACAGTGAATAACGGCGTAGAAGGAACAGTTACGTTCAGTAATGAATATGCCGGTTCGGATAACCGAAAAGAAAATTTCCCGTTGGAAGAAGGTACGTATTACGTTATTCTTCGTTTGGAGAACGGTTCTTTAATGGCAAATACAAAGACCGAATTTACTGTGAGTGCGGTGGAGCCAAGTGCAACGCCTAGTGAAAAGCCTGTTGAAAGTCCCAGTGCTACGCCCGAGAGTACGCTTGAAGCAACATCTACTCCTACACCGAATCAACCTACCGGCGACACGTCGTTGCTTTGGATTGCCTCTGTTATGCTTGCATCTGCGGTGGTTTATGTTATGATAAAACGAAAGATTAAAGCGTAAGGAGTAGATTGCCATTAAGTGTTGGATCCCTATATTTCATTCAACCAAAAGAGTGAAATATTATGATGTATACTTGCAATGTGATTCGAGTGGCTCCCAAACCGTAGGCGTGCAAGGTTGGACGAATTGTACGAGTTACAAAGATCAGGATGAAACTCGAATTGTACTGACGCTCTGTAATCCAGAGAAGGGTATTTCTTTACCCTTCTCTGGATATTTGCGTTTTGAAATACCGGAAGAGGGACAAATTGACAACAACGTAGGACTATGCATAGACATTGATGCGGAAGCTTGTACCATTAATCAAGTGCTGCTGAACAATATTTATGAAAAGCCTATTTTGTTAACTATGGAAGAATTACGATTTGGTCGCGCGGTGCAATATAAACATCCGCCAGTTTCGTTGTTCCCGGTTTCCTCCGCTTCTATTGTGACGCCGGATACTTCCGGAGAAGACGGTAATCTTCGTTTTTGTTTTGATCATTTGCGGGAAGATGAATATTTACTCTTCTATCGAAATGTGGATCAAGGGGAGTATTTTAAGGAAAATGTTTGCGAGATTTTCTTGCCCAAAAAATATTATTTGCCCGGTGAAGCAATTACAGTTTCGTATAGGAATGTATATGATTTTGAACAGGGCAAGAATAAAAATGCCACCAACGTTATGCTTTATCGAAGCAAGGATGTGCCGGGGAAGATACAAAGTCAGGAATATGTAATCCTTAAATTAGATACTGTTTGTCGCAGCTCATCCGGAATGGTGGTATTTCCACGAGATGGGGTTCGATTTCTAAATACCAATGCAACCGGTCGTTACGCTAGTGGTGAATATTGTATGCGACTTTTACAAGCTTACCAACCGCTGTGTTCGGAACGGGCGCTTGTGATTACGGATGTGATGACAGAAACATGGTTAAATATGCCCTTGTCTGCAGGAATGTTCTATATGAAAGCAACAAATATATGCGGCAATGTGGTTTTTCCGGAAGCGTCTGATGAGCAAATCACTTGCATACGTTTTACCTGTCCATCGCCTATCGTAGATATTTTTGAACAAAGCTTGCACTATATGCCGTATCTACAAAAGCATATTGGAACCCTTAAAGAAAAACGTACTTTGTGTGAATCTGCACTGAATGCGCTTTTGAATTTTATTCTGCATGGCATTTACGTTGAAAACGTACATGATATGAGTACGAAAATTGAAAAGCATCGTGCCGGCTTGAACTATCATCAAATTGTCAGCTTTATCGAGGAGAATATCTGTGGCGATGTCAGCATGCAAGCATTGTGCAAGCAATTCTATTGTAGCGAAAGTTATTTGTCCCATCTCTTTAAGAAGCATATGCACATCAGTATTGCGACATACATTTATCGTGCCAAAATTGCAAAAGCGAAGGTTTTATTAGCTCAAAATGATAAGCGTATCTCTGAAATTGCTGAACTTCTACAGTATTCAGATATTTACTCGTTTTCTAGATCGTTTAAGAAAATAACCGGCATGTCCCCCTCGGCGTACCGCCGTTTGCAACAAAAATAAGGGGATGACAGCACCGGATCTATCCACCATCTTCCACTTGCGTGCCCTACCCTGATATGATAAAATACAGAAGTACGTGGTACTTATACGAAAGATAAAGGGTAGGATCAAAGAAAACAATGAAGCAATATCATGCACCACAACGGAAGTATGCTACTGTGCAGAAGCGAAGCGGTTTCACCGGCTCGGTTCTTCTTGCGGTAGCTTTTTTGTTGGGCATTCTTGTGACAAGTGGGCTCTTGATCCCCGGGAGCGTTCAAGCGGCGCAAGAAGCCACATTGCCCTCCATCGAACTATCCCAACCCATTTATACCCGTCAAGAAGACGAACTTCTTCTGCAAACCGAAGGGGCCATCGCCACGGAAATTGCGGCGATTCGCCAAGTACAGGGTTTGCCCGCTGTCACGGTATCTGATGTACTGTCCAAGAATGCACGATATATTGCCACTGCCATGCTTGCGCAACCGGATGATGCCGCTGCAACTGCAAAAGCGCAGAGCCTTTCTAACCAAATATCGTATATTACACTCACTGCGGCCGTTTACGCCGAGGACTATTATTGCACCCAGGCCACTTTAGGTGCGGAATATTTTTGTAAAAGGGTACTCAACCACACCAATGCCAATGCGCTTCTCAAGAACGACATACAAGTGGTGGGTATCGCCCTTGTTCGAGGGGAATTTGAAGGGAAAACGGTTACTTGCGGTGTGATTTGTGCCGCCAAAACGCCGGTCACCCAAACACAAAGTGTAATTCCGGACAGTATTTTAGCCCAGGACACCCAGGCCCCCGTAGTGACAAGCAAGAACATCTATGTGGCTACGGGCACGCAACTTACTGATGCCCAGATTCGCGAGGCCCTTCTTGTTTCCGATGAGCGGGGACAGACGCCGATCCTTACATA
>JAFYOJ010000156.1 GCA_017560225.1 Clostridia bacterium
GACGGCCAATGTACCCATTTTTGATGCGCATTCAATTAAATCATAAAATCTTTCTCAGGGAACTTGGGTTCGCAAGTCAGTTGAATACCCATTTTACGCAAAGTACCCTCATCACCACTGCGCAGAAGCTGCGTCGAATGGAAGTCGCACCCTTTCAGTTGCTCCACACAGTTCAAAGCTTCCTGCACCATAGGATTGGTCACCGCACAAATAGAAAGCGCTATCAGTACGTCATCTAATTTCAAAACAGGGCTTGCACTGCCCAAAATTTCAGATGTCAATTTCAAAATCGGTTCCAAAATGGTGGGAGACAGGAGTAAAATATCGTCATCCAAGCCCGCCAACACCTTAATCGCATTGAGCACCGTACTGGCTGTGGCACTGGTAAGCGTCGTCATACGACCGGTTACCACGCGGCCATCTTTCAGTTCAATCGCAGCAGAAGGCTTTCCGGAAGCAAGTAATTTCTCTCTGGCAGCAGGTACGGTCTTCCGGTTCTCCGGTTCCAACTCCAATTGCTGCATAATCACGCCGATCTTGTCCAGCGTATCCGTCTTCTCTCCGCCCAGTTTACAAGCGGAGGCGGTCTTATAATATCTGCGAATAATTTCCTGGCAAGATGCTTCCCGTACAGCCGCATCATCGGTGATACAGTAGCCCGCCATGTTGACGCCCATATCCGTAGGAGAACGGTAGAAATTTGCATCTCCGGTAATACGGGTTAAAATGGTTCTCAAAACAGGGAATGCCTCTACGTCACGGTTATAATTGACCGTAGAAATACCGTAAGCTTCCAAATGGAAAGGATCGATCATATTCACGTCTTGAAGATCCGCGGTAGCCGCTTCATAAGCCAGATTCTCCGGATGCTTCAACGGTAAATTCCAAATGGGGAACGTCTCAAACTTAGCATAGCCCGCCATACGACCGCGCTTATGTTCGTGGTACATTTGAGACAAACAAGTCGCCAACTTACCGCTGCCGGGGCCCGGCGCCGTTACCACCACCAAAGGACGTGTGGTTTCAATAAAATCATTCTTGCCATAGCCTTCATCGCTGACAATCACATTGATGTTGGCCGGATAATCTTTAATAGGTCTGTGAATATAATGGCGAATACCAATCAAGTCCAAACGTGCCTGGAAGGCCTCAATCCCCTGCTGCCCGGTATACTGCGTAATGACAACAGCACTTACAAGGATGTCCATCTTGGAAATCAATCCAATCAAACGAAGGACTTCCAAATCGTAAGTAACGCCAATATCCGCACGAACTTTGTTCTTCTCAATGTCTGCAGCATTCACACAAATAATAACCTCAGCTTGTTCTCTGAGCTTATGCAAAAGCTTAATCTTTCCGTTGGCATCAAAGCCCGGAAGCACGCGAGCCGCATGAAAATCATCGAAAATCTTGCCACCAAATTCCAAGTACAATTTGTTGTCAAATTTAGAAATTCGTTCCAAAATTTGCTCTGTTTGTTTCTGCATATAAAGTTCGCTGTCAAAACCCAATTTGCTCATGGTACTGCTGCCTTTCATCCATTGATTACGATTGTTCGAACACAAAAAATTCACAAATACTATTGTACAATTCCCGGGGCCCAAAGTCAAGATAAAAACCTATGCATTTTACCCCATCATCCGGCATATACTGAAAATAAAAGGAGATGCTATGCCTTGCCGGTTTCATTCGTAGAATTCATTCAGATGCTTTTTACCTCTGCCCCCTTGAGCCTCACGGTTTTGCTCACCTTAGGCGTCATTTTAGTAAACGGTTGGACCGACGCCCCCAACGCCATTGCCACCTGCGTGGCCACCCACTCCTTAGGCCTTCGCCCCGCCATCTTCTTGGCCGCCGTGATGAACCTTCTGGGCGCCGTCACCATGACCGTGCTCAATCCCTACGTAGCTTTTACAATTTATAACATGGTAGATTTCAGCACCAATCCCCACGAAGCGTCCATCGCCCTGTGTGCCGCCATGGTAGCCATTGTAGTTTGGGCCGTTGCCGCCTGGTTCTTCGGCATTCCCACCAGCGAAAGCCACGCTTTAATCGCAGGGCTCACCGGTGCCGCCATTGCCCTTCACGGAAATCTTTCCGGCGTCAGCGGTCAGGCGTGGATCAAAGTGATAATCGGATTATTTGCAAGTGTCATCCTTTCTTTCTTATTAAGTTTCCTGGCGGCTCACTGGATTTCCCCTGCCGTCCCCAGACCGCAATTCTTCCGCAGGGCACAAATTGCAGGTGCCGCCGCCACCGCCTTTATGCACGGCGCACAAGACGGACAGAAATTCATGGGCGTATTTCTCTTAGGCGTAAGTCTGACCATGGGCCTCGACACTCCGGGGGAAAATACCATCCCCATCCCCTTATGGCTCATGCTCCTGTGCGCCTTGGTAATGGCGTTAGGCACTGCCATCGGCGGGAAGAAAATTATTGACACCGTAGGTGACGGCATCTGTCCCCTCACGCCCCGTGCCGGTTTCTGCGCAGACTTAGGTGCCGCCCTATCCCTGCTGGCAGCCTCTTTATTGGGCATTCCGGTCAGCACCACCCACACCAAAGTGACCGCCATCATGGGCGTAGGCTTTTGCCAAGACGCCAAAGGGGTCAATCTGCGCACCGTGGGTGAAATGGTGCTGGCCTGGGTATGTACTTTTCCCGGGTGCGGACTGCTGGGGTTCGTGGTGGCCAAGGCGCTGATGGGTGTGTGGTAAAAAGCGCGAAGCGATGAAGCGCCACTGGGGGTAACGGGAAATAAAAAAATACAGCACTTAACACAAAAAGTGAAAAGTGCTGTGTTTTTGTAAAGGTAACGTAAATTTGATACAAGAAATACTTTTGCTTTGAAGCAGTAAGCAAAGTCTTGCACGGGTTTCAAATTATGCTATGATTAAATATAAGGTTTCAACGTTTTATTGAAAATTTAATAGTTATATACTATAATAAAAAACAACAATTGATCGTTAAATATAAGTATGAGGTAGAAAATGGCGGATTTCAAAGATATAAAAAGATTGTGTCGAGAATACAATGTTCGCATTATAAATGCGCCTTCGCCAGATTACAACGAAACAAGTCTTGCAGCGTATCCAGATGACCGCAAATTGTATATTCCGGACGAATGGTACAATGCAGAAGAAGATGACGAACTTTTTGAAATATTGAAGTATATAGGGTGGATTATCGTTGACACAAACACTGATTATAAAAGAGAAAAAGAAAGTGTATTGTGGGCAATCGGACAAGCCGCCACATTAAATATACACATTTCTCATTCTATGGTAGTCACGACACAAAGCGAATTAGATAATTACAACCATAAAGAAGATTATCTATACAACTTTGATAGCATAGCAATTGACCATACACTTCAAGAACTAATGGAAATGTATAAGTTTCCGTTCTTTGTGCAAAAACCATCTTGGTCCCCGAATTTTTATTTCAGAGCAGAATATATGGATTCCAATGGATGGATAAGAGGCACCGCCTTTCGCAACGGAAAGGAATACCTTGTTAAAGAATACAACTACAAGCCTCACCACATAATGCACATTTACGGCGAAAATAATGTTGTTTCTGAAGACGATATTGATTATAACAACAATATCAAAAATAGAATCAAAGCTGATGATGGATTTGAAGAAGTAAAAACTGATGATGATTTTTTATTTAACTATCAAAGAGCCGGTCTACTTTTGTCTGAAAGATACAACAAATTCGCATTCTTTTTTGATACGGGTACAGGTAAAACCATAATGACTCTTTCTGTCATTAAGAAAAAGTTCAAGGAGAATAATGCTCGATTCCTGATAATTGCCCCCAAAGCAATCATACGTACTGCTTGGATGGAAGATTCCGAAAGATACTTCCCTACACTAAAAATTGCTCCTTTAAGCAGTACTTTTTACTTTTCGGATTACAAGGCGTTATACGACAGATGGGTAGAAAAAGGTCTTGTATCAAAGAACCAAATTATACCGCAAAAAGAATGGGGTCACGTAGCGGATTATGAGATTTGGACTGAGGAAATCTTGGAAAAGAAACAAGAACTTGTTGAAAAAGTCATCAATATCGCAGACCATTACATAGTTAATATTGAAAGATTTAGAATGAATCCCGATGAATATATTGATAATTACTATATTGACGGGCTGATAATAGATGAAAGTGCAATTCTGAAAAATCCTGGTAGTAAATCAGCAAAAGAAATGTTTCATTCGGCAGACAGTTTTGATTATATTTATCTGCTTTCCGGTAAACCCGCTCCTAACAATAGCACGGAGTATTACGCACAAATGAAATTGGTAGATCCAAATGCTTTTAGCATGCCGTTTCAGACTTTTAAAAAACAGTTTTTTACGGGCAGTGGTTCCAAAACCACGTTTATTTCATCCGCACACGAAAAAAAGGTTGCAGATTTGATTTCTCGACGGTCATTAACGATAAGCAAAGAAGACTGTATATCTTTGCCAGATGTGTTACATGAAAAAATCAACATAGAGCTTCCTCATAACATTATGAAGAAATATATTAAACTGTTTAATGATTGTATTATTGAA
Organism: Clostridia bacterium; assembly: GCA_017560225.1. Lineage (GTDB taxonomy): Bacteria > Bacillota > Clostridia > UBA1212 > UBA1255 > RGIG9099. The sequence goes on from JAFYOJ010000156.1 coordinate 4,563, forward strand.
ATCAAAAAACAAGACAATCAAAGAACTAAAGCAAACATGTTTTATTCCACCTCATGTAGACTTGCCGTATTCACAAAACTTCGAGAAGTTGCTTCGGGTTTTATGATGGATGAGTATAAACAGATTGCCGATTTGCACGATAAAAAAATCGAAGCAATAGTTGTTTTAGCAGAACGCAATATTGATGAACAAATGGTAATTTGGTGCCAGTTCGAACATGAAATTAAATCTATCGAGAGAGCGTTACAACCTTACGGAAAAGTTGTAACTGCTTATGGCAAAACCAAAAATATCGACCAAAGCATTAAACAATTTCAAAACAAAGAAGCAAAATACATCATTGCTCATCCTAAAAGTATAAAATACGGGGTCACATTTACAAACTGTTGCATTTCTGTATATTATGCGATGTCGTATAGTGCAGAAGATTATTATCAGAGTCGCGATAGAATTTACCGATATGGCCAAAAAAGAAATTGTACATATTACTACTTGCTGTCTAAAGGCACTATTGACGAAATTATGTATGACTGCGTGCTCAATAAAATGAGCTACGCGGAAGTTTTTGCAGAAATAATAAAGCGAGCAGCAAAACATGGAATAAATTACTCCGAATTTAAGAATGACAATGAAATTCCTGACGAATCTATAGCTACACAGATAGTCAAAGAGAAATACGGTTTCGTAATTCAAGAGGATAACATTTTCACGTACTATTTAGAAAAAGAATACCGAGAAGGCTTTTTATACAATAAATTATTGTCGGATAAGCAAGTTCTTAATCCAGAAGAAGTTTTATTCGAAATAGGAAACAACATATTGCTTGACAATAAAGAAATCATTACATATGCAGATATTTCTGAAGTGGCAAAATGGGTTCTCAACGAAATGAAAAACTTACATATCAAACGTATTCAAAAAGTGTATGATTATCTTGAAGAGCAAATCTGTAAGCAATATGAAATTGATGTGGCGAACGGATCTACAGAGGTTATCGAAATGGAACGTCTTTCTTTGAGTGAAAAGAAAGAGAAATTTTCGTTCGGGAAATTGAAATAGGAGTGTATGTTAATTTGGAACAGATAAGGAGAAAAATAAAAAAAGCATTAGAAAATCATTCAGAAGGTTTAATGGCAAAAGATATAGCTCGTCGCATTGGTTACACAAAAACGCAAGTGAACAGCGTGCTATATAGTTGCCCTGATGATTTTTCAATGAATAATTATGTTTGGAAAAACAAATCAAGAAATGATAAATCTGACAAAGTTTTCAGGGTAGACACTATTCCTATCAAGAAGAAACCAGATGGTGTTCGCTATCATTACTATAACTGCAACCCTCACAGAAGATTAACTGATGACTGTGTTATCCGTGCAATTTCTGCAATGACAGGCGATTCTTGGGAAGATGTATTGAAGGCATTAGTCGATACATCCATTGAAACCGGATACTTTATAAATACTCCTGAATGTTATGGTGTTTATCTTGAAAGTTTGGGATACATAAAAAGGAAACAACCAACAACTTTGGGTGGCAAAAAAGTGAAGTTCAAAGATTTTGTTATGAACTATGACGGACATGCTTTCTGCCATTGCGGAAAAGGACATGTTACTTATGTGGCCGATAATTCCACTTGGGATATTTGGGATGTTTCAGATGAAATTGTCGGAGTTTACTGGTCTATAGATGAGTGATTATCTAAAGTGTAAAAGCCAAGCAACGATTTTATATTAGAGTTAAAATAAAAAACTCGTACCGGTGCATGACTTTATTCTAAAAAATGAAACCCTTTGCTTAAGGGTTTCATTTTTTATGCGGTTGTTTTTGAGTTATAAAATAATTTTTATACAAAAAACAAAGAAAGCCCTTAAAATAAGGACTTTCTTTGTATCAACGAATGTTGATGATTATGGTCGGAATGACAGGGATCGAACCTGCGACATCCTGGTCCCAAACCAGGCGCGCTACCAGCTGCGCTACATCCCGAAGCAACGCCGGTTATCTTATCACATTTATGGGGCCATGTCAAACCCAAAATGGCTCCATCTGAACTAAATTACGCGAATGAAGTCTTTTTGTGCTGATCACAAACCTGTTTTGGATTATATTTACCATAAAACGTTTAAATGGAGCCACATTTTTCAAGAAAACGTGGCTCCAAAACATTGATTTTCTCAAAATAGAGCCACATCAGAACAGCAGCGTATCTACTTTATTCAGCAACAGCGCCAGCATTTCTTTGCAGCGTGCAATTTTCTCAGAGCTGTCAGCCTCGTTAGGACGGCGGATCGCACGACGCAACATACGCGTATAACCAATGATCATCGCTTTCTCTGCAACACTTTGGCACAGTGCGTCATCCTCAGTCCCTAAATACATACGAAGGGACAAATTCCAGAATTTCCCGGCAGTTTCAAAACTGTAGCCAAAGAAATCCATCATATTTTGGTGATTCAGTTCAGCATAACCTACAAAAGCGTTAAACATCGATCCCAATTCAAAGATAGGATGGCCCATGCACAGCGTATCCATATCAATCAGCAGTGGATCTCCATTCTGCACCATAACATTATTGGTGTGATAGTCTCCGTGCATCAGCGTATTTTGTTTCGGCACCTCTTCGATTAAAGCACGAAGCTTCTGACTTTGATCCGCCGGAAGATGGGTAGAAACAAAATTTGCCCAATCCAGTGCCGTTTCCTTCATATCCAGCACCTCTCCGTCTTCTACTTCAATGGCGTGGATGCTCTTTAGCATATCAATATAGTATTTAGCCGCTAAAGACAGATCGTCAGGATTAGCACGAATAATTTTTGTTACGCTGGTCGCATTTAAAAGCTCCGTAACCGTACCGTATCCGTCCCCCACACGAACAATGCCGTAAGGAATGGCGGTATTGATTCCCAGCACGAAAGCACGTCTTGCATTCTCCCGCTCTTGTTTAATTTCCGGAAGTGCATCCTTCGCAAAATAAGTTTTGAGAATCGTCTCATCGTCATAGCGATAAACAGCACCATTGGCACCTTTTGCGATGAACTCACAGCCCTCTACGCTCATACGGGGGTACGCTTTCTCCACCGTTACCATATCGGTAAAGCCGGTCATATCAAATACCTCATACACATCTGCGGCAACGTTAATGAGCGCAAGTTTCGGTTCTTCTTTACGAAGTCTCAAAATCACGCGCAAACCTGCCGAAGAGATATATTCCAATTGATCCGCATCTACCACGGTATGTTTGCCGGGATGTTCGCTCTTGATGGTAAAAATCTGTTCTTCTGCTACAGCCGCATTGGAAGCGTCCATTCTTCCTGCGATTGCAATGTACAAAATATCTTTATCAATACGATAGGTAATCTCCATTTTTTATACTCCTTCTCCAAATACAAGTTCTGTCAGCGTTTTATATTCCAGCCAGGCGGAAGTATGGGACAGACGTTCTGTTAAACGAACAATGGAACGGTAGTACCAAGCTTGCTCCGATACTTCTTTTTGATTAAACTTCTGCCACATTGCATGGCCTTCCACTTTGAAATCACGGTAAATGGAACGCATATTGGCTAATTTGTCCCCCAGCCACACCATCAGCACACCTATGTCGTCCGTATCTGCCAGGATTTGCAGCGTTTCCTCTTTGCGAATGCGCCAGGTTGCTGCCGGTGGCAAATCAGCCCGTTTATCCTCCGTTTCAGATGCCACTAACTCTCGCACGCGCGTTCCGAATTTCTCTTCAATTTCCTCAATGGCAATATCTGCATCCTCCACAACGTCGTGCAAGGCAGCGGCGGCAATCAAATTTTGATCATCGGTCATAGTGCCGACAATGACAGCCGCTTCCATAGGATGTAAAATATAAGGTGCGTCACTTTTCTTGCGTCGCATTCCGTCGTGCGCTTGTACTGCGAATACGATTGCCTCACTTACAAGTTCCATTATTCAATCACCAAAATATCCGCAAAGCCGGTCATTTCAAAAACTTCCATAACAAGCTCACATACGTTAGTGAGTTTCATAGAACCCTTCATTTTCTTTTGTGCAGAAAGCAACACACGAAGCCCTGCACTGGAGATGTATACCAGCTTCTCGCAATCAATGGTCAGCGCTTGAATACCGCCGCAATTTGCATTGATAATCCGTTCAAACTCAGGGGCAGAAATGGTATCTAACCGTCCCTCCAATGTCACATTCAAATTACCGTTCTTGTTCTGATACTCAATTTTCATCGTGTCCCTCCTTATGCAAATTTCTTCACAATCACAATGTCCGCACGGGACCCTTTAACACCCACCACAACATCATCCGCAACAGAAGCAATTACAGATTTCTCCAATTCATCCCATTCCTCAGGCTGTTCTTCTTCTGTCATGGCATTGCGGTATTCTTCCAAACTCCAAAGATATGTATAATCCACGCCTTCGCTATATCCGGTAGCCAAATGGAACGTGCCGGAGGATACAGACAGCGCCCAAATCGTTTCTTCGCTTAAGAAGAAATTCTCAATAGCATTGCGAATCTTCCCCACTAAGCCCATGGCAGCGACGTTCTTCTTGTTCTTGGCCAGTTCGATCAATTCCGCTTTCTTACCGGTATTGAATGCAGGGATATCAATGGATACTTTGATCTTGCATACGTTTGCTTCGTACTCAAACCAAATATCGCCTTCAAAATCGTCAATAATATGGGGAAGCATGCCGTCCATTTCCTCGCAAAGTAAACGTAATTGCAACGTTTGTTTGTGGGTAAGCCCCATATACGCAGCGACTCTTTCGCTCTCTTTAAGAATGGCTTCCAAATCTTGTGAACCTTGTTCAATTTTGCATACGCTTGATTTCATGATTGTTTCTCCTTACGCTTCAATGGTCAAAATATCTGCAAATCCCGTCATTTGGAATACTTCCATGACCGTTTCACAAACGTGAATGACTTTCATAGAACCCAATTTTTGCATTTTCTTCTGGGCACTCAGCAACACGCGAAGGCCTGCGCTGGAGATATACTCCATGCCTTGTACGTCCAGAATCAGATGCTTAACGTCGCCCAGATCCTCTTGAATGGTTTTGTCCAATGCAGGCGCGGTAGTGGTATCCAAGCGTCCTGCAAGTTCGATGATGGTTTCTTCTGCACTTTTCTTAATTTCGATGGTCATTGTTCTCTATCTCCTTTATATTTTTTTAATCATCGTCAGTATGTTTTCGCCGTTTTCATAGGCGTAGGTCAGTGAATCCATGGTCTTCTTGGCAATGAAAATGCCCAGACCGCCAATTTCCCGTTCTTCTGCCGAGAGCGTAATATCCGGATCCGGTTTCTGCAGCGGATCAAAAGGCACACCGCCATCCGACATGCGGAACGTAACCGTACGGGTTTCCTCGTCAAAACCAATGGCAAGGGTCATATCCCCTTCTTCCTCTCCGTATGCGTAATGGGCAACGTTGACAAACACTTCTTCTAACGCAACACACAAAGCTGTTTGAATTTTCATAGGACACGCATAGTCCTCCAACACTTGCTCCACGTACCCCAGCACATCATTCAAGGCTTCTGTTTTTGCAGGGAATGTCTTACTCGTCATACACGCACCTCCTTTTATTGGTTTATAATCCAGCATCAGCATAGTAATATCATCAAACTGCGGAGCTTCACCCACAAATGCATCAATATTGTTTTTGAGCGCAGGCAGAAGTTCCGTTGCTTCCAAACTTACATGTTGATTCATAAATGCAAGCAACCGATCCTCTCCATACAGTTGATTCTCTGCGTTCGTAGCCTCCGGCACACCGTCCGTATACAAGAACAAACGATCCCCCGGCGCCAACGTAATCTCACCCACACGGTAACGAACACCTTCCATACCGGCAAGCACAAATCCTGCCCGTGTCTTCAGATATTCAAAGGTACCGTCTGCACGTTTCAACAGCGGCGGATTATGGCCTGCATTGGCAAACTGCACGTTGCCGGTATTCAAATCCAGCACGCCCATCCAAGCTGTAACGAACATGCCCGATTCATTATTCTCACAAAGCTTCTCATTGGCTTTTGTGAAAATATCATTTACAGCCATACCGCTTTCCGCCAAATCTTTGATAATGGTTTTTGCGGTCATCATAAACATAGCAGCGGGGATTCCTTTTCCCGAAACGTCTGCGGCCAAGAATGCCACCGTTGTATCACTGAGTTTATAGAAATCGTAGAAATCGCCACCCACTTCTTTCGCCGCAATCATTTGGGCATAAATCTTATATTCGTCATCCTCCGGGAAATTGGTAGGCAGTGCCGAAAGTTGAATTTGCTTGGCATATTCCAGTTCCTTATCGATCCGGGCAGCTGCTTCCGCAATATATTTCTTCAGCGTCGCTACCGTAGAATTGATATCGTCCGACAGCGAAGAAAATTCCTCATTAGAACGAACATCTACCGTTACATTCAAATCGCCCTCTGTAATACGGCCCAATGTATCGTTGATTTTCTTCAAGTTATTGATAATCACTCGTTTAATCAGGATATAAATAAATACGAACAGTGCAGCAAAGATCAGCACTTGCATAAAGATACTGGTGTAAAGAGAAGCATCTCGCATAAATGTAGCTTCTGCTTCCGGCATGGCCGCAATAATGCAGTACCCTTCAACAAACTTAAACACGTACATATAGGTTTCGGTAAAATCCGTCTTGCCATCTATAATATCCGCAGAATAAAGTTTGGTAGCTGTCTTTCTCTGTTGCATTTCTTCCGGCGGCTGGATACCGATGGCAGAAACAGAAAGACCAGCATACTCATTGTCAATGACCATAGATAATTGATCATTACAAACCGCCACAAAACCGCCTGTACCCACGTGGCGATTTTTAGTCACATCCACCACAAATTCATTGAGCATTTCGTGGAATTGCTCGGCATCATAGCCTACTTGAATAAATCCCCCATCCCGCAATTTAACAGCAGCATATTTGCGCCATATCGATTCATCCTTTCCTCTGGGGCTATACTCCTGTACAAAGGAATCCTGAATCTTCAGCATATCCACAAATTCCTTCGATTGAGCTTTGCTGTTCATATCATAGGTACCAATTACATCCGGCTCCGTAGAATCGACAATGATACCGCTATCATTCACCACGTTAATCTCAATAATATCGTACTGATCTAACAGCATTTTCAAAGAACGATTGGCATCCCCTTCATAGTCTGCTTTGACATTTTGTGCTATAGCAAGAAGTTGCGCATTGGACTTTCCTTTAATATCCGCCTCCACGTCATTGATAGCAGCGGTAAAAACCTCTTGTGTTTCAATCCGGACCATGCCGTTTTGAAGAATATACGTAAAGACACTGGTCACAATATAAGCAACCACAATACACAACAGAAGCCACCGCTGGAACGTGTTGGCAATGCGTTCACTCCCCTTGTCCCGGGTAAAATGTTCGTGGCTGAGCAGCGTTACAATAATAATGGCAAAACCAACCGCCGCCCCATTGCCAAGAATCATAGGCACGGTAGCGCCACGCACAAACTCAAAAGCATAGGAAGCGTTATCCATATTGGTCAGGAA
>JAFYOJ010000157.1 GCA_017560225.1 Clostridia bacterium
ACCTACGGCTGAACCTACAACTGCACCTACGGCTGAACCTACAACTGCACCTACGGCTACACCGGGTGTACAGAATCAGCCTACAGGCGATAGCTCTATTGCTCTTTGTGTAGTATTATTGGTTGCTGTTGGCGCTGCATTTGTTGTGATTCGCAAAAAATCCTTTGCTAAATAAGAAGTAATATACCATTATAAGTTCAAAGAGGTTTCGTTTACGGGACCTCTTTGCTTTTATCATTACAGTCTTTGAATTTAAGAGAGAAAAGGAGAATTCTATGAATTGCAAACGACTTTTAACAATGGTATTGATGTTTACAATGGCTTTGTCTGTTGTTGGCAGTAACACCGCTACTTCAGCTTCGTCTGTGTCTTCCTCTTCTTCCGTTTCTGCCGGGGAAAATGCCATACAACCGGATACGTGGGTGGCGGTAGACGGATTGGGCAGAACAATTAGTAATTATGCAACTGTGGGAGAAAAACAGAACGATAAAGTTGTAGGTATGTTTTTCCATAATTTTCATGATTATTTCAGTGCACAAAAACCAAGAAACGTTTCTCAAATCATCGCCCAATATCCTGAAGCTCGGAATGATTTTGATCATCCGGCTTGGGAAAATACCGGAGATTGGTCGGTTTATGTCTGGAATGAACCGCTTTGGGGTTATTACAAAACTACAGACCGTTACGTATTAAGAAAACAGGCAGAGCTCTTCGCCGATGCTGGTGTGGACGTTTTGATTTTTGATCTAACCAATGGTAGAGAAACATTCAGTAACACCTATAGCGCAATCTTTGAAGTTTTTGAACAGGCAATCGCAGACGGTGTGGACGTTCCTCAAATTGCGTTTTTCTTAAATCCTTATCTAAACGATGCAGATGGACAAAACATGGTGACGCAATTAAAATCCCTGTATAAAAGCATCTATTCCAAAAAGAAAAGCGCGAATTTGTGGTTTTATTGGGAAGGTAAACCTTTGATTATTGCACGGGAAGAATTGCTCGATCATGATGGCGGCATCGAGCAGGAAATGAAGGAATTCTTCACCTTCCGGAAAGCCTATATGACTTATTGGGTGGATCAAACCAGCTTTGAAGACAGTTTGTGGGGTTATTTAAGTGTGTATCCCCAAACGAAGTTCGGCGTGCGAAAGGACGGCAGTGTAGAGTATATGACGGTTAGCCCTGCACGAAATGCAGACAAGACGTACACCTACGACGGCACCGATCCTTACGGCGGTATCATTGCCATGAACGACTATTTGAACCGTTCCCAAGGCCGTGGATATGTGAAAGGAAATTATTCCTATTCCTACACCTACAAAAATAGCCAAATTACGATTAACAGTGATACGAAAGATGCTTATGTCTATGGACTTGGTTTCCAACAACAGTGGGATTATGCCTTGGAAACAAATCCGGACTTCATCTTGGTAACCGGTTGGAATGAATTGCTTGCCCAGCGCCGCCAAGAGTGGCAGGGGAGTGAAAACGGTTTCCCGGATAACTTTAATGACGAATATAGTAGAGACATCGAACCTTCTAAAGGTATTTTGAAAGATCACTTCTACTATCAACTTGTGGATAATATTCGTAAATTCAAAGGCGTGGGCAAACCGGAAACGGCTTCTGCTGATAAAAATGTGTCAAAAACCATTGATATTAACAGCTTGAAAGACCAGTGGGCTGACGTGGGACTTTCCTTTAATCACTACACAGGTAGTACTGTAGCAAGAAACTCTTCCGGATGGAGTGGTTTGGTTTACAAGTACGATACGATGCGGAATGATATTGTAACTTCTAAAGTTGCATACGATGAGCATAATATTTACTTTATGGTGGAGACGAAAAATAAGCTTACTGCTTCTTCCGATAAGGCTTGGATGCGACTGCTTATTGACACGGATTCTACGGGGGTTTCACCGAATTGGGAAGGTTTTGAATACGTTATTAACCGTGTTTCGCCCTCCGGAAACGATGTAGTCATTGAAAAATCAACCGGTGGTTGGAACTTTGAAAAGGTGGGTACAGGCAAATTCTCCGTATCGGGTAACCGTCTTCAAATTGCGGTTCCCAGGAGTGCGCTTGGATTGACTGATTTGAATAAACTTTCTTTTAACTTTAAGTGGGCAGATAATACCATTGATCCTACGACGCAGAAAGATAGCGGCGATATTATGGATTATTATTTGTATGGCGATGTGGCCCCGGGCGGACGGTTTATGTTTGCTTTTAACACGGAGACGGTATCCATGGATCCGAATGTTCCGACGCAAACAGAGACCCCTGCACAAACAGAGGCGCCTACACAAACAGAGGTACCTACGCAAAACGATGCGTCACAGAACGCAGGACTTCCTGCTTACGTATGGTGGGTTGTGGGCATTGGCGCAGCACTTTTGGTTGCCATGGGCATTGCGCTTGCTATTTTCATGAAAAAGAAAAATTGATATTCCCCCTTCTGGGTACATTTGCGGTAAAAT